>NZ_JALFCU010000006.1 GCF_022771645.1 Selenomonas sp.
TCATAAGATACATCTCACGCCGGAGAATATTGACAATCCCGCCATCACGCTCAACGAGAAGAATCTGGAACTACTCTGCCACGAATGTCACTATGAGGAGCATCACAAGGAGAGCGGGCGGCAGTACGTGTACGATGAGCAAGGAAGAATCGTAGACGTGCGGGCGCCGGACGAGCGAAAGAGAACGAAAGCATGAAGGGACATAGGGAGCGATGAGGCGAGACGCGATGGAGAAGGGGCGCAGGGCGTGTAAATACTTGAAGATACACCCCCCTGGGGTATAATTTTTTCTCTGTAGCACAGACCTGAGCCCCTACTCTTTTGCGAGAAATCTCTAGTTTTGCAGTACGGGTAGTGCGGACAAAGTAAAGAAAATGTACATTCATGGTGGATACGATAAGGAAAGGCGGTGAGAGGGATGACCAAAAAGGAGAAAGGGCGGCGCGATGCGATTGAGCAGTACAAGAAGGAACTGCTGCCGCTCGCGGAGGATGTGGAGGACGAGCAGAGGAAGGCGCTGCTGCTCAATCTCATCGATAAGGTCGCGTATCAAACGGCGATGCTCGATGAGATACAGGAAGATACCATCGTCCACGGCGTAACGGTCAAGTATAACAACGGCGGAGGTCAAAGCGGCGTGCGGATCTCGCCGTCCGTCCAGGTCTATACGCAGTACGCGAAACTACTGCACGCCTATCTCCGGCAGTTCCGTGACTATCTGCCGGAGGCGGCAGATGGGGAGGACGCGCTCAAGAGCTTCATCGAGGCGCATGATTCCGCATGAATGCTATCGAGGCATACCATGAAGCCATCGAGAGCGGTCGCATCCCCGCGAGCAAGCGCCTGCGGGCGGTCTATGGCCATCTCGTGAAGAATATGGAGCACCCGGGCGGGCGGTATATCTATCGTCCCGAGCGGGCGCAGCGCGCAGTAGACTTCATCGAGACGTTCTGCACGATTCCGAAAATGCCGGGAAGCCCGCCATTTCGATTAGAACTTTGGCAAAAGGCACTTGTCGAAGCCGTTTTCGGCTTTGTAGACAAGGAAACAGGCTATCGCCAGTATCGCGAGCTCTTTCTCTTCGTTGGGCGCAAGAACGCGAAATCCGTGCTCGGCGCGGCCATCGCGCTCTATCTGCTCACGGCAGACGGCGAGGACGGTCCTGAGCTCTATACAGCGGCTACAGACCGCCATCAGAGTAAGATTGTCTGGGACTACGCGCGCATGATGGTGGCGCACAATGCGACGCTTAGGAAATACTTGCGCCCGAAGGTCAATCTCATCGAGAACCGGATGAATTTCGGCAAGTTCGAGCCGCTTTCTAAGCTCAGCGGCAATCTCGACGGCCTCAATGTCTCCGGGCTATTCATTGACGAGTTGCACGCCATTCAAGACAGGAATATGTATGATGTCCTCGTCGGCGGCACCTACGCGCGGCGGCAGCCGCTCACCGTCGTTATGTCGACAGGCGGCTTCGTGAAACAGGATAGTATCTTCGACACGAAGTATCAAGAGTACTGCAACATCATCAAGGGCTACAAAGACGGGAGCTACATCGACGAGACGACGCTGCCGATCCTCTACGAGCTCGATGGCAAAGCCGAGATTGCAGACGAGAAGAATTGGTACAAGGCGAATCCGAACCTCGGCGTGTCTAAGAGCCTCGACCAGCTCAGAAGCGCGTACAATCGCGCGACGCTCGACGAAAAGACGATGCGCGACATGCTCGTGAAGCAGTTTAACTTCCGCGAGAACGCGAAAGAGAGTTTCTTTGAGCTCGACGATGTACGGAATACGGACACGTTCGACCTCAAAGACTTCTCTGGCCAGTACTTCTTCGGCGGCGTTGACCTCTCCGAGACGACGGACCTCACCTGTGCGACGGCGCTCTTCGCGGTTGGCGGCGTCCTCTACGTCAAGCAGATGTATTGGATTCCGCAGGACACGCTCGAGGAGCATATCGAGCGCGACAAGGTGCCATACGACAAGTGGCTGGCGGGCGGCTATCTGCGGACGTGCCCAGGCAACATCATCGATCAGCATGTCGTCGTAGAGTGGTTCACGGAGCTTCAGGCGGAATACGGTGTCTACGCCTACAAGATAGGCTATGATGCATACAACGCGCAGTATCTCACCAAAGAATTGGAAGCGACGTTCGGGCAGGCGCTTTGCGAGAAGGTCAACCAGTCTTTCAAGGGGCTGTCGTCGCAGATGTATGAGAGCCGGGCGTATTTCAAGCGCCGCCGCATAAATTACGACTACAACCCCGTGTTCCTTTGGTGCCTCATGAATACGGAGGCCGTCACGGACACACAGGGCAATGTCAAGCCGTATAAGAACAGAAATACAAGAAAACGCATCGATGGATATTCATCCTTCCTCGATGCGTTTTGTGTTTGGCTGAATTACAAAGACGACATTTGAGGAGGTGATGGAATGGAATTTCGCTCATTGATCCAGAAGGTTTTCGGCAACAGTGGCAACGAGCCGGATGCGCCAAACTCTGTGAGAATGGAGCTCATCAACGACTGGAAGAATGTATTTTTCAGCTCGGGGCTGCATACAAACGACATCCTCGTGAAGACGTGCGTCGACGTCATCGCGAAGCACGCGGCAAAACTCAAGCCAACGCATATCGTGCTTGATGGTGGGGAAAAGGTGCCTGCGGAGGATAGCGCGCTCTCGCATCTCCTGACGCTGGAGCCGAATCCTTACATGACCGCCTACGATATGCTCTACCGCGTCACGGCTTCGACGCTTCAGAGCGGTAACGGCTACATCAAGATCAAGCGCGACGCGCGCGGCAGGGCGATCGAGCTCTGGCCGCTTGATTACATGTCGACAGACATCCGTGAGGTGGCGGGCGAGCTCTATGTGAAGTTCGTTTTTCTAAACGGCAAGCGCGAGACGGTGCCTTATGCTGATCTCATCCACGTCAGGAACTTCTTTCAGAAGGGCGATATCGTTTCTGACGTGGATTCCAATCTGGAGTCGGTGCTTTCCCTGCTTGAGACGCTGCAGCAGTCGTTTGAGAACGCCGCTGTGAACTCGGGAAAAATCAAGGGCGTCGCGCAGATCGCGGGGCAGATCGGCTCCGATCAGTGGAAGCAGAAGTCGAAGTTGCTCATGGAGCAGATCAAGGACAAGGAAACGGGCGGCATCGTGACGACGGACGGGACGATTTCCTTCACGCCGAACAACACGGAGCCCGTGGCGGCGGATCATTCGCAACTCGATTACCTGCGGGAGAATGTGTACCGCTACTTTGGCATTTCGAAGGAGATCGTCGCGAACAATTACACGGAGGCGCAGTGGCAGGCGTTCTTCGAGAGCACGATCGAGCCGCTTGCCATCCGTTTCTCACAGGAGTTCACGCGGAAAATCTTCACGGCGGCGGAAATCGCCGCGGGGAATCGCATCATTTTCGACGCGAACCGTCTGACGTATGCGACGACGGCGACAAAAACGGAGATGATCCGCCAGCTGCGCCCGCTCGGCGTGCTGACAACGAACCAGTGCCTCGAGATCATGAATTTGCCGCCTGTTGACGACGGAGACGACCGCCTCGTGCAGACGCTCAACCTCGTCAACACGCCGCTCGTCGATGAGTATCAGAAGGCGAAGGCTGGAAAGGAGGTGAAGGATGATGGCGAAGGAGAAAAGGATTCAGATGGAGCTTCGGAAAGCTGACCTCGCAGCGGACGATGAGGAGATGACCGTGAGCGGCTACGCCGCAGTCTTTGACCAGCCCGCCGTGATGTGGCATGACCCAGACAGCGGCATCGACTACAAGGAAAGCATCGGCGCGCACGCCTTTGACAAGGCAGACATGAGCAATGTCGTCCTGCGGTACAACCACAACGACAGCTGCGAG
>NZ_JALFCU010000036.1 GCF_022771645.1 Selenomonas sp.
GGAACGTTCGGCACATTCCGCGCCGAGTTCCTCGCGCAATACGACCCGCATCGGAAATCATAAAAGGAGGAATCTCCATGTCACAGGAAGCAACGAGCACGGTCATGATGATCGTTGTCATGGTCGCTCTCTTTTACTTCATGCTGTACCGCCCGCAGAAAAAGCAGGCGGCGAAGCGCAAGGCGCTTCTAGACAGCCTTACGGTCGGCACGGACGTCGTGACGATTGGCGGCATTTACGGCAAGATCGCCGCGCTCGACGACAAGACGGTGCAGCTCCAGGTCGCTGACGGCATCGTGATGACGTTCGCGCGCGCGGCCATCAACGGCAAAGTCACCGTCGCGGAAGCGTAAATGGGGCCGGCGCAACGTCCGGGCAACCCGGATGCGCTCGCGGCGAAGGCGGAACTGCGCGCGCGCATGACGGCCATTCGCCACGCCATTCAGCCGGCGGAGCGCAATGAGGCGTCCGTGCGGATGATCGAGCGGCTCTGCGCATCGCCCTCATATGAAAATGCGCGCACGGTGTTCGCGTTCGCCTCGATGGAAGACGAAGTCCAGATGGATGCGCTCATCGAGCGCTGTATTGCGGATGGCAAGCGCATCACGATACCGTGGATCTCGCGGCGCGGCATGATGGAGGCTGTGGAAGTCCCGTCGCTCGACTGCCTCGAAATCGGCTTTTACGGCATCCGAAACGTGCCGGCGTCGCTGCGCTCCATCGTCATCCCCGCGGAAATCGACCTCGCGGTCGTGCCGGGCGCGGCGTTCGGCGTCGATGGTGCGCGGCTCGGGCTCGGCGGCGGCTATTACGACCGCTACCTCGGCCTGCGCGCGACGCAAGCCAAGCGCATCGCCTTGACGTTCGACGCGCTCGTCGTGCCGCAGGGCGTTATCCCGATGGAGCCGCACGACATCTACGTCCAGGCCATCTGCACGGAATCGCGCGCGTTCGCCTGCACCCAGGTACCAGGAGTCTAGTATGGAAATCAAGATCGGCCTCGCGAAGACGGCCAAATATGCAAATGAATACTGCGGCGACAGCTGCGACCTCGCCGAGCGGCCGCATGGCGGCATCTCGGCCATCATCGCCGACGGGCAGGGCAACGGCCTCGCCGCGCACCACACGAGCAACTGGGTCGTGTCCAAGGCCGTGTCGCTCATCAATGATGGCGCGCGTGACGGCGCCGTGGCGCGTGCCGTGCATGATTACCTCTATGCGATGAAAGACCGCAAGGTCTCGTGCACGCTGACGGTTGTCAGCGCCGACCTCGAGACGGAGACGGTCGTCATCAGCCGCAATTCGAACTGCCCGACGATCGTTGTGACGCCGGATTACGAGACGGTCTACGATGACGAGGTCGAGCCCATCGGCGTGCACCGCCACATGAAGCCGCGCATGTACGAGCTCCCGCTGACGCCGGGCATGCTCGTCGTGTCGTACACGGACGGCATCGCTCATGCCGGACGCAAGCGCTCCGGGCGGCTGGCGGACTTCGAAAAAATCATGGACTACGTGCGCAAGAACACGGCGGACGACGTCGATTTCATCGCGCGCAGCATCCTTGAGTACGCGCTCGCGCTCGACGACAACAAGGCGGCGGACGACATGACGGTCGTCGTGCTCGGCGTCGCCGAAGGCCGCGAGGGCGCGCCGAAGATCGAGGAGCTCAAAGCGATTTATCCCGTGGGATAAAAGAGGTGAAACGTCATGCGGATTGCCATCGTCGGCATCTGCGCGTCCGGCAAGACGACGCTCGTGCGCGGCCTGCGCGTCGCGGGCTACGACGCCTACAACGTCGCGCAGGAGCATTCGTGCGTGCATGATTTTTGGAACAAGCATCATCCCGACGTGCTCGTGATGATCGATGCGACGCTCGACACGGTGAAGAAACGCCGCGTCGTCTACTGGGGACAGGACCGCATCGACACGCAGCACAAAAGGCTCGCTGATGCGAAAGCCCATGCGGACTTATACATCCAGACCGATGCGCTCGACGCAGAAGCGGTCAAACAAAAAGTCATTGATTTTCTCAAAAATAAAAACGGAAAAGAGTGAAGTTCTTTGCAAAGAGACAATCTCCTGAAGCTCTTCGCCTGCGTGGCCGTGATTGTCGGCGTGTTCGTCTTCTGCGTGCAGCCGCTCGCGAACTCCATCCGTCGGGGCCTCGACCTGCAGGGCGGCACGCACGTCGTCCTCGAGGCAGAGGACACGGACATCGCGCAGGTCAACGATGACGCGATGAACCGCGTCGTCACGATCATGGAGAAGCGCGTCAATGCGCTCGGCCTCACGGAGCCGATCATCCAGCGCGAAGGCGAGCGCCGCGTCATCATCGAGCTGCCGGGCGTCAAAGACCCGGATGCCGCCATCAAGACCATCGGCAAGACCGCGATGCTCGAGTTCAAGGACGAGGAAGGCAACACCGTGCTCACGGGTACGGACCTCAAGGACGCGCAGGCCGCGACGAACCAGCAGAACGGCCAGAACGTCGTCAACCTCGAATTCACGGACGAAGGCGCGCAGAAATTCGCCGACCTCACGACGAAGAACGTCGGCCGCACGATCGCCATCCTGCTCGATGGCGAAGTGCTGACGGCGCCGAACGTCCGCGAGCCGATTCTCGGCGGCAAGGCCGAGATCAGCGGCCAGAAGACGCTCGAAGAGGCGCAGAACCTCGCCGTCGTCCTGCGCTCCGGCGCGCTCCCGGTCAAGGTCAACATCATCGAGACGCGCACGGTCGGCCCGTCGCTCGGCCAGGATTCGAAAGACAAATCCGAGTTCGCGTTCGCCGTCGGCATCGGCGCCGTCCTGCTGTTCATGCTGCTGTTCTACCGCCTCTCGGGCTTCATCGCCGACGTCGCGCTCATGGCCTACACGGTCATGCTGCTCGCGCTCCTCTGGGCGCTCGACGCGACGCTGACGCTGCCGGGCGTTGCGGGCATCATCCTTTCCATCGGTATGGCCGTCGACGCAAACGTGCTCATTTTCGAGCATTTCAAAGAGGAATACCAGATCCAGGGCAAGACGCTGCGCCTCTCGATGGATGCGGGCTTCAAGCGCGCGTTCACGACGATCTTCGACTCGAACATCACGACGATCATCGCGGCCGGCGTGCTGTTCTTCCTCGGCACGGGCACGATCCGCGGCTTCGCCATCACGCTCGGCCTCGGCACGCTGCTGTCCATGTTCACGGCCATCACGCTGACGCAGTACATGTTGAAGCTCATGATCGCCTCGAAGATTTCCACGTCGCCGGCCGCTTACGGCGCGTCGGGCTTCATGCTTTGGAAAAAGGAGGATCTCAAGCGCAATGCCTAAATTTGATATTTCCGGCCATCGCATGTGGTGGTTCCTCCTTTCCACGGTCGTCATCGTCGCCGGCATCATCTGCATGGTCGTGCGCGGCTTCAACTTCGGCATCGACTTCACGGGCGGCACGATCATCGACCTGAAGTTCGCGCAGCCCGTCACGATCCAGGAAGTCCGCACGAGCCTCGCGCCGTACGGCCTTGACGGCAGTACGATCCAGCTGTCGGGCGCAGCATCCGACGTCACGGCGTCCGAAGACGTCATGATCCGCACGGTCGATCTCGAAGAGGAACAGCGCAAAGCCGTCATGGCCTCGCTGAAGACGGATGTCGGCGACTACACGGTGCTCCGCGAGGAAAAAGTCGGCGCGACGATTGGCGGCGAGCTCATCGAGAACGCCGTGCTCGCGCTCGTCATTTCTTGGGCGCTCATCATCCTCTACGTCGCGTACCGTTTCGAGTGGAAGTTCGGCGTCGCCGCCGTTCTCGCGCTCGTCCATGACATTCTCGTCGTGCTCGGCGTCTTCGCGCTGACGCAGCGGCAGGTCGATTCGTCGTTCATCGCAGCGCTGCTGACGATCGTCGGCTATTCCATCAACGACACGATCGTCATCTTCGACCGCATTCGCGAGAACCTCAAGCTCCACTTCCGTCGCGGCGGCGATGTCGACGTGCTCGTCAACACGTCGATTTACCAGACGCTGACGCGTTCGTTGTACACGGTCTTCACGGTCCTGTTCACGACGCTCGCGCTGTATTTCTTCGGCGGCGAGACGACGAAGGACTTCGCGTTCGCGCTGCTCGTCGGCTTCGGCAGCGGCTGCTATTCGTCCATCTTCATCGCGAGCCCGCTCTGGGTCACGTTCCGCGGCTGGGCGGAGAAGAAGCACGCGGGCAAGGCCATCGCATCGAAATAATCTAGTTGAAACACAAAAGGGCTGCCATCTGGCAGTCCTTTTTTCGAGGGAAGCAAAATGATCAAACGTTGGAACATTCTCCCCGACGCCGGGGAGGCGGCAAAAGAGCTTGCGGATGCGCTCGGCGTGTCGGACGTGCTCGCACGGCTGCTGTGGAATCGCGGGATCAAAACCGCAGACGCCGCAAAAATCTTTCTCGATCCCGAGCATCGCCAGGAATTTTACGACCCGTTCCGCATGAAGGGCATGCAGGTGGCCACGGATCGCATCGTGCGTGCCATCCAAAATGGCGAACATATCACGATTTATGGCGACTATGACGTCGACGGCATGACGGCCTCATCAACGCTCTTTCATTGCCTGCGCGCGCTCGGCGTCGCGGCCGAGAATGTCGACATCTACATCCCTGACCGCTTCCGCGAAGGCTACGGCTTCAACGCGGCGGCGCTCGCGAAGATCGCGGAGCGGGCAGACCTGCTCGTCTCCGTCGACTGCGGCATTTCGTGTGCGGCCGAGGTCGCGAGCGTTGCGGGCCGGCTTGACATCGTCGTGACGGATCACCACATCCCGGGCAAAGACCTGCCATCGTGCATCGCCGTCGTGAACCCGCACCAAACGGACGACGCGTATCCCGACAAGAACCTCGCGGGCGTCGGCGTCGCGTTCAAGCTCTGCGACGCGCTGTCACGTACGCTCACAGGCAAGCCGTGGAATAAAGGCCTCGAGCTCGTCGCGCTCGGCACGGTTGCCGACGTCGTGCCGCTCACGGGCGAGAACCGCAAGATCGTGCGCATGGGCCTCCATCGCATGGCATCGACGGAAAACACCGGCCTCGCCGCGCTCATCGCCGTCGCTGAAAAAGACGCGAAGCACATTTCGACGGAGGCCGTCGGCTTCCACCTCGCGCCGCGCCTTAACGCCGCCGGCCGCATGGAAAGCGCCATGCTCGGCGTGCGCCTGCTCACGACGAATGACAAGAGCGAAGCGGAAGAGCTCGCCGAGCATCTCGACGCGCTGAACCGCGAGCGCCAGAGCGTCGAGCGCGAAATCCTCGCGAAGGCGGAAGAACAGCTCGCAGGCACAGATATGAACGAGCTCCCTGCCATCGTCGTGGCGGGCGAGGGCTGGCATCCGGGCGTCATCGGCATCGTCGCCTCGCGCCTCGTCGAAAAATATTACAAGCCCGTCATCTTGCTCTCCATCGACGGCGAAACCGCGAAAGGCTCGTGCCGCAGCATCGAGCGCCTGCACATGCACGACGCGCTCGCCGCGTGCAAGGAACACTTGCTGCGCTTCGGCGGCCACGCCCAAGCCGCCGGCCTTTCGCTTGCGACAAAAAACATTGACGCCTTCCGCAAGGCGTTCTGCGATTACGCCGCCGCGCACCTCACGCCCGACGACTACGTGCCCGAGGCGAACATCGAATTCGAGATGCATCCGGCGAGCGTCACGCTCGACCTCATCGACGAGATCGCGCAGCTCGAGCCGTACGGCGAAGGCAACCCGCTGCCGCTGTTCGGCGTCAAGGACGTGCGCGGCACGGACGCGCGCCAGATCGGCAGCGAAGGCCAGCATTTGAAATTTGCCATCACGAGCCGCGCGAACAGCGTC
>NZ_JALFCU010000069.1 GCF_022771645.1 Selenomonas sp.
TTGAAGCCGAAGATGACCGTGCCCATGCCGAGCGAATAATATTTTTTCACAATGGCGCCGATGATGTCGAAGCCGCCCGTGCTGCCGTTCATGCGGAACACGAGGCCGTAGCCTAGCCCATTGAAGACGCCGCCGAAAATCGCCGCGAGCATATAGTCGTTGAGCGGCGCATAGGCATTGAGGAAGCGTGTCGCGTCGAGGCACAACGAGAAAATGCCCGTGCCGATGACGATGT
Organism: Selenomonas sp.; assembly: GCF_022771645.1. Taxonomy (GTDB): domain Bacteria; phylum Bacillota; class Negativicutes; order Selenomonadales; family Selenomonadaceae; genus Selenomonas_C. The sequence goes on from NZ_JALFCU010000069.1 coordinate 236, forward strand.
CGATCGTGTAGCGTCGCCCCATGAGCCGCCAAGCCGCCGCGAGGAGCGGGATGTTGTACGCGAACGTCTGCAAGCCGATGGGCAGCCCCGTCAGATAATAGACGATGATCGCGATGCCCGTCGCGCCGCCGGTCAGCATATGCGACGGCACGAGGAAGAGGTTGATGGACGAGCTCGCGATGAGGCAGCCGAGCGTGATGCCGGCGTAGCGCAAGCCCTTGTGGCACAGCATGCGTGTCGTCACTTCGTCAGCCCTCCGAGTTTTGGCGACTCGCTCGCTGGCAGCGCACTCGTATCGATCTGCGCCTGTCCTGCCAGCACATTCGCGAGTGTCTCGTCGTCCGCATCTCCGTCATCTGCCGCAAGCATACCCTCCGTCGCCCACGCATCCGCCTCGTCTTCCGTGAGCGGCAGCACCGTCAGGCGCAAACTCGTGAGGCTGCCGTCGTCATGGTCGACCGTGCAGATGAGGCGTTCATACTTGTCGGCAGGATTCGTGGAAATGAAGCACGCATCGCCGTCGAGGTTCACGCGCTCGGCCTTGCCGTAGACCTTCTGGAGGTAATACGACGTCGCGCCGTACCGCACGCCATCGCGACCGGCCGCTGCGTCTTTTTCCAAAACAATCTCCGCGACGCGCTGCGTCTTTTGGACGACGAACACGCGCACATCTTTCTTGAACGTGTACCGTTTGAGCGGCACGCCCCAGCGCGTGACATCGTCATCATAAAGCAGCTTGCCGAACGCGGCCGTCAATTGCTCCTGCGTCACGGCCTCGCCGAGCGCGACGCCATGCGCGGCAAAATCATCATCGCGCACGCCGGAAGCCGCAGCGTTTGCCGATGCCACGCCACCCGTCAGCACCATCACGGCGCAAAACAGCCCGAGCAGCAGCCCGAGCCCTGCCCCGCAAACCGTCCGTCTCATGATTCCCCTCCGATCCGTTTCGTCAGGAATTTTTCTTCCTGCTCGAGCGTCTTCGCCTGTTTCAGTTTCTGCTCGGCCTCGCGGATCGTCGCGGCCTTCTTGTCCATCATCCAAGCCGCGTAGCCCTCGGCATAGCCGATGTAGAGGTCGCAGATGCGCAGGCGCAGGCGATGGAGCGGCGTCGCGGCGTCTGGCGCATCGATGGCTTCGAGCGCCGCCTTGCGCGCCTGCCAGTCCGGCAGGATCGTCTCCGTCATGAGGTCTTGCAGCGCTTGCCGCGTCGCATTGTTCCCGAGCGTGCCGGCCGCGAGGATTTCCGCGCGCTGCGTCTCCGCCTCGCGCATCGCCGCCTCATGCTCCGCGACGATGGACGCCGTCTCCGTGAGATATGCATCGACTTTCGAGCGGCGCGCCTTTGCGAGCATCACGACGTAGTCGCGATAGTTCTCGATCCCTGTCACGTGGTAATGTCCGTCGTCCGCCGGTGCGAGCACGACGCGCAGCACGAAATCCTCGTCGGATTCCTGCGGATGCACGCGCACCATCGCGACGGCCGTTGCATCTTCATCATGGAGCTCCACGCGGTCGACGCCGCGCAGCTCCACACCCACGAGGCCGGCTTTCTGCATCGCGACGGAGGGATCGAGGAGCGCCTCCGTCTCCTCGCCTGTGGCCGCCGGCCAGACGCCCGTCTTGACATACGTCTCGATGGCTTCATGGAAGCTCTTGAGCACCGGCGCTTTCACCATTGACGCGAAGCTCTCGACCGCGCCTTTCGCCTCGTCGTTCATCGGCTGCTCCGTCTGGAGCGCGCCGCTCATGAAGTCCGTATACGAGGCATCGAGCACGCCGTCGACATCGACATAGCGGAAAAACGTATCCGCATCGTGCTTCTCGAGCGCCTGCGTGATTTCTGACATCGCGTACTCCGGCGTTTTCCGCTGATGCGTAACATAGAAAAACGCGCCGCCCGCCACGAGCACGGCGAGCAAGACCAGCACGGCAATCAGCCGTTTTTTCCATCCCATGGACATGATTCCCACACTTTCTGCAAAAAAGATCCAGACGGAGCGTCAGAGCGCTTCGTCAATCCTGCCGCCGCCGACGACGGTATCGCCATCGTAGAACACGACGGACTGGCCAGGCGTCACGGCGCGCTGCGGCTCGCGGAACGTCACGCGCACGTGGCCGTCCGCGCACGGCTCGACGTGCGCTGCGCCTTCGCGCTTGCCGTAGCGCACTTTCGCCGTCACATCGATGGGCGCCGTGAGCGCGTCGATGGCAATCCAATTGAGGTCGCTCGCGATGAGGCCGCTTGCGAACACGTCATCCGCGCCGCCGACAACGACCTGGTTCTTCTCCATGTCGAGCCGCACGACGTAGAGCGGATGCTCGGCCGCGATGCCGAGCCCTTTCCGCTGGCCGATCGTGTAGAGCGGCACGCCCGCATGATGGCCGAGTACATGGCCTGCCATATCGACGATATCGCCCGGATGCAGGCACGCAGGCGCGTGCTCCGAGAGATACGCTTTGTAATCATCATTGGGCACGAAGCAGATTTCCTGACTGTCCGGCTTGTGCGCGACGGGCAGGCCGCGTTCCTCCGCCATCCGCCGCGTCTCCGTCTTGCGGTACTCGCCGAGCGGCATGAGGAAATGCGCGAGGCTGTGCTGGTCGAGATGATAGAGCGCGTACGCTTGATCTTTCTGCGTGTCGACGCCTTTCTTCAATAACCAGCGGCCATTCTCATTCTGCTCGATGCGCGCATAGTGTCCTGTCGCGACAAAGTTCGCGCCGAGTTCGAACGCGCGCGAAAGGAGTCCGCCAAACTTCACGTAGCGGTTGCAATCGATGCAAGGGTTCGGCGTGCGGCCGTGCGCGTACTCCGCGAGAAAATGGTCGATGACGCGCTCGCGGAACAGCGCTTTGAAATCCATGACGTAATGCGGGATGCCGATGATCTCGCAGACGCGCCGCGCGTCGTCGACAGCCGACAGCGAGCAGCAGCCGCGGTTGTTTTCCGCGAAGTCACGGCTCTCGTCGGCGAGCCGCATCGTCACGCCGATGACGTCATAGCCGCGCTCTTTGAGGAGCGCCGCCGTCAGCGAACTGTCGACGCCGCCGCTCATGCCGACGACAACGGTCTTGTTTTCCACCAAAAGATTGTTCCCTCCCATCATTTCCTGCGTCCTGCTGCCTCACAGGAACAGCAGCAGGATCGCGCCGAACAGTGTCACGATGCTGAAACCGCGCATCGCATTCGCAATCGGCACGCCGACCGGGCCGAACACGGCCGGCACGACGCGCCGCACTTCATAGACGAGGAACGCCGCACCGAACAGGATGAATGGCGCGATGCCAGCAAACATGCCATAGCAGAAGGCCGCAAGCGCGACGATCATGCTCGCAACCTCTCCGCGCGCATAGTGCGGCAACGCGTCTTCGTCCGGCTTCTCATCGAGCAGCGCACGACTCTGCCGCACGCCAAACTCGTCCGTGAGTTCCTCGTCCTGTGAAAACCATCGATAGTGAAAGGCCATCAGCCGCCAACTCCTCCGTACCAGCAAAACCGTACCCATCAAATGCCATAACGCTCCTGCGCGCCGGCAATGACATCAGGCAGCAGATCATAGAGATGTTGCCCCGGGCACGCCGTCGCATTGAAATCGCGATGGCCTTTGATCGTGTCCGCATCCGGCCGCAAGCCGTATATCATACAGAGCCTGGCGACCAGGCGCGCGGCTGCGTCCATCTGCGCATCCGTCGGCCATGCGGTTTCGAAATTGCCGACGAGGTTCACGCCGACGCTGTGCCAATTCTCGCCATAGCAATGCGCGCCGACGGTATCGCGCGGCCGCCCGCGCTCGATCGTTCCGTCCTTGCGGATGAGATAATGATAGCCGATGCCCGCCCAGCCGTTCGCGAGATGCCAGCGGTGCACGGTCGCTGCCGAGACATCCGCATCCGTGTTGCCGATATGATGCACGATGATGACATCCGTCGCCTCGCGGTTCTCGAGCGAGCGGAAGCGCAGATGCGTCTCGCGGATGCGCACGCCCGCGCCGCCACCCGTCTGCCATGCTGCCTCCGCTGCGTGCGGCACCACGAACGGCAGCGCTACCGCGCCGGCGGCCATCGTTCCCAACTGTTTGATAAAATCCCTGCGATTCATGAACCTCATTTCCCATAGTTCCATACTAAGCTTTTATTATATGGGAGGACTCTGAAAAAAGCGAGAGAATCGCGCCGTTTTCCTCGAAAATCTGAATTTTGTTTCTGCGTGCTTTTGTTGAATTCTATGCGTTTTTCTTGTATAATACTTACAGGAAATGTGATTGCATATATCTTTTTGAGCAAGGAGCGTTCATCATGCTGGGAATCGAGCGGCGCCGCCGCATCATGGAGAAATTGAACGAAGAACAAAAAGTCTATGTCTCGGAGCTCGCAAAGCTCTTCGGCGTCACGGAAGAGACGATCCGTCGCGACTTAGAAAAGCTCGAAGGCAAAGACCTGCTGCGCCGCAGTTATGGCGGCGCCGTGCTCAACGAGCACACGAGCGACGACATCTCGTTCGTCAAGCGCAGCACGATCCTCAGCGAGAACAAGCGCACCATCGCAGGACGTGCTGCGCGTCTCGTCCACGACGGCGACACGATCATGGTCGATGCGAGCACGACGTGCCTCGCGCTCATCGGCGAGCTCCAGCGGCACAAGAACCTCACGATCATCACGAATTCCGTGCGCGTCGTCCACGACTTCCTCCAAGGGCCGTTCCATCTCATCTCGACGGGCGGCACGCTGCGGCCGGATTCCTGCGCGCTCGTCGGCGACGTCACGCTGCAGACACTCCGTCGCTACAACGTTGACCTCGCGCTCATCAGCTGCAAGGGCCTCGACCGCGAAAAAGGCGTCATGGAATCAAACGATGCCGAGGGCACGATCAAAGAATGCATGGCGACGCAAGCGAAACGCGTCATCCTGCTCGCCGATCATACGAAATTCGGCAAGACCGCCTTCGTGCACTCCTTCGACTTCGACCGCATCAATGCCATCGTGACCGACGAGCCCATGACGACCTCGTGGCGCGATTTTCTTGAAAAAAAACATGTGGAACGCATCGATTGACCTGCCGTCATTTCTCATGAGAAAAGAAAAACCACGGTATCATAAAAACATCGTTTTTCTCTGGATTCGAAGGAGGAATGGTTATGATTGTCGAAGGAAAGCAGGCAGCGGCGCCCGCCGGCGGCACGACGGCGCGGGAGCTCATGGAGCGCGTCTGTCCAGAGCTTGCTGACGTTGCTGTCGCAGCAGTGATGGACGGCGAGGTGCACGACCTGCAGAACCCCGTGGACGGCTGCCAGAGCGTGTCGTTCGTGCGGCTCGCCACGCAGGAAGGCTGGGACGTGTACCGCAGGAGCGTCATCTTCCTGCTCATCACGGCCGTGCACGAGATGGAGCCGCAGGCCGAGGTCAAGGTCGATTTTTCGGCGAACGGCGGCCTGTTCATCGAAGTACTTGGCATAAACGGCGGCTTGACGGCGGGAAAAGTCGCCGCCATCGAAAAGCGCATGCGCGCCATCGTCGCGGAAGACCGTCCGATTGAAAAACACTTCCTGCCGCGCGCGGAGGCCGTGCAGCTCTTCAAGGCGTCGAAAGCCATCGAGAAGGCGAACCTCATCGCGGCGCTCGCGAAAGAAACCGTCAGTGTGTATTCCTGCGGGGAATACAGCGACTACCTCTACGGCGCGATGCTCGGCCGTACGGGAAAGCTCGCGCGTTTCGCGCTCGACTTCTTCGCGCCGGGGCTGCTGCTGCGCACGCCGTCCGTCGCATCGGGCAGCGACGTGCCGGACGCAAAACCGCAGCCGAAGCTCAGCCATGTGCTGACGCAGGCGAAACGCTGGGCAGATATCCTGCATTGTGATTTCGTGACGGATCTCAATCGTGCGAACCGCAACGGGCAGATCGGCGACATCATCCGCGTGTCGGAAGCGCTGCAGGAAAAGAGCATCGCGCAGATCGCCGACCACATCGCGGAAAAGCGCGATGACCTGCGCCTCATCCTCATCGCAGGGCCGTCATCGTCCGGCAAGACGTCGTTCGCGCAACGCCTGCGCATCCAGCTGCGCGTCAACGGGCTTGAGCCCGTGGCCATCTCGCTCGATGATTATTTCTGCAACCGCGTCGACACGCCGCGCACGCCCGAGGGCGAATACGATTATGAAGCGCTTGAAGCGCTCGACGTGAAGCTCTTCAACGAACAGATGGT
>NZ_JALFCU010000113.1 GCF_022771645.1 Selenomonas sp.
TGAGCTTGTTCTGCGTCTCGGAGAAAAACTGCTTCGTCTCTCTGTCCGTTTTGTCATAATCCGACGAAAGCGCAAAAAGGTCGCGCAGCTTCTGGTAGAATCTCTTTTCGCTCGCCCGAATATCGCGGATGCGTTCCAGCAGCTCATCGAAATAATCTGGCCGTCCGTTCGGATGCTTGAGCCGTTCGTCATCAAGCACGAAGCCTTTCTGCAAATATTCTTTCAACGTGCTGTTTGCCCAGCGTCGAAACTGCGTGCCGCGTGGGGAATGGACGCGAAAACCGACAGCAAGGATAACATCGAGCCTGTAGAGTGTAATTCTTTTATCTGAATTAGGAATTTGCATTTTTTGCAAATTCCTTTTTTCTTGAAGTTCCTTCTCATGAAAGATGTTCGCTATATGGCGTGATATGGTTGACACGCTCTTATCGAAGAGCTCTGCAATCTGCGCCTGCGTCATCCAGACTGTGCCGTCGTTTGCATAGAGTTTGACCGATGCTTTTCCGTCATCCGTGTTATAGATGATGATATTGTCCATACGCATTTCCCTTACGATAGCATTTCCTAGAAATCTTCATGACTTGTTGCAAATATCGCTCAAATCCTCAACAATTTTACGTACATCTTCTTCTGAATTTTCCTTTCCCAATGTGATTCGTATGGTACCTTTTGCGTATTCCTCCGGCACCCCGATTGCGCGAAGAACATGTGATATTTTCGTACTCCCTGAATTGCACGCAGAACCAGTAGAAACGCAGATTCCTTTCAAGTCCAATCGATGAAGCAACATCTCACCATCCGCATAGCGAATCGATATGCTGATATTGCCTGGAACGTGATTCTCCGCTCCATTCCTCAAAAAATCCAGTCCCGATGCCATCATCTTTTGGATAAAAATGTGTTCTAACTGCATCAGCCAAGATGATGTTTCTTCCATCCGCGCAATATTTTTCTGGAGTGCCACCGCCATGCCGACCATTGCTGCAACATTCTCTGTCCCTGCACGCATACCAGATTCTTGTGCGCCACCATCCATCCACGGAAAAATCGGCGTATCTTTCCGTACATACAAGAACCCGCTGCCTTTTGGCCCATTGAATTTATGTCCCGAGGCGGAAAGCAAATCCACGCCGAGCTGGTCTACATCAATGGGAAGATGTCCCACTGCCTGCACAGCATCCGTATGAAAGAACGCTCCCTGCTCATGTGCGATGCGAGCCAATTCCGCAATCGGTTCAATCGTTCCAATTTCATTGTTCGCCATCATGATGGAAACCAGTCGTGTCCGAACAGACAACGCCGATTGCAAAGTCTCTGCACGAACAACACCTTTTTCTGTCACAGGCAGAACACGTGCAATGTATCCAAAACGCCCGATGGAACGACAGGACCTCAAAATAGCATGATGCTCTATTTTGCTCGTAAGGATTTCGTCTCGCCTTCCCGGGGCCAGCATTCCCTTGATGGCCCAGTTGTCACTCTCCGTCCCACCAGAAGTAAAAAATATTTCCTCTGGTGCAGCCCCGATAGCTTCCGCAATCTGCTCCCGCGCCCATCGCGCGGCTTTTTTTGCTTTACGAGAAAATTGATACGGCTCTGAGATATTACCGTATTCTTCTTGCAAATACGGACGCATGGCTTCCCATGCATCCGTATCTAGTTTTGTTGTCGCTGCATGATCGGCGTAAATTAGTTGTTTCATGATATATCCTTACTTGGCAAGACCAACGGTGGAAATGTCTGGTATGGACTTACCCACTTCTTTTGAGTCAACCATTCCCATCTGTTCACGTATAATACTGCGCATTTCTTTTGCTGGCCGCAAACAGTAGTTGTCAAAATCTTCAGGACTGATATCTTTGGTGCTCTCTGCGTTCGGAAAAATCAATTTTACAAACGCTGTACAAATTTTCCTGATAGCCTCTGTGTCTCTCGTGTCAGCCTTCGGTGGAATCACAAGCATTTCTTCGACAATATTCCGATAGGATGGCGTGTTCCTGAGCTCATGGAGGATTGAGGAAAAATATTCGGAATTCAGAGCCCAGCCATTTGCTTTCATATCATCGTTCATTCTTGGGAGTTCCCACCCCTTGATGAAGCCATGCAGGCGGTCAAGGAAAGGCGCTCTGTGAAATGGCGCTGGAAGTTCTTCGAACATATTCGCATGCTCATTCATGTTGCTTCCCGTAATATTTCCTAAAAACACAATCGCTGCATCCACATTGACACTATGTCCGTCATCTGCCTTGAAGCTCCCATTTTCCATGATCTGCTGAAGCGAAGAATGCATTTCAGGATCCTTCATGTAATCTGCTTCTCGAATTTCGTCAAGAGCCACATAGTCCTTATAGGCTACGACACCTTCTTTTTTACTTGTCTTATTGTAGATGAGCTGTGCTCTTGTTGATTTTCCGGAAACGAGCCAGCCAAAACGGCTGATCTGTCCGAACAGATACGATTTGCCTGTCCCCGGAGGAGCAAGCTCGATCATATTGAGGTTCTTCTCCACGAATGGCAGCAACCGCTGTAAAAAAGTGAGCCGCTGCTCGCTGCTGGAAAACCCACGGGAATTATAATCCGCAGCAGAAATCAGCACATTGATCCATTCATCTGTGGTAAAATTGCTTCTGCCTTCTTTATACTCCTCAAGATCAACCGTATACGGACAAAATGGTTTATAGTCTGTCATCTGGATGAATCCCGTTGCATTCTTCTTTGAGAAATCCTGCATCCAGGCAAGCTCGATAATCCCCCAGTTTTCACTTTCCTTCAGCAACGTGTCCTGCCATTTTTCTACGACGTGTTTTTCAATGACGCCGCCTGCTCCTGACTTCAGATCGCCAAAATCAGGCATGTCAAACATCGTATTACCGCTCTTGATATCTACCGAAACACGTATCCGCGTCAATATCGTCACGGTTTCCCCGTTCGTCAGCTGGAACTTCATGTACTCAAAGTCCTCTTTGCTCGGAACGTATCTCTTGATGTAATTCTGAATTCGATCTGTATCTATCTCTCCATCATCATCGGAGAATTTCATAACAATCCAGTCGCGCATGAAAGAGGGCAGCCTAAGGTCTTTAAAAAAGCCGGAGCGTTGCGGATTTTTCAGAACAACCATGTCGGCAAATACATCTCTCAGTTTATCTTCTTCCATAACAGATCTCCCTTACAGGAATAGCGTGCAGCCCTGCTCCTTGAATTCGCTGATCTTGATTTTCAGGTCTTCCACTTCGCAGTCAAAGTATTCCGCCATGCATTGAATGCAGTAAAAATCTTCTGTGTCAACATCAATCAGCTTCTGCGATAGGGCTATCTCGTCCTTTTTAAGTTTTTTCCCGCACTCGCAACAGATTTTTTTCTTCACGGTAAGTCCCCCTCTCCGCCGCCAAGTGCAGGCTTGATGGTTACGTCTGGCAGTGAAACAATAGTAGCATTTGCGACCACCTGCGGAGAATATGTCCCCGGCTTGATCCTCGGAAACTCTACCCTCCATTGCTTAGCATCTTCGGCAGGATTCACCACTCCATCGATTCCTGCGATTCTGACCTGCAAGCTATGAACGGGCTGGCTGAAGCGTATGCCGAACCGGGCCTTCTTCTTTAAAATTTTAACCGTTGCCTTTTCCCATTTCGCTGTTAGCGGAATTTTTTTATTGCTGTCCAGCACAAGGATTGGCACCAATATTTCTTCTGGCGACGCACCACCATGGACTTCTCCGTAGATTGCGTTGTCATCGTCTGCCCCTGCAGCAAACCCGGAGGTCGTGAAATGATCGTAATTTTTGAATACAGCATATTGCTTGCCATCAAGCGTCTTGGCAATCCGCACAGTATCCAACTGCGGCTGTCCGCCTGGTTTCCAGTCACTGTATCTTCCATGACTGTACACCTTTACGCCACGACCGACATCAAATCCGTCGCGCTTATGAAAAAAACGCGCAGCCAGGCGGCTGGTACCATGATCGCCAGTCACAATAACCCTGTGATGCGTCTCCATCATTTTAGAAACGTTCTTATGAATCGAAGAAACAAGCCTGAGCTGGTCTTCCACGCAGGCATAGTAATTCGGTTCATCTACGACGCCCCTATGAGCCAGCTTATCCAGTTTGTCAAGTTTTTCATACGGAACATCCATCACGTTCCACTGGTCATTGAACTCTGTCTCTGTCGGCAGGTTTGCCTGCCCGATAGCGATGTGCCGTACCGTCACATCACAATGCTGAAGGATTCCCCAGTACAATAACGGCAGCCATTCGATTCCCAGCGCATCAATCCACAGGATTGTTGTATCCTCGTCAATGTATTCGGATAAAACAGAATACCGCATATCATAAGTATCCGTCTGTACGCCGTTGAAATAGGAGGCCTCATCCTCAGGCAACGTATTTTCCAGCTTATACGATTTATACCGTTCCATGTAGAGCTTGATTTCATCGTCAAACGCCAAGTCTTGGTCACGAAGATAATAATAAAGTGTCGGATAAATCCCCTTCAGTTTTTCACAAGACAAGACCTGCGCGTAATCAAACCTCATCCATTTCCCAACCATCCGCAGCAAATAAATTCGTTCGCCACGATCTGATCCCGTCATGAACGCCAGTCGGGTCTCATAGACCGGAATGGCATCCAATTCCTGAAAGAATCTTTCATCCGGTTTCAATGCCATGGCTTTCACAAGCGCTCGGTACTCATCCACCCATTCCGGCTTGGCATTCCAGACTTTGAAAATCTCAAGCATGATCGTGTCAGGAACTTCCCTCACGCTCGCCGAGACGGAAAAGCAACGATAGAGGTATGTAGAATCTGGATGCTGCTCGAACCATAGAAAAATCAATTGTTTGCGGCTATCCGATAGTGTGTCCCACTTCCCCATGACGTCAGTTCCGGAAAAGGTCGACATGTTCAGAATCTCTAACATTGCCGTATCCAGATCGACACCATTGAGCGCATAGTCAAAGAGGATACTCTGCATCTCGCCCGAGCAGTTTTCTTCCGTCAAGACATTCGCACCAGGCATATTTTCGCAAATAAACGTCAGTGCGTCATTCATCACATGGATAGAAATCTTGCCATTCGTCGTATCCACAGATTTTGACCGATTGGTGAGCAGTACAAAATCTTTTTTATCTGGTGCAGGATTGCTCCAATACGCAAACCACTCTTTCAGACCGACTTTCAAATCCCCCTGCATGGTTTCCAATTTCGATACATACGTTTGAAACTTTCCGGAAAGCACGAGGAGCTTGAAGTCTTGGTCCTCTGCGTCAGGATCTGAGCAATCAAAGAAAAAATCTTCCTGGCGCAAATCATCCGCGAGATGCATAGACTCATCAAACCATTGCGCTTGACAGCCCCATAAGGGAATAATAATCCTGCCGGTGCTGTTTGCAGGCGCCTGGTACGACCAGAGCGCGGCAAAACGGCGGCCTGAAATCTCACTTTGGGCAAACAAGCGAAGATACTCGCTGACGCCGGTAAGGATGAGCCATTCGTTCCGATACTTTGCATCCGTCAACGTCTCATACTTCGGCATGACATCGGCATTGGAAAACAAATCATCCATGGAAACCGACCGAATATCGCTTATCTTCTTCAGTTCGGAAAGGAGTTCACAGTACTCGCGAATATTGTTTACCATAATCGCGCGGCAGGGGAAGCGGGAAGCGACACCATCCTGCTTTTCCTTCTGCAGCTTCGATACGACTTCCTGTATTGCCATTTTGTCCTCCCCTCTCCATTATTCTGCGAATTCATCGCAATACTCCGGATGAGCATCAAGGAACGCCGAAACGCGGTCCTTCAGAATGTCTTCTTTCATGTCGCGCACGTGTTTCTTCGTCCCAGCCAGCTTCTCTTTCTTCGCCTTTTCCTGCTGGGCCTGCTTCAGCATTTTCTGCAACGTGCTCAGATCAGAAATCCCCCAGGTACTCATATCACTTTTCTCAAGCTTCATTTTTGCTTTGGCGATGATCGTAGCATGCTCGGCATTCCAGATATCCAAGTATTCCGTTCCTACCGTAGCGAGGAACGCAGCTTCAATTTTGGCTCTGTCATTGAGGACAGCACTGTCCATTTTTCGCAAGGCTTGAATTGCGTTAACAACAGAACTATCCAACGTATGATTCTGCTTTTGCACATCCATCAGCGTACGGATCGGTTTCTGCAGTTCCGGCGGAAGAACCCACAGAATCGGAACCTCAAAGGCCGTACACCATTCCTTTACAGTATCCTTGCCTGTCAGTGTTTTCCATGTTTCCTGAAGTGTCACCTTGTTGCGGGCAAAGTTGATTCTTCCGATCTGTGTTTTTAATGCGTTTTCGAACTGCGTCAGCGACGCATCGCAAGACAGATCCTTCAATCCGCTATAGATGGTGCTGAGTTCCTCCGGGGTGCATTCGAGCTGTTTTTCCTCCATGATCTCACCGAGCACGGGCTTTCCATCCGCAAGGCAGTCCTTGGCATATGCCCCGTACATTTCAAGAACGGAGATGTCGTCTTTGCGCTCTTCTGGCGTCAAGTGCATGGCTTTTCCCTGCGACACCTTGTACAGCACTTTCAACGCCGGATTCCAGTCAGGATTCAGCTGCTCAATCGCAGCCATAGGAATCCGCAGATGCCGAAACAGATTTTCAAGGTCTTTCCGCGCCGCTTCCAAGCTATGATAGACGGCGTTCTGGACATTGCCGATGGCTTCCAGGTACTTGTACTCGCCTACAATATCATCCAGTTTCTCTTTGACCTGATCCTCTGTCCAGGTATAGATCGTTCCTTGCATGACAGCATGCAGCTTGTCGCGCAGTTCTTCCGGCTGAATGCTCAGCTTGGTCGCGATATCCTGCAATTCGGGAGAGACGCCGAAGAGATATGTCCGGAAGGCCGCCGCCATCGTATTCTTGTCCTGAAAAGCCGTGGCAAGGACGACGCGGATTCTCCCTCTGCCCTGCATCAACTGGAGGACATTGCTCATCGCCGTCTCGACATCGCCTTCTTGTGCAATAAAGAGCTGAATGTTATCGATCACTTTTTGAGCCGTGCTGCGAAATTCCTCGCTTGTCCACGAATCGGCAGGCAGATATTTCAAAGCCCAGAAAGGCGCACCGCTTTTCGTGACGGCTTCCCGCGCAGTATGATACCCGGTTGTCTGCTCTGCCACCTGTTCTGCCTTCAGGTTGAGAATCTTTTCAAGATATGGGCTGAAGTTCTGCCATGTGATAGAGCCTGCCGAGAGATAGTCCGTCGTCATTCTGCCCTTGCACATCTCCACGACCATCTTTCCGATCGTCGATTCGACAAGAATTTGTGGCGATTGCGCCTTGTCTATCCATGTATATTTGCTATTTTGATAGCAGGAGAACACATATCCGAGCAGCACGCCACAGGCAATGGTATCATAGTAGCCATACGGTGCCTGCTGCAAAGTCATCCACAGATCGCCCAGATTGACTTTGTAACCGGATTCCATTTCCTTCTTTACCAGTTTTGCAAGTGCCGCCACGCTTTCAACAGCATTGTTCCCATGCGCACCTGCCATCTCGTCAATCTTCGTAAAATCAAGCAATTTTTCGGTCTTCAAGGAATTCAGGACGTTCTTCAGCTGGCTGTTTTTGCTGCTGCGCTGGATGCCGGCGGTTGGCGCGCCGTCGTTACAAGCTTTGTACGCCGTATTCGTAACGACAATATGCTCTGGGGCGTATTTGAATATGACATCCAACACGTTTGTGCGAATCGTTTTTCGCAAATTCGCCATGCCATAGAGATTGCTCCATACCTGGCTCCCGTTGTAAGCAATCATTTTTCCGCCGCTCACGGCGCTGCTCACCCAAGTCACCAAAATTTTGTTGGCTTCCATTTGAAAGCCATTGGCAGAGCCGGTCTGTCCTGACGCGCTTGCTCTCTCCCGCTTTGTGATAGCTGTCAGCCATTCCCTTCTCTTATCATCAGAGAAGGGATTCTTGATCAACGCAATCGTAAGGCGGGGCTCGTTTGATTCGACCGCTTTTTTATGCAACGTCGACTGGATCGCAACGGCCTGATTCTCACTGTCCACGGAGACAAGCAGCAATCCAAGTTTGTATGGAGACTTCTCCAGCTCTTTCAGCACCTCTGCCATGCGCGTGTTGATCGAGTTCGTCTCAGCACAGCAGACGGCAATCTTCATGCGCTTGCTAACAGGATCGTTTTCATCCACGGCCTGTTTCTCGAATTCCTTTGCAAAAATGCCGTCTTTTGAAAACAGCGTGTAGCGAGTAAGCTTTTTATCATTGGCTGCCAAATAGGCGTCGAATTCGTTGCTGGTAACACCGCTGAACGGAAGCTGCAAGCGGACATTCCCGTGAGCGTCTTTGTCCAAAACGAGGACTTTGCTGTCTTGCAGAATTTCGAGAAGCTCATGAACTTGTTTCGCGTCCATGACGCCAGCAAGGCAGTGATCCAGGCATGCTTCCGTTGCTGCAATACCGTCTTTTGTTCTCTTTCCGATATAAAGTCCCTTGGTGGATGACATCAGCGCCATCAGGAGCATCGCCGTCTTGAAGACGCGGTATGCGTTCTCGTCGCCCTCCACGAGATTCCGGCTCTCCTCGAAATGACGGATATACTCCGGCACTTTCGTTTCCTTGTCAGAGAAATCGCTCTCGCGCGTGAAAAAATAATCCCAGAGCCAGTCGGGCGTCAGCCAATTCGCCTGATCATCCGGCCCGTACTTGTTGATGTAGCCGACAAAGCCGAGGTCCGTCGTCGCCTGATCCTTCATGAAGCGGAACATGGTGCGCTGCGATGCCGCGTAGTTCTCTGCAACACGGGAGAGAAGCTTGATGGTCATGGGATGCATCGGGCAGAAATTCTTGATTTGATTGGTAATTTTTTCATCCAGGCCAGCGATATCAGGCAGATACGGATGAATGTTATGGATGACCGTCTTGCGTGCCTCATCCCAGTGTTCGTTCATGCCCGTCCGAATGGAGATGGAGCCCGCAATCAGATCATAAGCCGCATCCGCGCTGATATGGAACTCCACTTGATGGAAACGATGCGTGATCGTCTGGTAGCGTTCGTTTGTCAAATTTTGGATCATTTCCTGCGACTTATGCACGATGAACATCCAATAGAGCGGCTTGACCTTGGAGAATTCGGATAGCTGCTGAAGGATAGTAATGTCGTCACTATGGACGATATACTCGGTAAACTCGTCCCAGATAAAGAAGATGCCGGATTTTGCGAGATGATTATTCTCGATGACCGCACCGACCCATTTCTTGAAGGTTTCGAGGCTGTCCACGAGACCCCAATTGTACTGGCGGATGACCTGGGCAGTGCGCTGAAGCGCCCTGAGATCCCCAGCGTCAATCGCGTCCTGCAGCTCTTCCACGGTGCCATAGTCGTCACCAAGCATTGTGGTTTCGAGAATGTGTTCCCAATTATAGAGCGAGCTGTGCACCTTTTCCTTCACGGCATCGGCCAAGGATGCATCCGCATAATCCGCCTGATCGCCAAATTTCGCCGCCAGTGCATCCCGGATGGCTTTTTCCGCCTCCATCAGGATCGCATTGCCGTCCAGCAGCCCCGTGCAGCCAGTTTTCCAAATGACAAGGAAATCCTCTCCCTTGTTCCGGCATTTCATGAACCGGTTGCGGTACTTTGAAAGACGGCTGTTCTTCGCCAGATAATCGTCGATGACCGACGGCGGGTCTTCCATCAGGTGCTTCACGAGAATAGCAGCATAGCTCTTGCCAGTGCCGTAAGTACCATGCACCCAGAAGGAGCGCCGGAGGTCGTTTCCCTCATTGTCCACGCCTTCCTTGTTCAGCGACTGACAAAGAGCCTCCATCAGGTTTTCCATATCATCGCCGACAATATACTCGCGCCAAAGGTTTTTGTTCCTGGTGTCGGAATCAATATCGACAACAGATTCAAATGTCGGGCTGATTTCGATATAATCGCTGTATGTTTTACTCAGCATAGCTCTGCGCTCCCCTGTTTAATCTTCCTGTGCCAAATCGATGATATCGGTGCTCGAGTAATTTTCGAGAATGATGTTGTCGAGATTCCCGACGAAAGAAACCCGCAGATACTTTGGAAAGCTGATGGCCAGCCCTTGGACTTGATCACGGAATGCCTTCAGATCGATTCCATAGATATCATGCGGTGAAATACCACGTGCCTCCGACTGATTGTGCGCGTTGGCGAGTTCTGTAAAGGTGAAAGACTTCTTTCCCACGTGCTCGGCGTAGAGGTACAGCGCGTACAGGAGTGCAACGCCATCAGGATAATCCCAGCCTTCGCGGAGATAGGAATACGTAGTCTTTGTCAATTCGATAGGAATTCCCTGCTTCAAAGCAGCGCCAATAGGCGACGTACGAAACGTTTCTGTCAGGGCTGTAATGGCATTTTCCCTTGATGATTTCGAGTAACTTTCTCCAATCATAACGACAAGATCGCCTTTTTCATATGTTGCTCCGACTTCTGAGTTAAGGCAATACCAGTGTGAAATAACCGAATTATAGCAAAGATTAGCCCAAATGATTG
Source organism: Selenomonas sp. (assembly GCF_022771645.1). Lineage (GTDB taxonomy): Bacteria > Bacillota > Negativicutes > Selenomonadales > Selenomonadaceae > Selenomonas_C. Next base: position 10,527 of record NZ_JALFCU010000113.1, read on the forward strand.
CCCACGTAAAAGGATTGTATGCCCCGAATGGTTTTAACTTTTCAAATAATACGGTGGTCATCAAGCTCTTGTCCTTGTTGGTGACTAACAATCCGCTTTCCTTTAACCACGCCTTCAATCCTTCGTATTGTCGGTTACCAAGGACTCCCATTGAAAAGCATTTGACTCCCTCGTCCATATAATGTTCAAGCCATGCCTGCCTCAATCCGAAGTGTTGGTACGGATTCATTCCTTTCATATTCATCGAATCTGATCCTCCTGTAATACTTAAAGAGTGTGCAAGCATGCAGCTTTTTTCGGAAAATGTTAAGCAATTAGAACAGTGTACACACATAGATTCGCGTATCAATATTTTCCCATTTTCCTGTATTGTAAATGCGCCAGTTGGACACTGTACCACACAAGCTTTGCAGCCTTCACAATAAGCTACTTTATAGGCTATGCCTCTCAAATGACTAATAATGAATCTATCCATTAAAGAGAACGGAGTATATGATACGATGGCTTGTCTATCCGTTTCCTTGATATTATAAGAAAAATTTATACCGTCTATTTTTTGCAAACCTGTAGTTTCATCTTGTTCAACAACGATGCCCAGTAAAGGCGAAACATCATTCCATGATTGCATTATACCATCTATCGTAAATGTTATCATATCATTCCTGATTTGTTCCTTTACACGGTTTCCACCATTAGGAAGGCCGCGCCCTCCCATTCGAGCCTTCCATCCGCCACCTTCAATATATTTAGCAACTTCGGATTTAACTTTTGTCCTCTCTGCATATTTCTCGACTCTATTTAACAAAGGCCGCATTTCATCTTCGTAATAATGATTAGCAATTCCATCCCACCACTCAGACGACATAGGACAAACCATGCAGCCGACACGAAAGAGTCCCAAACGGTAGGCATTGTTAAAAAGTATACCTTTATGTAGCAGGTGACAATATACCTCAGCAGTATTCCACTTATGGATAGGGCTTGCATTAATCTGGTTTATGTTTTTTGCGCCTATACTAACCTCATCATACTTGGCTCTACGTGTGCTTTCTTCTGCTCGAACCCCATCAAAGACAACAGCTTTTGCATTATAATTATTCGTCAGCTCTCTCAACTTTAGTATCGTTGGAACCGATTTATGCACGGTACAACACCAGCGCATCCGTCTTCCTGGAGGCCCAAAAATGTCCCACGTCTCCTTCGAATCCATATGACATTTTGCTTCTTCAAACCGTAATTGCGGCCAATGCCTCTTTGCCTTTTCCACAGCCTTCAATGTATCCGACAACTCCATGCCGGTATTGCTGAAAACAACGTAGAAATCGCCAGACGCAAGAGCTTTCGCTGTCAGATCAAGAAGCACAAGAGAATCCTTGCCCCCGGAAAACGCACAAACAAATGCAAATCCCTGCTTTCGATATTTTTCATGCTGTTCCTGAATGAAGCCAACCGCCTTTTGTTCAAGATTCGTCATCAAAGAACGATTCACTTCATAGAGCCTGTCGACATCCACCGGCTGGAGCTTCAGCCGTTCTTCCGTCAGACGTTTGATCGTCGGCTTCGTATAGAAGCCACCGCCCTGCGCTTCGGCTACCGGTTTGCCGTTCAAAACATACCGACGCACGCCTTCTGCCCAGAGCAAGGGAGCATCCGTATCTTTTGGATAATCCCAATAAGCATCCATGCCGAAAAAATCCAATTCCTCATGGAAAACTGGACGAATTTCCTTCTGGATCTTTGCACCAATCGTCAGCCGATAAATGCCGTATTCATCTGTCCATTCATATCCGTACAAACCTGCACTGTCTCCTCATCTCACTAAAATGGTTACACGCGAACCACTGGCGTCCCATGCAAACCTTTCATCCTTTTTGAGCGCTTTGGGCATATTCCAGATCAATTCATTTCCCTGAAGAATACCCGCTTCCACCAAGTCTTCGCGAAGTTCCTCCGCTTCAAACGCGCGTTGCTCGATTTCGTTATCCATCAGCCACGTCACTACCACATCTCCAAAGCTCTGGATCACACTATCGCCCGTCACCAGCATCGCATGGAGCGTCTCCATCGATTGGCCGCGCATCGCAGGAATCGTCCGTGCATCGAGCTGCTTGTGATAGCAGCGAAGGATGCTCTGCAACAGCAGCGGCGTCCACGGCTGGCTTTCTGGCAGTACAGGAAGCTGCTCCAGCCATGCAGCTGGAAGATTGCGCAAAATGATATGACCGCCGGCTTCATCGAGCAATGCCGCAAGTTTTTTCTTGACGGTGTCCAGCCATCCCTCGTCGATGTGCATGCTCTCTGCATACATCAGGATGCCGTTTTCATAATAAAAGAAAATCGGCTTGCTGCCAATCTGCATCTGCATCCGCAGGTTGATCGTTGCGATTCCGACTCTTTCAAGATACTCTGCCAATGCAGAAAACGAGAACACGCCTCCCTGCTCGTTGGCATATTTCTTGTAAATGTCAAAATTCGTGGCGATGTCGTCCTCCAAACGAGAAATATGCATCTTGCCGGAGAACTTGTAATGCCTGCCATGATAGCCCGCCTTCTCAAAAAGGTGCTGGGCCATATCGTAAACCAGCCGTTCCTCATCCAGTCTATTGTCATTGAGGAACATATTCATCTCCACTTTTGCATACTCATAAAGTTGCTTGGAGGAAACGTATCCGTCGTTTTTCCTCATCAGCTTCTCGAGGAGTTCATCCATCTGATTGGCAGCGTCTTCCCAGCCCAACAGGGCATCTTGGTGAATCAGCCTGCCATCCATGTCAACGATATGCATCGCCTCTGCTACCAATTGTTTCGTGGCAAACATCGTAGTACCAAGGCTTGTTTTCAGTGCTTCATACGACATGCCATTCGTATCTGCCCCAAATATGATCTCTTCCATCCTCGCCACTTCAGGATTGACGTCATGTGTCTTGACGGGCTGTTCCTGTGGATCTTCATCCGCCTGTGCTTGATCGGCAGGGTTGGAAGATTCTGCCACATATAACGTTTCTGTACGATGCGGCTCATATGTCATTTTCTTTGGGGCAGTTACACGAACGATCAAATCACCTTCATTGCACTTGCTGCATACCCATTCCGCGTATCGAGAAACGTCTGCTTCCGACAGATTCCCACGAATGTACGCGGAGAAGTTCGTAAGCTTTTGGAGATGATCTTCATCCTTCGCCAGACGAACAGGAATGCTCCCATCACGCAGTTTCGAGCCAGCAAGCAGTCGGAACTGAAGCGGATAACGCCTGAGCATCTCATCGCAAAATCGGAGGAATGCGTCGGAAGGCGTATCTCCCTTGTATGCGTCATCCCCCACCTGCAAAACGAACAGCTGGGACTCGTCATTTTCAGCCACAGGATACAGCAAAGCAGTCACTTCTTCAAGCACTTTCTGCCGTGTCCCAATGCTGTAAAGTTCATAGCGGTTCATAAACGACCACAGGTTTAAGGCTCTTAGCTGATCAATTGTTTGGATGCCATTTTGCACTAATGCTGTTCGCAAAGCAAGAAACTTTTCATTCTTCAGCAGTTCATCGACTTCGCTGAACCTATTTTGCTCTTCGCGTGGAGCATCTGTGTAGGGGCAGCATACCATAGAAGCCTCTGTCGTTTCATCAAGCAACTTCGTATCAGAATATCGATGCCAAGAAGCAAATTCGATGAGATAGGAAAAAATCGTCTGAACGTCTTCCATTCGGTTTCCATGCAAATAATGAAAATAGGAATCGTTTTGAAATTGTTTTTGATACTTCTCCAATACACATCTATTGAAATTTCGCGCTGCGCGATAAATGATATCGGCTGATCTTCCTTCACTTTCCAGATAACGTTCCATTATGTTCATCGTCGAGCGAAGTTCCAAAAGCTCTCTCTGCGTTACGCGCAAAGCAAGCCACCGCACAAATGGCCGGCGATCTTCCTTGATTTCTGACATATGAAACGACTCCCTTACGATACCACCTAGAAAAATAATTTTTATTATATCATAATTCTTTCATCTTTCCAAGTTCTATTGGTCCAGCAAAGAATAAGCAAGCCGCCTATTGGAGATTTTAGCGGTTTTACGCAATTTTCTCCAACAGGCGGCTTGCTTCTATATCGCACCCGCGAAAGTTACAACTTGGTATCCGTATTGTCATGCAAGGGACCGCCGTTCCGGCATAAGCGACCACTACAGCGCTAAAGCGCCTAGTGTCTGCTTATCCCCCCGCCCTTCGGGCCCTCCCCCCTCTGGGAAGGGGGCTGGAAGGAGGACATGAATTCTGCAATCTGTTCTTTCGTATACCCTCTCCGCACCGACTTCCAGCGGTCGTGGAGCCAGAACCATTCTTCTGGGTATTTGCGGATGTGCTGTTCGGTGAGGGTGGCCAGCTGCTGGGTCGTGCGCTGGATGTCGGCGCGTTTGTCTTTCGTTCGCTCGCAATAGATGGGTGGGGAGACGATGAGGGTGTGCCGGCCTGTCTTGTCATCGCGATGCATGAAGGCGGGAAAGATCGGGACGGTGCGGAAGCGACCCATGCTGGCGGCGCCGGTGAGATAGTTCGTCGCCTGGCCGAAGAATTTGACGAGCACGCCGTCTTTGACGCTCGGGTCCTGGTCCATGATGAGGCCGATCATCCAATTCTTTGCCATCATGTCGAACATCTCGCGCACGCCGCTCTTGTAGGTGATGTGCATACCGATGAGCGTGCGCATCTCGATCATGAAGCGGTCGGCGCCCTGGTCGCGCTGCTGCTCGGCAACGCCGACGAGTGGGATGCCGGCCTGCGCAAACGCGCCGCCCATGAGTTCCCAGTTGCCGCTGTGCGCCGTCGCGATGATGCCGCCTTTGCCCTGTTTTAGCGCTTCTTGCAGATACTCAAGCCCCTGGATGGAGACGTAGTCCTCCGCGTGCCGCTTGATGACGGGAAAGCGCAGGACTTCCATGAGCATCGGGCCGAAGCGGACGCCGGAGGCCTTCGCGATGCGCTCGGCTTCCGCGTCATCGACATGCAGGCAAGCCTTGACTTGCGTGATGGCGAGCGTCTTGCGTTTTTTCGTGACGAACGGCCATGCGAGATGGCCGACGGCCCAGCCGATCTGGTCGGCGAGACCGCGTGGCAGCAGGCAGGCGAGCCAGCTGGCACATTTCAAAAGATAATAGGAAAGCATCGCGTGCCCTCCTTATTTTTTGTCGCTCTCGTATTTCGCCACGAGTTTTGAAAGGCGCTTGACTTCTTTGCGGATCTCGGGCAGGTGCTTCATGGCCGCCTGCATGCGCAGCCATTCCGTGTGGCTCTGCACGGGGAAGCCGGCGCAGAACTGGCCTTCGGGCATGTCGCCGATGATGCCGGAGCGCGCGGCGTAGACGGAGTTCGCGCCGATCGTGATGTGGCCGACCGTGCCAACCTGGCCGCCGAACGTGACGTTGTGGCCGACGGTCGTCGAGCCGGAGATACCCGTCTGCGCGACGATGAGGCAATTCGGACCGATCTTGCAATTGTGGCCGATGTGGACGAGGTTGTCGATCTTCGTGCCGTGGCCGATGACGGTCGAGCCCATGGCGGCGCGGTCGATGCCGTCGTGCGCACCGATTTCGACATCATCTTCGAGCACGACGTTGCCGACCTGCGGCACTTTCGTGTGCACGCCGTCCTTCGTCGTGAAGCCGAAGCCGTCCGAGCCGATGACGGCGGAACTGTGGATGACGCAGCGCTTGCCGACGCGGCAATGCTCGCGCACGGTCGCGCTCGAGTAGATGACGGTGTCGTCGTCAATCTCGGCGTACTGTCCGATGTACGTGTGCGGGTAGAGCGTGACGCGGTCGCCGATGATGGCGTGGTCGTCGACACACGCAAACGGCAAAATCGTGACGTCCTTGCCGATCGTGACGTCTTTTCCGATGTGCGCCTCGTCGCTCACGCCCTGCGGGAAGACGAGCTTCGGCGTGAAGACTTCGAGGAGCTTCGCAAAGGCCGCACGCGGCTCGTCAACGTAAATCGCCGGCTTCGGGAAATCTTCCACGCCTTCCGGCAGCATGACGGCGGCGGCCTTCGTCGCCTTCGCCTCTTCGATGTGCGGCTCAACGGCGAACGTGAGTTCGAGCTCGCCCGCGCCCTCGATGTTGTCAAGGCCGGAGATGACGATCGTCTCGTCGCCTGCGACACGGCCGCCGACGATGGCGGCGATGTCCTTCAGCGTCTTCTTCATGTGCTCACCCTCTCACTTTTTACTGCAATTTCTGGATGGCTTCATCCGTGACGTCGATGCCGCCTTCGACGACGACTTTCTGCATCTGCTGATTGTCGACGATGGCGTCGAGCTTCTTCTCTTTCGCGACGTCGGCGAGCGCCTGGTCGAGCTTCTGCTTCAGCTGGATGCTGTACGACTGGTTGATGCCAGCGATCTTGCGTTGCGCATCCTGCTGCGCCTTCTGGAAGTCCTCGTCGCTCATCGTGCCTTTTTTCTCGTTGAGGTCTTTCGTCGCCTGATCCTGGGCTTCCGTGATCTTTTGGTTGCCCTCTTCGACGAGGCTCGTGATCTGCGGCGCTTCCTTCATGATGCGGTCGCCGTCGATGTAGCCGATCTGCGTCTTGCCGCAGCCGGACATGACGAGCATCGCAGCGAAAGCGCAAGCGAGGAGCGCGATGGATTTCTTCGTGAATTTCATAGTACTGGGTTCTCTTCTTTCTATCGAAACATATCAAGAGTTCTTTGTGGCAGCGTCGTCTGCAGGTGTTGGCGGGTCGGCGGCGAGCTCGTCCTTGACCTCGTCCGTGACATCTGTCGCGTTCACGCTGACGGTCTTGACGTACCGCTCCGGCACGTCGGGGCCGGCTGCGGGGCGCAGGCCGTCCGGCAGCAGCGACGTGAGGCTGCGCGCCGGGTCGCAGACGATCAGCGTGAAATGATGAAGGATCGCGACCTTCGCCGCCTTGCTCGCGATGTCATTTAAAATCTTCGACTCGAGCGCGAGGATCTGCTGCTCGTTTTCGTGGAGCATCGTCTGCGTCGCGACGGCCTGCTGCTGTTTGGCCGCGGATTCGTTCATGCGCGCCGTGATGGCAGTGATGTCGCGCTGCTGCGCCTCGGATTGGGCTTTCGCGGCCTCGGCCTCGCGCTGGTTCTTCAACTGCTCCATGTCGGCGCGGCTCGTGGCGAATTCCTTCGCGACGGACTGCTCGGCATACGCCTGGATTTCCGCCTGCCACTGCCGGTACAGCGCGATCTGCCGCCCGCCGCGCTCGGCTTCGAGCTCGTCGAGGTCGGCGTTCAGCTTCGCGATCACGTCGTCCGTCAGGCGCATGGCCTCGCGGTTGTCGAGCTTGATCTTGATGTTGAGGATCGCGTTGAGGTATTCCTCGTTGATGGCGTTGCTCTGCGCCTTGTAGTCCGCTTCCGTCGCGGCCTTGTAGTCGGCAGCGGCCTTCTTCTGCGCGCGCTCGAGCTCGAAGCGGCGGCCGATGACGTCCTGCGCGTTCTTCTGCCAGACAGAGTCGTCGAACGGCTTGCTGTCGACGGCCACCGGCTGGACGGTGAGCGGCACGTCAAGGCTCTGCTTCAGGCGCGACTTGAGCTCTGCGCGCTCGGCCATGAGCGTCTGCAGTCGTTCGTATTCCGGATGCGCCTGCACGAGCTCCTGCAGGCGCACGACGCCCGTCGTGCTCTCCGTCGGCTTCGCCGCTGGTGCGGCATCGCGGTTCAGGATACCTTTCATGAGCAGCGCGCCGCAGCACAGCACGGCGATGCAAACAAGTGCGCCAAGGACGATGGCGCGCTTGCTGCGTGGTTTCTTTTCGGGAGGCTTCGCCGCATGGTTCGGCGTGCTGATCTCAGCCTTCGCGTCCGCCATGGAAATCCCCCCTATTCAGAAAGATACCGAGCACATCAGATGGCTCGGTATCGTTTCTATTTCAGCTTGCTTGTTCGAAGTTATTTCGAAACTTTCTTGACGACATCCTGCGTGATGTCTGTGCCGCCGTAGACGACCGCGTTCTTGTCGATGACGACCGTCAGGCCTTTCGCATCGGCGACGGATTTCACGGCATCCTCCACGGATTTCTGGATCGGCTCGAGGAGCTCCTGCTGCTTCTGCTGCAGGCGCTGCTGCGTCTGCTGGTAGTAGTCGGATTTCTCCTGGTCGCTCATGTTCGCGGATTTCTCTTCGAAATCTTTCTGGGCGTCCTGCACGGCCTGCTGGAGCTCGCTATTCGCGCTCTGGAGCTGCGGATGCTGGCTCATGACCTGGCGGTAGTCGACCGTGCCGACGTTGCTGTTGCCGGCGGCGGAAGCCATGCCGGAGCCGAACTGCGTGAGGGCGAGAGCGACGACGGAACCGACGAAGACGAGGGCGATGAGGACGCTGATGATCTTGACGGATTTTTTCTGGAACGTAATCATGTTTTTCTCCCTTTCACGAAAATCATTCGTTGAGTTGTTTTTGAGACACGGTTTATTATAGCAAAGTCGGAAAATGGATTCAAGACATTTCCTGACAACGTGCAAATTTTGAATCGCGGTGCACGTCAGAAGTTGCCGATGACGCGCAGCCAGCTGTCTTCGGAGTCGACGGCGTATTCGAGGCTGAGGAAATCGTGCAGGCGATAGCGGAGCGCGCCCTCGCCGCGGCTGTCTGCCGGGCGGTATTCGTAGCGCGCGCTCCAGTCCCGCGCGATGCGCCAGCCGAAATCGTAAATCGGCCGGTCATCTTTGAAATCGTAGCGCAGGCCTGCCGCCGTGCCCCAGCCGAGGTCGCGCTGCCAGCCGAGCTGGAAGCGCCAATCGACATCTTGGGGCGTGACTTCGAGGCGCGTGTAGAGCTCGTCAACAGCATCGAAGCGCACGCCTGCATGCAACTGGCCGACGAGGTCGTCCTCGTTGTCATGCGTCGCGCCCTCGCTGCGGCCAACGTCGACCCAGCCCGTCGCGCGCACGCGGTAGCGGTCAGAGTCCGAGCGCGCCATGGCGGCCGCCCGCTCGCCCGTCGTGATCGTCGTGCGCGTCTTCATGCGAAGCGCGCGGAAATCGGGGCGCGCGTCGATGGCGCCCGCGAGCAGCTGCTCGAACGCGGCACGGTGGCGCTCCGTGAACGCGACGGGCACGCCGACGAGCAGGTTCGCTTTGTCTTTCATGAGCTCGCGATGCGTCAGGAGCATCATGTTCGGCATCGTGTCCGAGCGCATGGAGAGGTCGACCGTGCGCACGACGGGCAGTCGCGGGTAGACGGTCAAAGTGACCTGCGCATCCGTATCCGCCGTGACGTCGAAATCCGCGCGGAACTCCGGCAAATGCGCATCAAGATACGCGTTGACTTCGCGCTTCAGTACGCCGTTCGTCCAGTCGGCCGCCGCGATGGGGAGGCCGAGGAGCGCGCGGTCAAATACCTGCTCGACGCCCGCGAGGTCCTGCCGCACGAGCGATTCGACCTCAGGCGCCATGCCATCGACGGCGACCGTGACGGAGACGTGCTCGACGCGGTCGTTCCACGGCGCGAGCGTCACGCGGACGCGCGCCGTCTCGCCCGGCTCGACCGTCACGCCCGTGACCGTGTAGCCGACAAGCACCTTGTCAAAGACTTCCTGGATGACGGCGGCGTTCTGCGCCGCATCCGCTGCGCTCATCGCGGCCGGTTTCCCGAGCAGCAGCTGCTCCGCGATCGCGTCAATGCTCGATTCCATGCGCGCCGCAACGGGCACAGGCACGGCATCCGCCGCCGTGACGGCCGCCTCGACGGCCGTGATGCAGCCGGCCGCTTCCGCGCGCCACGGGAGGCCGGACGCAAAAAGGAGCAGGATGGCCGCGAGCAAAAGCTTCTTCATCTGCACACGCACATCCCGCTCCCCATTTTACGAAATTTAGAATGTACCACCCACGGAGAAGTGGACGCGGCCGCCGTCGTCGCCGCGGCCGTAGTCGAGGCGGACGGGGCCGAGCGGCGTCACGAGTGACATGCCGATGCCGACGCTGCCATGGATGTCATCCGGCCAAAGGTCGTCTTCCCACGCGCTGCCCCAGTCGGTGAAGAGCGCGCCCTGCACCTTGCTGACGATCGGGAAACGGTACTCGAGCGTCGCGAGGAACATATGCTCGCCGCGGAACTGGTCGTCGCGATAGCCGCGCAGGCTGTTCTGGCCGCCGACCTTGAAACGCGCATACTCGGAGATGTCGCCGTCGCTCCAGCCGTACTGGCCGCGGAGCGCCCAGACCTGATTCTTGCCAGCCTTGAAATAACGCTGGTCTTCGATGTCGGCCTTGCGGTAGTCAAAGTCTCCGCCGAAGCCGCCAAGCTCACCCGTCAGAGCGACGCGGCCGCCCATCGTCGGGAAATAGACATTATCGCGCGTATCCGTGACATGCTGGAGGATGACCGCGCGCGTCGTGCCAAAGTTGTCCTCTTCCCACTTCTTGTGGGTCGCGCCAGAGCCGTGGCCGTTCAGGTTGCCGACCTCCGTCTGCTTGACGTACTGGTCTTTGCGGTTGCGGAGCGTGATGTAGTTCGTCGAATACTCGCTGACCGGACGGCCGAGCGTGATCTCGCCGCCGGAATAATGGCGCATGTACGATTCGATATGGTCGCCGTTCTCGTCATAATCGTCATACTCGTACGTACGGTTGTAGATGCGGAACGTGCCTGTCGTCTGCTTTTGGTCGAGCCACGGGCGACGGTACGAGAAGCTGTAGCCGTGCGAATCCTCGTCATCACCGCTGAACTCATACGTGATATTGATGGCATCGCCCGTGCCGCGAAAGTTCGTATCACCAATCGCGATCATACCGATGACACCGTCCTGGCTCGAATAGCCGGCGCCGACGCTGAACGTGCCCGTGCGTTTTTCCTTGACGTTCCACTCGACGATGACGGCATTCGGCTCGACCCCCGGCTGGACTTTCGGCGTGACCTCCTCGAAAAAGCCGAGGTTGTTCACACGCTGCCAGCTGCGCTGCGTCTTTTTCGCATTGAACGGCTCGCCGGGCTTCTGGCGCATCTCGCGCAGGATGACGTAGTCCTTTGTCTTCTCGTTGCCCTTGATTTTAAACGACTCAATCTTGCCTTCGTTGAGCTTGATCGTGAGGTTGCCGTCCTTGTCGATGTTGAGGTCGGTGATCTTTGCGAGAATGTAGCCGTCCTCGCGGTATTTCTCCTGGATGGCCTGCACGTTGCGCTTCAGCGTGACGCTGTTGAGCATCTTGCCGGGCTCCAACGTGACGAGGCTCATGAGATCATCCGTCGTCTCGACCGTGTTGCCCGTGATGGCGACGCTCTTCAAAATCGGGTTTTCAAGTACGTGGTACGTCAGCACGACGCCCTCAGGCACCGTCTCGAACGTCGGGAACAGGTCGTAGTAATAGCCCGTCGAAATGAGCGCGTCGAGGTCGGCATCGAGGCCTTTCGCCGTGTAGATGTCGCCCGTGCGCATATGGATAGCACTCTTCGCCGTCGCGAGCGTCGTATCCGTCGCGCCGTCAAAGACGACATCGACGATCGTCTGACCTTCGTTCTGCTTCTTGTACGCTTCGATCTGCGCTTCCGTCGGACGGAGTTTCGCCCAGTCGCGCACGCGGTCACTGACTTCTTCCGTCGTGCTCTTCGCACCGGACGCGAGCGACGATACCGTCGCGTCCGACTCGGCGGCAACAGCATCCGCTATCGTCGTTTCTTCTGTCGTTGCAGGAACTTCCGACGCGGTGGCTTCCGTCGCAACAGGCGTGCTCGTCGTGTCATCTGCCGTCGCTGTTTCTTCTGTCACCGTTGTTTCGTCTGCCGTCGCATCGACCGTCTCCGGCGCTGCCGTCGTGGCTTCCCCGCTCGCCGACGCAGCGTCAGCCGCCATCTGCTCGGCCGCGCCCGACTCCGCGCCGAGTGCATTTGCTACGGTATCGGCCGTATCGGCCTCAGCGGCGAACGTCAGCCCCGGCGCGGCGGTGACGCTCGTCGCGAGCGCGATGGCCGCCGCCAGTTTCTTGTAAGCGTTCTTCGTCAAAAAACAAACCTCCCAAGCAGCGGAAGCATCCGCTACGGTCTTTGTGATTCTCTGTGTTCAAAACAAATTACATATCATTATATCGTTTTCTCACGGCTGCCGCAAGGCCTTTCCTGCTGACTGCATGAGTTTCTGCGTCTCGGGCGCGGGAACGGCGGGCGCAACCGGCTGCGCGGCGGCTTGCGGCGTTGCGGGGACGCTTGCGGCTGGCGACGCCTCTTCCGTCACGGTCGCGGCAGCACTCACGCGCGTCACGTTCGACGCGTCTGCGATGTTTTCCGTGCTCGCAACGGTTGCTTGCGTCGCGTTGTCCTCGTTCGTGAGCGCAGGTGTTTCTGTCATTGCCGCTTTGTCTTGCGGCAGGGATTCCGTCGCTTGTTCACTGCTTTGCGACGGCGTCGCAATCTCAGCGGGGCGCGACGGGATGATGGCCGTCTCGGGCGGCGCGACGGCCGGCGTCAAGAACCATGCGAGCGCGACGACGACGGCTGCCGCCGTCAGCGGCACGATGCGCCACGCCCAGCGGCGCGCACGCGTCCATTTGCTCGTCGGTCCCGCTTCTTGCGCGCGCTGGAGTTCCGC
>NZ_JALFCU010000119.1 GCF_022771645.1 Selenomonas sp.
AGATGGTGCAGCGCCTCCTGCGTGCCGAGCGCCTCGTCGTTGCCGACGTACGAGACGTCGGGGATGTAGTGATACGCGTTGATGAAGACGAGCGGCGTGCGGCGCACGAGCTGTGCGTAAAAGCTTTCCTTGATGTGCGCCGTGTTCGGGCTGATGACGATGATGCCGGAGACGTTGCGCGCGACGAGTGCCGTGATGCAACGCATCTCCTGCTTCGGGTCGTTCTGCGCGCAGTTGAGCAGCAGCGAGTAGTCATCCTGGCGGACGTAGTTCTCGATGCCGTCGATGACCTGCGCGAAAAACATGTTGTAGAGGCCCGGCACGACGACGCCGATCGTCGACGAGCGCTGCGTGTTGAGCTCGCGCGCCTGCACATTCGGCACGTAGTCGAGCTCCTCGATGGCCTCCTGCACTTTCTTGCGCGTTTCTTCTTTGACGGGATAATTGGCGTTGACGACACGGGAGACCGTCGCGACGGACACCCCCGCGCGCTTCGCCACGTCCACGATGGTTGCCTTGCGTTTCTGTTCCAATGTTCCTCGTCCCTTTCGGAAACGACACAACTTCCGCAGGTGCTTTTCTTGTTCGCACCCGCGGAAGTTACGCTGTTCTTTTTGTTTTGTCGTGCAGGGGACCCTCTCCACCGCTCACGCGGTCCCCCTCTACCTAAAGGATAAAGCGACCGCATCGGCGCTAAAGCGCCGTGCGTCTGCTTTTCCCTGAGGGAGAGGCTATCTCTGACGATAGGCCTTATTTATTTCGTGACCACTTGCATGAACCGGTCGAACGCCGCCATGCCTTCGGGCGTGCGCTTGTAGACGCCGCTGTGCGTGAGGACGGTCTCGAAGACCTTGCCGATCTCGAACTTCAGGATGTCGTCGATGTTCTCGGCTTTGGCCTCGGGGTGCTTCGCGCGGATCTCCTTGTACCACGCGGCATGCGCGTCGAGTCCCTCGATGCCGGCGATGTCTTCCGTGCCTTTCAGCCATTCGGCTTTCAGCGCGGCCATTTCCGTTTTGAGGCGCGCGGGCAGGACGGCGAGGCCCATGACTTCGATGAGGCCGATGTTTTCCTTCTTGATGTGATGGACTTCCTGATGCGGGTGGAAGATGCCGAGCGGGTACTCGTCCGTCGTGCGGTTGTTGCGCAGCACGAGGTCGAGCTCGTAGCCCTCGCCCTTGCGGCGGGCGATCGGCGTGATCGTGTTGTGCGGCGTGCCGTCCGTCTCGGCGAGGATGCCCTGCGACGCGTCGCTGTACCCGCGCCATGCGTCGAGGATTTTCACGGCGAGGTCGACGAGCTGGTCGCGGTCGGCGCCCGCGAGGCGGATCGTCGACATCGGCCATTTCACGCGGCCGACCTGGATGTCGGGGAAGCCCGGCACCGTGTACGATTTTTCGACCTTCGCTTTCGCCATCGCGAACGTGTAGCGGCCGCCCTGGTAGTGGTCGTGCGAGAGGATCGAGCCGCCGACGATCGGCAGGTCGGCATTCGAGCCGAGGAAATAGTGCGGCAGGATCGTCACGAAGTCGAGGAGGTTCTCGAAACTGCGGCGCGTGACCTTCATCGGCACATGCTTGCGGTTCAGCACGATGCAGTGCTCGTTGTAGTACGTGTACGGGCTGTACTGCAGGAACCAGCGGTGGCCGGACAGGCGGATCGGAATCAGGCGGTGCGTCTCGCGCGCCGGATGGCCGATGTGGCCGGCGTAGCCTTCGTTCTCGCGGCAGAGCAGGCACTTCGGATACGACGTCGATTTCTGCTCGCGCGCTTTCGCGATGTCGCGCGGGTCTTTCTCCGGCTTCGACAGGTTGATCGTCACGTCGAGGTCGCCGTACTCCGTCGGCGTCTGCCAGACGATGTTCTTGTCGATGCGGTCCTTGCGGATGTAGTTCGACGCGATGGACATCTTGTAGAACTGGTCCGTCGCGGCTTTCGGGCTGCGCGCGTAGTCGCTCTGGAAGCGGCGGTTCACCTCCGACGGGCGCGGCATGACGCAGTCCATGAGGCGCGTGTCGAAAAGGTCGCGCTGTTCCGTCGTATCTTCGAGAAGACCCTCGGCCACGGCGTAGTCGAGCATCGCCTCGAGGACCGGTGTCGCCGTCTCGAGCTGTTCCTCGATGTTGTCCTCCGGCGTGAACTCGTCGACGTGCAGCACGTCGATGAGGCGGTTCGCCGCGTAGTAGCGGTCTTCCTCTTTCATGAGGTCGCGCTGCATGGCAAAATGAATCAGACGGTTGATTTCGTGATTGATGTCGGACATGAAAATCTTCCTTTCAAAAAACGTTCAGTCCTGATAGCCCTCGGGGTGCTTCTGGTGCCACGTCCACGCCGTGCCGATGACCTGCTCGACGTTCGTGTAGCGCGGCTTCCAGCCGAGGATCCGCTTCGCTTTCTCGCTCGAGGCGATGAGCTGCGCGGGGTCGCCGGCGCGGCGCGCGCCCATCTCGACCTTGATGTCCTTGCCCGTCGCCTTCTTCGCGGCCTCGATCATTTCCTTGACCGAGAAGCCCTGGCCGTTGCCGAGATTGAAGATGTTGCTCTCGCCGCCCTTGCGCAGATACTCGAGCGCGAGGACATGCGCGTCCGCGAGGTCGATGACGTGGATGTAGTCTCTGAGGCACGTGCCGTCCGGCGTCGGATAGTCGTCGCCGAAGACGGTGATGTGGTCGCGTTTGCCGAGCGGCACCTGGAGGATCAGTGGGATGAGGTGGGTCTCGGGATGATGATCCTCGCCGATCGAGCCGTCATCAAGCGCGCCCGCCGCGTTGAAATAACGCAGCGACACGTAGCGGATGCCGTCGGCGCGGCTGACCCATTTCATCATTTTTTCCATCGTGCGCTTCGTCTCGCCGTACGTGTTCGTCGGGTTCGTCTCGTCATC
>NZ_JALFCU010000022.1 GCF_022771645.1 Selenomonas sp.
CTCAAACTTCGCAGGTAAAAATCCCCTGCACCCCTTGAAAGTCCAGGCTTTGTAAACAGAAAAATAGCATGAGTCTTGCCAGTTTGGTATAATTATGTTGGCTCAAAAACATACCAAGCACCGGAGGCTCATGCTATGAAAAGTATATCACAAACCACCCAGCAGATGGAATCCATCTCGAAGAAAACTTCGGCGTTCTTCCGTCGTTATCATGTCGGCCAGATTCTGCGCGCGGCCAACGCTTGCAAGCTCAAAGGATTTTCCTCCATTCTCGTTTTCCTCGTGCTCGTAAGCATCATCTTCGAGAACCGCTCGCTCTATATGCAGCGCCGACTTCACGAGGATTCGCTGCCGTTCGGCAAGGACACGGCTTACCGCTTCTTGAACTCCTGCCACACGAACTGGCGCAAGTTCACGCTGCTTCTTGCGGCGCGGATCATCAACGAAACCATCAAGCCGCTGACGGATGCCGGCCGGCGTTGTGCCATCGTCGTCGACGATTCGCTCTTCAGCCGCTCGCGTTCCAAGCGCGTGGAACTCTTGGCGAACGTCTACGACCATGTGAGCCGCCGCTATACGAAGGGCTTCCGCTTGCTCGTCCTCGGCTGGACGGACGGGAACACGTTCCTGCCACTCACGTTCTGCCTTCTTTCAACCTCGAAGGAAAAGAACCGGCTCAATGAGGCCAGCGCATCCGTCGATGCAAGAAGCAACGGCGGAAAGCAGCGCAAGCTCGCGCAGATGGAAGCGCCAGCCGTCGTCCTCAATTTGTTGCAGGAGGTCAAGGCGACAGGAATCCCCGCGCAGTACGTCCTCTTCGACACATGGTTCTGCTCGCCGTCGTCGCTGAAAGCCATCCATGACCTCGGCTATGACGTCACCGCTATGGCAAAGAAGAGCAAGAAGGTGCGCTACCTCTGCGAAGGGAAGATCTCGAACGTCAAGGCCATCTACAAGGAACACAAGAAACGCCGCGGACGCTCGCGTTACCTCCTGTCCGTCGATGCTGTCGCGACGAAACAGGGAGAATCCCTCGTGCCTGTGCGATTGGTCTTCGTGCGGAACCGCAACAAGCGGAAGGATTATCTCGTCCTCGTCACGACAGACCTCTCGCTTTCGGAGGAAGAAGTCATCCAGCTCTACGGGAAGCGCTGGGGCATCGAGGTGTTCTTCAAAGCGTGCAAGTCCTACCTGCGGCTCGGCAAGGATTGTCGTTCCGTCTCCTACGATGCGATGACGGCGCATGTCGCTGTCGTTTGTACGCGGTACATGCTCCTGGCTGTCGAAGAACGGGAGAACACGGATGGCCGCAGCCTTGGTGAGCTCTTCTATCTCGGGCTCGACGAGCTTCCGGACTTGAAGTACATGGAAGCACTCCGCCTCGTGATGCAAGAGTTTGCAGAACAGCTTCGGGCAGAATATCCGTCAGAGGTTTTACTCGTCGAATCGCTATTGGAGCGTTTCATGAACGATTTGCCTGCCCTTTGGATGAGCCGACTGAGCGGGCAAAGGTGTGCGTGAATGGATTTTTACATCCAGCCCATGCTGATTTTTCAAGGCAAGCGGGTGTTTCCCGTGTGCGAAGTTTGAGTTTTTTATTCATGCGAGGAAATACTGGAAGGCCGCCGGAATGCTGTAGGTCGTCTGAAGTTCATCGGGCGTCGCCCAGAGGAACGCGCCGCTTTCGCAGACGGCATCGGTGTCGCTCGGTGCGAGTGTGATGTCGTAGGCGGTCATGTCCCATTCGACGTGGCTGAAGATGTGGCGGGCGGGCGCTGCTTTTTTGACGTGCGCGACGGGGAGGCCCGCGTCCGTGAGCGCGCGGCGCACGGCGGCGGCTGTGACGTGGCCAGGGAGATGCGGCAGCTCGTAGAGCCCCGCAAGCAATCCCTTCTTCGGACGCTGGCGCAGCGCGAGACGTTTTGTTGTCGGATCAAAGATGTGCAGCACGGTCATCTGCTCGATGCGCCGTGCTTTTTTTGCGGCCTTGTGCGGGAACTGCTCGATCGTTTGATGTTTTTGCGCGCGGCAGATGTTTTTGAGCGGGCAGGCATCACAATGAGGCGCGCCGTTCGGCACGCAGACCGTCGCGCCGAGCTCCATGAGCGCTTGGTTCAACGCCGCCGAGACGACACTCTCTTCATAGATCGGACGCAACGCGTCTTCGACGGCGCGCTTCGTTGCATCTTTCAGCACGTCGCCGTCGTATTCCACGAGCCGCGTGACGACGCGCAGCACGTTGCCGTCGACGGCGGGCGCGGCATGGTGGCCGGCGATGGAGCTGATCGCGCCGGCCGTGTAGCGTCCGATGCCGGGGAGCTTCAGGAGCTCGTCGAATGCGAGCGGCATCGCACCGCCATAGTCGCGCACGATGATTTGTGCGGCTTTCTTCAAGTTCCGTGCGCGGCTGTAGTAGCCGAGGCCCTGCCAGAGCTTCATGAGCGCGTCGTCGTCCACGCGGGCGAGCGCGGCGATGTCAGGGAGCTTTGCCATGAAGCGCTCGAAGTACGGGATGACGGCCGCGACGCGCGTCTGCTGCAGCATGATTTCCGAGATCCAGACGCGGTACGGCGTGACGCGCTCGCGCCACGGCAGCACGCGCGCGACGGTCGGATACCACGCGAGAAGTGGCGCCTTGATGGCAGCGAGCGCATCGGCGTCCGGCATCACGCGCGTTTTTCCTTTTGTCGTCATGAAGAACAAGACTTCCTTTCCTGCAGGCATACCGGCATTTTATCATGAAACGGGAAGGAAGAAAATATTTTGCGCGTGCCGCCGCGCAAGAAAAATCGCGGAAGGAGTAAAGAAATGCTGGACAAGTGTGGAAAGCCGTGCTATACTCTTTTTAGTTTCGTCGGGAACGGCGGAATGACAATTACAGCTTTTTCTTTGAAAGAGTGGGTGCCTGCCCACTCTTTCTATTATGTATGGACAAATTCCGCAAGGAAAAGGAGGTCGCACGTGGCAAAACAGCAAGTGGAAGAACGTGTCTACGCCATCGTGGAGGGACTGCTCGCAGGGCAGGACGAGATCGAGCTCGTCGACGTCGAGTACGTCCGCGAGCACGACTGGTATCTGCGTGTCTTCATCGACAAGGCGGGCGGCATCGAAATCGATGACTGCCAGGCACTCAGCGAGCGCCTCGAGAAGGTGCTCGATGACGAGAACGTCATCGCGGACAGCTACATCCTCGAGGTTTCGTCGCCGGGGCTCGACCGTCAGCTCAAGAAGTCGCGCGATTTCGTGCGCGAGCAGGGAAAGGCGGTCGACGTCACGCTCTACGCGCCCGAGGACGGCAAAAAGGAATTCACAGGCGTGCTCGAAGGCTATGACGAGGCGGCGAAGACCGTCACGATTGACGGCGCCGTATGGCCGCTCGCGAAACTTTCCGTCATCCGGTTGCATATCGATTTCTGATACCAGAGAAAATAGATGCCGGTGGGCGGCCGCCATGTGCGGCCGCCGGCCGGTGTTAGGAGGATCATGTTTTGGCAGCAAGAAGAAGCAAGTCCAAGAAGCAGGAGGAGCCAGGGTTCCTCGACGCGCTGCGCGCGCTCGCGAAGGAGAAGGGCGTCGATGAGGATTTCCTGTTCGACGCCATCGAGGCGGCGCTGATTTCTGCGTACAAGCGCAATTTCGGCTCGGCGCAGAACGTCCGCGTCGTGCTCGACCGCCACACGGGCGCGTACCACGTCTACGCGATCAAGACGGTTGTCGACGAGGTGTTCGATGACGTGCAGGAGATTTCGCTCGCGCAGGCGCGCACGATCAACGAGGACTACGAGATTGACGATACGATCGAGATCGAGGTCACGCCCGCGAATTTCGGCCGCATCGCGGCACAGGCCGCGAAGCAGGTCGTCGTCCAGCGCGTGCGCGAGGCCGAACGCGGCATCATTTACGAAGAGTTCATGAGCCGCGAAGGCGACATCGTGAACGGCCTCGTCTCGCGCGTCGAGAACCGCAACGTGTTCATCGACCTCGGCAAGACGGAGGCCATCCTCATGCCGGCCGAGCAGATCGCGGGCGAGACGTATGAGCACGGCGACCAGATCAAGGCGTACATCGTCGAGGTCAAGCGCACGACACGCGGCCCGCAGATCGTCGTGTCGCGCACGCATCCGGGCCTCTTGAAGCGCCTGTTCGAGCTCGAGGTGCCGGAGATCCAGGAAGGCATCGTCGAGATCAAATCTGTCGCCAGGGAGCCTGGCATGCGCTCAAAGATCGCCGTCTGGTCGCGCGAAGAGGACGTCGACCCGGTCGGCTCTTGCGTCGGCCACAAAGGTCTGCGCGTGCAGGCCATCGTCGACGAGCTCGGCAGCGAGAAGATCGACATCGTGAAATGGAACGAGGACAGCGCGAAGTTCATCGCGAACGCGCTGTCGCCGGCGAAGGTCGTGTCCGTCGCGGTCAACGAGGACGAGAAGGTCTCGCGCGTCGTCGTGCCGGACTATCAGCTGTCGCTCGCCATCGGCAAGGAAGGCCAGAACGCCCGCCTCGCAGCGAAGCTCACGGGCTGGAAGATCGACATCAAGAGCGAGACGCAGGCGAAGGACGACGTGCTCGACGAGAGCATGAACGAAGTCGCCGTCGAGAGCGATGCGTCGTTCACGGCAGCATCGGAAGACGCAGCGTCCGCCGAGGTCGAATGACATGGCGACGAAAGCAGGAAAGGCGCGGAAGATCCCGGAGCGGCTGTGCGTCGGCTGCCAGGAGCGCCATCCGAAAAAAGAGCTCATCCGCATCGTGCGGAGCCCGGAGGGTACGTTTTCCGTCGACCTGACCGGCAAGAAATCCGGCCGCGGCGCGTACATCTGCCCGAAGGCGGAATGCCTCGAACAGGCGCGCAAGGGCCATCGCCTCGAACGCTCGTTCGAATGTGCGATCGATGCGTCCGTTTATGACGCGTTGGCGGAAGAGCTCGAAAAGGAACTGAAAGCGGAGCGGAAGGCATGACGATGCAGACGCAAAGCGACAGAACACAGCAGAAGGTCACGAACCTCTTGAGCATGGCGGCGCGCGCCCGCCGCATCGCCTCCGGCGCATTCGCCGTCGAGGAGGCGGCAAAGCGCGGGCAAGCGCGGTTCCTGCTCATCGCGGAGGATGCCGAACCTTCTTCCAAAGAGAAATACGAACAATTATCGAACCAATACGACATCCCTGCCGCAGCGTTCCTGACGAAGGCGACGCTCGGCGCCTGCCTCGGCAAAGCGGACCGCGCGGCGGCCGCGCTGCTCGACGACGGCTTTGCGAAAAAGCTCGCGGTGCTCCTGGAAGAGCGGGGATGACAGATACCGGGGGTGGATCAATGTCAAAATACAGAGTGTTTGAGTTGGCAAAAGAATTCCAGTTGGATCCGAAGGTGGCGCTCAGCGTCCTGAAGCAGCATCATTTCCGTGCCGCGAACATCTTCTCTCCTGTCAGCGACCAGGAGACGGCGGCCATCAAGGAATATGTGGCGCGCAACAAGGACAAGGCGGCCGCGAAAGCCGCTGCCGCGCCGAAGATCACGGATTACAGCGTCGCGGACGGCCGCGTGAATCCGCCGGCTCCGAAGAAGAAGAAGGCTGCCGCCCCTGTGGAAAAACCGGCCGCCAAGGTCGCGCCGAAAGCTGCGGAAGCGAAGCAGGAAGCGGCGAAGACGGCTGCGCCGAAGCAAGCCCCCGTGAAAACGGAGGCGAAGCCCGCCCCGAAGGCCGAGCCGAAGAAAGAGGAAAAGAAGGACGAAGTCCTGCGCGCCGAGCTGCCGCATATCGGCCTGCGCATCGTCTCGCAGGCGCCGTCGCACGCGGAGACGTCGCAGCGCACGAGCGGCCGCGCAAGTGGTGGGCAGAACCATGAAGGCCGCCGCCGTTCGAGTGGCAATAGCGCGGCGAGTGCGAGCGTCCAGATGCCGCAGCAGAGCCGCACAGGTGACAGCCGCCGCGGGAACGGCAACGGGAATGGTCGCAATGACCGCCGCAGCGAAAGCCGTCGCGGCGAGCGCGGCGAGAACCGTCGCGGCAGCGAGCGCCGCAGCGACAACCGCCACAGCGCGAAGCAGGAGCGCCGCAATGCGAAGGCGAACCGCCGCGGCGGCCGCCAGCAGCCAGCGCCGAAAGTTGAGATCGCACGTCCGAAACACATCAAGCTGCCGGAGTCCATTGCCGTCAAAGACCTCGCGTCGAAGATGAGCTGCACGGCGGCGGAAGTCGTCAAGAAGCTCTTCCTCATGGGCGTCATGGCGACGATCAACCAGGAGATCGATTTCGATACGGCCGCGCTCGTCGCGTCGGAGTTCGGCGTCTCGTGCGAAGAGCTGCCGCCTGACGTCGACCCAACGGAAATCCCCGAGATCGAGGATGATCCGAAGAGCCTGAAGCTCCGTCCGCCGGTTGTCACGGTCATGGGCCACGTCGACCACGGCAAGACGTCGCTCCTCGACTGCATCCGCAACACGCACGTGCAGACGCACGAGGCCGGCGGCATCACGCAGCACATCGGCGCGTACCAGGTCAATTGCAAAGGCAAGAAGATCGTCTTCCTCGACACGCCGGGCCATGAAGCGTTCACGGCCATGCGCGCGCGCGGCGCACAGATCACGGATATCGCGATTCTCGTCGTCGCGGCGGACGACGGCGTCATGCCGCAGACGATCGAGGCTATCCATCACGCGAAGTCGGCGAACGTCCCCATCATCGTCGCTATCAACAAGATTGACAAGCCGGGCGCGAACCAGGATCACGTGAAGCAGGAGCTTATGGAGCAGGGTCTCGTGCCGGAAGAATACGGCGGAGACACGATCATGGTGCCCGTCTCGGCGAAAAAGCAGATCGGCATTGACGACCTCCTCGAAAACGTCCTGCTCGTCGCGGAAGTCGAAGAGCTCAAGGCGAACCCGAACCGCGACGCGCGCGGCGTCATCGTCGAGGCGAAGCTCGACAAGGGCCGCGGCCCGGTCGCGACCGTCCTCGTGCAGAACGGCACGCTGCGCATCGGCGATTCCATCGTCTGCGGCACGACGTACGGCAAGGTCCGCGCCATGATCAACGATCGCGGCGAAAACGTCAAGAAGGCCGGCCCGTCCGTGCCGGTCGAGATCCTCGGCCTGAACGACGTGCCGGAAGCCGGCGACGTGCTCGCCGTGCTCGACGAGAAGCAGGCGCGCTCCATTGCGGAAGCCCGTGTCGAGCGCCAGCGCAATAACCTCGTCAAGGCGAAGAAAGTCTCGCTCGACGACCTGTTCCATCAGATCCAGGAAGGCGAGATCAAAGACCTCAACATCGTCATCAAGGCCGATGTGCAGGGCTCGGTCGAAGCGCTGTCGAGCTCGCTCCTCAAGCTCAACAAAAACGACGAAGTCCGCGTCTCCATCGTCCACTCGGGCGTCGGCGCTGTCAACGAGACGGATGTCATGCTCGCATCGGCGGCGAACGCCATCATCATCGCGTTCAACGTGCGCCCGGATGCGAATGCGCGTCATGCGGCGGACACGGAGAACGTCGACATCCGCACGTACCGCGTCATTTACGATGCCATCAACGACGTCAAGGATGCTATGAGCGGCATGCTGAAGCCGAAATATAAGGAAGTCATCCAGGGCCGCGTCGAGATCCGCCAGGTCATGAAGTTCTCGAAGGCGCTCGTCGCCGGCTCGTACGTGCTCGACGGCAAGATCTGCAACAACTCGAAGATCCGCATCATCCGCGACAACGTCGAAATCTTCGACGGCGAGATCGACTCGCTGCGCCGTTTCAAGGACGAAGTCAAGGAAGTCGCGGCCGGCTACGAGTGCGGCATTTCCATCGTCGACTTCCGCGATTTCAAGGAAGGCGACATCATCGAGCCGTACACGATGGAAGAGATCGAGACGAGCATCACCGAGGCGAACAAGGCCGCCGCTGCGAAGCGCGAGGCCGAGGCCAAGGCGAAAGAGGAAGCAGAAAAAGAGGACGCGGAATAAGCACGTCCTGTGACAAAAGCAAATGGAGGTGGAATGCATGAGCCAGCTTCGGGTCGAAAAGGTCCAGGAGCTCATGAAGCAGGAGATTTCCGAAATCATCCTGCGCGAACTGAAGGACCCGCGCATCGGGTTTGTGACGGTGACGTCCGTCGAGTGCACGGGCGATCTGCGCGAAGCGAAGATCTACGTGAGCCTCATGGGGAGCGAGCAGCAGGTGAAAGACTGCTGGCAGGGCCTCCAGAGCTCCCTCGGATTCATCCGCCGCGAGATCGGCAAGCGCATCCGCCTGCGGTTCACGCCGGAGCTCACGTTCGCGCTCGACCGGTCGCTCGACTACAGCGCGCACATCCAGGAGCTCCTGCTGAAGATCCAGAAAGAGGACGCCGCGCGGACTGCGCCGGCACCAGCAGAACCTTCTACGGAGAAGGAGACAAGTTAATGAAATTGACATTGAGTGAAACAGCGGCAGCGCTCCAAGCGGCTCGGACGCTCGTGCTCACGGCGCACGTGAATCCCGATGGCGACGCCATCGGCAGCACGCTCGGCCTCAAGCATGTGCTCGAAGCCCTCGGCAAGCGCGTCACGGTTCTGCTCGATGATGATATCCCGGCGGGCTTTGCTGTCCTGCCGGGATATGATGCTTTGAGGCGTCCGAGCGAGGGCGAGTCCATCGACTGCGACCTCTTCGTCGTGCTCGACACGATGACGGACCGCATCGGCAAGACGGCCGAGGTCGTCCATGCGCCGCGCCTCCTCAACATCGATCATCATCACACGAACCCGGGGAATAACAAGGAAGACCTCTATCTCGACGCATCGCGCGCGGCGACGTGCGAGATCGTCTATGACCTTGCGAAAGCGATGAACGCCACAATTCCCGAAAGCGCAGCGATGTGCCTCTACACGGGCCTTGCGACGGATACGGGATTCTTCCGCTTTTCGAATGCGGCTGCGCATACGTACCGCGCGGCGGCCGACCTCATCGACGCCGGCGCGCAGCCGAACGTCATTTCCGAGGCGCTGGAAATCAAACCGATGCAGACGGTGAAAGACCTCGGCGAAGCGCTCGCACAGTTCGAGCTCTTCGCGGACGGCAAAGCGGCCGGCATCTTCCTGACGCAGGAACAGACGGCGCGCATGGAATCAACGGAAACGTTCATCGGCCATATCCGCGTCATCGACGGCGTCGACGTCGCCGTCGTGCTGAAGTGCAAGGAGCCGCAGCTCTGCCGCGTCTCCATGCGCTCGAAGCGCGTCGACGTCAGCCGCATCGCAACGCAGTTCGACGGCGGGGGCCACGTCCGTGCGGCTGGCTGCACGCTGAAACTGCCGTTCGAAGAGGCGCGGAAGACCATCATGGCGGCCATTGAACAGGCCATCCGCGAGGGCTGGATCGCATGACGGCGACGCCAGAAGCATCAGCGCCAGCAACGCTTTGCGGCTTCTTGAATGTCCTGAAGCCACCAGGGATGAGCTCGCATGACATCGTCGGTTTCGTGCGCCATACATTCGGCGTGAAGAAGGTCGGCCATGCGGGGACGCTCGACCCTGGCGCGGCGGGCGTGCTGCCCGTCGCTGTCGGCCGTACGACGCGGCTCATCGAATACCTCGAGCATGCGTCCAAGTCGTACCGCGCCGAGCTCACGCTCGGCATCGCGACGGATTCCGGCGACACGAGCGGAAAAGTGCTCGAACGCCTTGATACGTTTGAGATGCCAAGTCACGTGCGCGTCGAAGAAGTGCTTGCGCGATTCCGCGGCGATATCGTGCAAGTGCCGCCCGCGCATTCTGCCATCAAGATCGGCGGGCGGCGGGCGTACGAGCTCGTGCGCGCGGGGCGGGCCGTCGCGATCCCGGAGCGCCATGTCACGATTCATACGCTGACGCTTGCGGGCTTCGATGCGGAGAAACATCGTTTGCTGATTGATGTCGCGTGTTCGCGCGGCACATATATCCGCACGCTCTGCATCGACATCGGGCGCGCGCTCGGCCTGCCGGCCGTCATGAGCTTCCTCGTGCGCACGTGCGTTGGCGCATTCACGCTCGGGGATGCATGGACGCTCGAAGAACTCGCTGAGGCCGGTGCGGAGGCGCTGCTGCCGCCGGAGACGATGCTGTCAGGGCTCGCCCGCTACGATTTGCCGCCCGCGCGCGCGGCGTCGTTCGTCAACGGCCTCTCCACGCATGATTTCCATATCGCGCAATTGCCTGCAGACGCGGGTATCGTGCGCGTCTATGGCGCGGGCAGTTTCCTCGGCATCGGCCGCATCGATCACGCAGCAGCCACCGTTACGCCGGAGAAGGTCATTGCCAATCCGCAAGATTTCCACAACAGATGAGGAGCCTGATGCATGCAGGTTTATCACAAGCTCAAAGATTTCACGAAAGCATTCCCGCGCGTCGCCGTCGCGCTCGGCATGTTCGACGGCGTCCACATCGGACACCAGAGCATCCTCCGGCGCGCCGTCGAGCTCGCGCGGACGATGGACGGTACGAGCGCCGTCTTCACATTCAGCAATCATCCGATGTCCGTGCTGTCGCCGGAGCGCATGCCGCTCCAGATCGGCACGGAGGCGCTGAAGGAGCAGCAGGCCGAGGCGCTCGGCATCGACCTCTTCGTCAGTATCCCGTTTACGCGCGACTTCGCGCAGCGCACGCCCGAGGAATTTCTCACGCTCTTGCGCGATGACTTCGCGCCGCGCTACGTCGTCACAGGGCCGAACTACACGTTCGGCCAAAAAGGGCGCGGCACGCAGCGGCAGCTCTTGCGCGAAGGGAGCGATTACGGCTTCCAGGCGGAAATCTGTCCCGCCATCTTGCGGGACGGCCGCCCCGTGAGCTCGACGCGCATCCGCGCGCTCATCGCGGACGGCAATCTCGCGGAGGCGAACGATTTCCTCGGCCACCCGTTCCGTGTCATCGAGCGCGTCATCCACGGCGATCGGCGCGGCCGCACGATCGGCTTCCCAACGGCGAATCTGCCGATCAGCGCGCATGCGGCCATGCTGCCGAACGGCGCGTACGCCGTGCGCGTGCGCGTGGACGGTGCCGCCAGCTGGCACGGCGGCATGGCGAACATCGGCAGCAATCCGACGTTCGCCGGCCGGACGCGCCGCATCGAGGTCAACATCGCAGATTTTGATGGCGACATCTACGACCACGAGCTCACGGTCGACTTCTTCGCGAAGCTTCGTGACGAGCAAACATTTGCATCTGTCGACCAGCTCGTGCGCCAGCTGAAAAAAGATCAGGCGAACGCCGAAAAAATTTGGCGCGCGCAGCTGCCTTGAGGCTTGCACAAACGGTCGTCTTATGATATACTGCCCATTGTTTGAGACCACGGCACAGATGCCGGCCACTCCAGCCGCGTCCTTGCCGCTGGCGCATATTTTATAGAAGCAGGAGGCTTTTCACACATGCTGACGCAAGAAGCAAAACAGGAAATCATGGCAAAGTACGCTGTGCATGAGGGCGACACGGGTTCGCCGGAGGTGCAGATCGCCGTTCTGACGGCTCGCATCCAGTACCTCACGGATCATCTGAAGGTCCACAAGAAGGATCATCATTCCCGTCGCGGCCTGCTGAAGATGGTCGGTCATCGCCGCCGTCTCCTCAGCTACCTCTACAAGAAGGACATTGAGCGTTACCGCGCCATCATCGCAAAGCTCAACCTCCGTTCCACGGTCGAGCGCTGAGAGCGAACATCCTTTCGAGGCTGCTGTACGAAATCGTGCAGCAGCCTTTTTCTGTGGCTTTTCATTGACAAGCGGCGCGTTTTCCTTTAGCATAAAATGGATTGTTTGATTCAAGCGAAAGGAGGAGACGATGCTCCGCATCACAAATGCCGCCGTGCCGCTCGGTACGCCTTCGGCGATCGAAGACGTCGCGGCGAAACGATTGCGCGTAAAAGCGCAGGACGTTGCGTCCGTCGCCATCGTGCGCAAGACGCTCGACGCGCGGCGTTATCATGGCGCGCCCATTCAATTCGTCTATCAGCTCGACGTCGCGCTGAAGGACGGCGCGAAGGCAGAGAATAACGTGCTCGCACATTTGCGGCGCGACAAGAATGTCGCGCAGCGCGTGGAAAAGCCGCACGAGCCCGTGCCCGATCGTCCGCTCGCGGACGGCGAACGCCGTCCCGTCGTCGTGGGCTTCGGCCCTGCGGGGATGTTCGCGGCGCTGACGCTCGCGCGGGCGGGGCAGTGCCCGCTCGTCCTCGAACGCGGGCAGGATGTCGACACGCGGCATAAAGACATCGAACGCTTCTGGTCGGGCGGCGCGTTCTCGCCGCAGTCGAACGTGCAGTTCGGCGAGGGCGGGGCGGGGACGTTCTCTGACGGCAAGCTCACGACACGCACGAACGATCCGCATATCGCGGATATTTTGGAAGCGTTCATCGCGGCCGGTGCGCCGGAAGAAATCCGCTACCTGCACAAGCCGCACATCGGTACGGACCTCCTGCGCACAATCGTGAAAAATATCCGAAAGGAGATCATCCGTCTCGGCGGCGAGATCCGCTTCGGTGCGCAGGTCACGGGCATCGAGCTCGCGGGCGGCGCGCTCGCGGCAGTCGTCGTGAACGGCGAGGAACGCATCGCGTGTGACACCGCGTTTTTCGGCATCGGCCACTCGGCGCGCGACACGTACGCGATGCTGTATGAACAAGGCCTCCAGATGGAGGCGAAAGCGTTCGCCATCGGCGTGCGCATCGAGCATCCGCAGGCATTCATCGACCGCGCGCAGTACGGTGCGGACGCGGGCGATCCGCGCCTGCCCGTTGCGGATTACGCGCTGACATTCCAAGATCGTGCGACGGGACGCGGGGCGTATTCGTTCTGCATGTGCCCGGGCGGCCATGTCGTCGCGGCGGCCTCGGAGACGGGGCGCGTCGTGACGAACGGCATGAGCGATTACGCGCGTGATTCTGGCGTCGCGAATGCGGCGCTCCTCGTGCAGGTCACGCCCGATGATTTCGGCGCGGGCGTGCTCGGCGGCATCGCGTTCCAGCGAAAGTATGAGGCGCTCGCGTATGAGATTGCGGGACGCAACTATTTCGCGCCTGTGCAGTCCGTTGGCGATTTCCTCGCGGGGAAACGTGGCAGTACGGATTTCCTCGTCGCGCCGTCGTACCGGCCGGGCGTCACGCCGTGCGACCTGCACGACTGCCTGCCCGGCATCGTGACGGCGACGCTCGCGCACGCGCTGCCGCATTTCGGCAAGAAGATTCCGGGCTTTGACGCGCCCGACGTGCCGATGACGGGCATCGAGACGCGCTCGTCCGCGGCGTGCCGCATCGTGCGCGACCGCACGACATTCGTCGCCGCAAAGACGCCCGGCATCTACCCAATCGGCGAAGGCGCCGGCTATGCGGGCGGCATCATGAGCGCGGCCGTCGACGGATTGAAAGCGGCGCTCGCGTACCTCACATCAATAAAATGATGATTTTCAACATATTTTATGGAGGGGAAAATCCATGGCAAGACTTTTTGGAACGGACGGCGTCCGCGGCGAAGCGAATGTGACGCTGCTGCCGGAGATGGCATACCGCCTCGGCCGCGCGGCGACGCTGTATTTCGGCAAGGAGGACGAGCAGCCGCTCATCCTCATCGGCCGTGACACGCGCATTTCTGGCGAGATGCTCGAGGCGGCGCTGACGGCGGGCATCTGCTCGGCGGGCGGCCGCGCCATGCTCGCGGGTGTCATCCCGACGCCGGCCGTCGCGTACCTCGCGCGCCGTCACAAGGCGAAAGCGGGCATCGTGATCTCGGCGTCGCACAACCCGTTCCACGACAACGGCATCAAGTTCTTCGGCGGCGACGGCTACAAGCTGCCGGATGCCGTCGAGGACGAGCTCGAATCCATCGTGCACCAGCTCGAGCAGAACGACACGCTTGCGCGTCCGTCGGGCGACAAGGTCGGCTACATCGAGTATCGCACCGACCTCCTGAACCAGTACATCGAGTTCGTGCTCTCGACGTGCAAAGAGCGCTTCGACGGCATGAACATTGTGCTCGATTGCGCGAACGGCGCGTCGTACCAGGTCATGCCGCGCGTGCTGCGCGAGCTCGGCGCGAAGGTAAAGGTCATCCACGCGCTGCCGAACGGCGTGAACATCAACGACAAGTGCGGCTCGACGCATCTCGAGTCGCTGCAGCGCACGGTGCTTGAGACGCATGCGGACTTCGGCATCGCGCACGACGGCGACGCCGACCGCTGCCTCTGCGTCGACGAGAAAGGCCAGATCATCGACGGCGACCACATCCTCATCATGTGCGCGCAGGACATGATCAAAGCCGGCACGCTGCCGTACAATACGGTCGTCACGACGGTCATGGCGAACATCGGCTTCCACAAGGCCATCAAGGCGGCGGGCGGCCGCGCCGAGATCACGCAGGTCGGCGACCGCTACGTGCTCGAAAACATGTTGAAGAACGGCTACAAGATCGGTGGCGAGCAGTCCGGCCACATCATCTTCACGGACTACAGCACGACGGGCGACGGCCCGATCACGGCGCTGCAGGTCCTGTCGTCGCTGAAGCGCAGCGGCCGCAAGGCGTCCGATCTCACGAACCTCATGACGACATATCCGCAGCTGCTTGTCAACGTCAAAGTCGCGACGAAGGATGGCTGGGAGACGAACGAGGCCATCAAAGCCGCCATCGCGAAAGGCGAGCAGGAGCTCGGCAGCGACGGCCGCATCCTCGTGCGCCCGTCCGGCACGGAGCCGCTCATCCGCGTCATGGCGGAAGGTCCGGATCAGGCGCAGCTCGAGACGATCTGCAACGCCATCGCCGATGTCGTGAAAGAGGAGCAGGGCTGATGCGCCCCGTCATCCTCCTCGCGAGCTTCGGCGTGCGCGACAAGGAGATGCGCGCGTGCACGATCGACAGCATCGCGTATGATCTGAAGGAGCGCTTCAAGGACTACGATATCCAGCAGGCGTTCACGTCTGCGTTCCTGCGCAAGAAAATCGCGGAAGACGAAGGCGTCACGATTCCTTCGCTCGGCGAAGCGCTTGAAAAGCTTGCGACAGATGGCTGCCCGAAAGTCTTGATCCTGCCGACGCATCTGACGGCGGGCGAGGAATACGAGCAGAAGATCCGCGCGGCGTATGATGCATATAAAGACCGCATCGCAGACCTGCGCCTCGCCGGACCTGTGTTCGAAAAGCCGATCGACAACCAGCGCGTGCTGATGGCTCTGCTTTTAGACCTCCACGTTCATCCGCAGGAAGAACTCGTGCTCATGGGGCACGGTTCGCCGCACACGCACAATCCCGTCTACGACGGCTTGCAGGCGTACATCGACGGCGAGGGCCTTCCCATCCACGTCGGCGTGCTCGAGCCGTCCGACCGTCCGAACTTCGACGACGTGCTCACGCGTCTTGAGAAAACAGGGCACAAGAACGTCCTGCTCGCGCCGCTGCTCCTCACGGGCGGCATGCACGTGCAGGACGACCTCGCGGGCGACAAGGACACGTCGTGGAAGTCACGGCTCGAAGCGGCCGGCTACGACGTGCGCGTGAGTCCGTACGGCCTCGGCGAATACCCGGCGTTCCGCGCCCTGTTTCTGAAGCGCGCGGAGCGGATGCTCGGCGAAGCATAACCCATTGTTATCAATTTGCCGAAAATAGTATACAATAACTTTTGTGCATGATGGAAATGCTAAGAAAATATTTCAAATTGCGCAAACAAGACTTTATAATAGAAAATGCAAGTGCTATGAGAGAGAATGCCTCCCATAGCTCGCGCATTTTTCTATACATCCTGGTATCATCCAAATTTTGTAAATGAGGTGAGTGTATGTCAGAACCCGTCACGACAAACCCCTTTGTCATCATGCTGATCAACATGACGGTCGTCTTTGCCGTCCTGATTGCTCTGGGGCTCGTCATCAATCTGATCCATTACGTCGATCCGACGAAGCCGAAAGCGGCGAAGAAGGAGCCGGAGGCAGCCGCCCCGGCGCCCGCGCCTGCCCCGGCGCCCGCGCCTGCCCCGACGCTTGCTCCCGTCGTGGAGGAAGGCGTGCCGCAGGAGGTCATCGCCGTCATCGCGGCCGCGCTCATGAGCTACGGTTACGGGCCGCAGCAGATCCGCGCCGTGCGTCCCATCGAACGCAACGGCTGGAAGCGTTCCGGCCGCACGTTCGGCGTCACGCGGACGCTTGACTGAGCGGGAAGGGAGGAAACACCATGGAACTTTTGAATGCATTTGTCATTTCGCTGCAGGCCGTCTGGGCTGACAGCGGTTTTGCCTCGTTCACGATGGGCAACGGCATCATGATCCTCGTCGGCATCGTGCTGCTGTACCTCGCCATCGCGAAGGAATTCGAGCCGTTGCTCCTCGGCCCGATCGCGTTCGGCTGCATCCTCGCGAACTTCCCGAACACGGGCTTCCTTGATCAGATGGGCGTCATGATGGCCATCAACTTCGGCATCAAGTTCGAGATTTTCCCGCCGCTCATCTTCCTTGGCATCGGCGCGATGACGGACTTTGGCCCGCTGCTCGCGCGTCCGTCGACGTTGCTGCTCGGCGCAGCCGCGCAGATCGGCGTCTTCGTCGCGCTCGTCGGCGCGATGATGCTCGGCTTCACGGAGAAGCAGGCCGGCGCCATTGGCATCATCGGCGGCGCAGACGGCCCGACGGCCATCTACCTTGCGTCCGTCATGGCGCCAGAACTCCTCGGTGCGATCGCGGTTGCGGCGTATTCGTACATGTCGCTCGTCCCGCTGATCCAGCCGCCGGTCATGAAGCTCCTCACGTCGCAGAAAGAGCGCGAGGTCGTCATGGAGCAGCTGCGTCCGGTCACGCGGTTCGAGCGCATCTGCTTCCCGGTCATCGCCGCGATCCTCATCAGCTTGCTGCTGCCGCCCATCGCATCGCTCCTCGGCATGCTGATGCTCGGCAACCTCTTCCGTGAGTCTGGCGTCATGGACCGCCTCTCGGATACGGCGCAGAACTCGCTCTGCAACATCGTCACGATTTTCCTCGCCACCGGCACGGGCATGACGATGAGCGCAGACAAGTTCCTCACGGCGCAGACGCTCGAGATCATCTTCCTCGGCCTCGTCGCGTTCATCTTCGGCACGGCGGGCGGCGTCATCTTTGGCAAGATCATGTGCCGAGCCTCGGGCTGGAAGATCAATCCGCTCATCGGCTCGGCCGGCGTCTCGGCCGTCCCGATGGCCGCGCGCGTCAGCCAGGTCGTCGGCATGAAGGCGAAGCCGGGCAACTACCTGCTCATGCACGCCATGGGCCCGAACGTCGCCGGCGTCATCGGCACGGCTGTTGCAGCCGGCACGATGCTCGCGATGTTGAAATGAATCTGATTGCATGAAAAAAAGACCTGTCGCAGATATTTCTGTGGCAGTTCTTTTTTTGCTTTCGTGATGGTATAATGAGTATCACTATGTTACGATACAATCCATCACTAGGAGGTTCCTTTATGGTTTGGAAGGCATTCCGCGCCGCGTTCCCGCATACGATCCCGATTTTCGCCGGCTTCTGGTTCCTCGGCATGGCGTACGGCATTTACATGAACGCGCTCGGGTTTTCGTTCGTCTATCCGGCGCTCATGGCGTTGTTTATTTTCGGCGGCTCGCTGGAATTCGTCGCGGGCTCGATGCTCGTCGCGTCGTTCGCGCCGGTGCAGGCGCTTCTGCTTGCGCTCATCATCCAGGCGCGCCATCTCTTTTACGGCATCGCGATGCTCGACCGTTTCCGCGGGCTCGGGTGGAAGCGCCCGTACCTGATCTTCGGCATGTGCGATGAGACGTTTTCCATCAATTATGCGGCGGACATCCCGCAGGACGTCGATCGCGGCTGGTTCATGTTCTTCGTGACGCTCCTCAACCAAGTTTACTGGGTGTCGGGCGCGGCGCTCGGCGGGCTGTTGGGCGGCGTGCTGCCGTTTGACACGACGGGCGTGGAGTTCGCGATGACGGCGCTGTTCCTCGTCATCTTCCTCGAACAATGGCTGAAAGAGCGCCAGCACATCACGGCGCTCATCGGCCTCGGCGCGACCATCGCCTGCCGCCTCGTGTTCCCCGTGGACAGCTTCCTGATCCCGACGATGATCGTCATCCTCGTCGCGCTCACGCTGCTGCGCCGTCCCATCGAACGGCGCGCCATCGAGCGGAAATCCTTGCGGAAAGCTGGTGCATCCGTATGACCATCACGGAGCAGGTCATCACCGTCATCCTCTGCATGCTCGGCACGATGTTCACGCGCTTTTTCCCGTTCCTGATTTTCACGGAGAAAAAGCCGACGCCGTCGTACATCCAATATCTCGGGCAAGCGCTGCCGGCCGCGATTTTCGGTATGCTCGTCATCTATTGCGTGAAAAACGTCGATTTCCTCGCGAACCCGCACGGCGCACCTGAGCTCATCGCCATGGCCGTGACGACGGGGCTGCATCTCTGGCGGCGGCAGATGCTCGTGTCGATCGCGGGCGGAACCATCTGCTATATGTGGCTCGTGCAGATGGTGTTTTGAGGTGTTGCAGGCAGAGCCGATTTTGATTGACATCATTTCCCGCTCGTTGTATGATAACCCTATCGAATCCATGCATTTTAGTTATTGGAAACAGGGGGTACACATGAGCGGGATTTTTTATGGCATCGGTGTCGGGCCGGGCGATCCGGAGCTCTTGACCGTCAAGGCCATCCATGCCATCGAGGCGGCGGACGTGCTCATCGCGCCGAAGACGGAGAAGAAAGACGGCAGCGTCGCGCTGAACATCGCGAAACCGTATTTGAAACAGGACATCGAGATCGTCTATCAGGTGTTCCCGATGGTGAAGGGCTTCGCCGAGGACGATACGGCGTGGCAGGCGAACAAGGCGGAAATCCTTGGCTTGCTGAAACAAGGCAAAAACGTCGCGTTCCTGACGCTCGGCGACCCGATGTTTTACAGCACGTACATCTACGTCTATCGCCTGCTCGAAAAAGAAGACGTCCAGGTCGTGACGATCCCGGGCATCCCCGCATTCGCGGCCATCGGCAGCCAGGTCGGCTACCCGATCGTCGAGGGCGACGACGTGCTGTCCATCATCCCGGCGACGGCGCCGATGGAGAAAATCGAAAAAGCGCTGGCAGCGGCGGACAACGTCGTGCTCATGAAGGTCTACAAAAACTCCGATGACGTGACGGAACTCCTCGAAAAGCACAACCTCGCGAAACAGGCGGTGCTCGTGAGCCGCGCCGGCCTGCCGGACGAGCGCATCATCGACGATATTTCCGCGCACAAGGGCGAAAAGCTCAATTATCTTTCGACCATCCTCACGCGCAAAGACTGATTGTTTTTAGGAGGCACATTCTTTATGAAACGCTTGGTGCTCGGTTTCCTGATTGGCTGCCTGCTGCTCGTGTTTGCGGGTTGCGGCGGCGCGCCGCAGGGCGCATCGTCGTCCGCGAGCTCGTCGGCGGCATTCGCGACGATCGACGATGCCATGGGCCGCACGGTCGTGCTCGAGAAAAAGCCGGAACGCATCGTCGTGACGTCGGCGTCGTTCCTCGAGCCGCTGCATGAAGTCGGCGGTGACGTCGTCGGCCGTCCGGACTCGAAGACGCAGATGCCGGACTATGCGAAGGACAAGGCGTCCGTCGGCAAGGTCTATCAGATCGACACGGAAAAAGTGCTCGCATGCGAGCCGGACCTCGTCATCATCAACAAGGGCATGAACGAGAAGCTCGTCGCGACACTCGAAGAGAGCGGCGTCAAGACGCTCGTCGTCGATATGAAGAGCTATGACGATGTGAAGAACATGGTCAAGATCTTCGCGCAGGTCACGGGCAACACGGCGAAAGGCGACGCGCTCGTGAAATCGATGGACGAAAAAATCGACGCCATCGTCAAGAAAATCCCGCAGGACAAACACCGCGTCGCCATCCTCCACAGCACGAACCAGGGTCTCACAGTGCAGCTCGACGGCAGCATCGCGGGCAGCGTGACGCAGATGCTCGGCTGGGAGAACGTCGCGTCGGGCTCCACGCCGCTCGAGAAGAATCCGGATGCCGCGCCGTACAGCCTCGAAACGCTCGTGCAGCAGAATCCGGAAATCATCTTTGTCACGAGCATGGGCAAGATCGAAGAAATCAAAGCGTCGATGGAGCAGACGATTGCGGAGAATCCCGCGTGGCAGACGATTCCTGCCATCCAGCAGAAGAAACTCTTTTACCTGCCGCAAGACCTGTTCCTCCTGAGCCCGGGCATCCACTATCCGGAAGCTGTCGAGACGATGGCGAAGCTCGTCTATCCTGAGGCGTTCAAGTGACGCGGGGCATCCCGCACGGACGGCAAATGTTGCTCCTCGCGGCATTTGCCGTCTTGGTGTGTCTGGCCGCCGTGTTTTCCATCATGAAGGGCTCGGTCGAGATTCCGCTCGCGGAGATTCTCGGCGCGCTTGCAGGCGAGCAGGGGACGCACGCGCAGATCCTCATGAACATCCGATTGCCGCGCACGATCGTCGCGCTGCTCGTCGGCGTGAACCTCTCGCTCTCGGGTGCAATCCTGCAGGCCGTCATGAAAAACCCGCTCGCCGATCCGCACATCATCGGCATCTCGTCCGGTGCGGGACTCACGGGCATCCTCGTGCTGCTGCTCGCGCCGGAATATGGCGCGCTCGTGACGCCGGCGGCGTTCATCGGCGCGCTCGGCGCGGCCGTGCTCATCTACCTGCTCGCGTGGAAGAACGGCATCCGTCCCGTGCGCATCATCCTCGCGGGCGTCGCCGTCTCGGCGTTCCTCGGCGCAGGCATCTCGGCGCTCATGATTCTTTACAGCGACCGCGTGCACAGCGCGCTCCTCTGGATGGTCGGCGGCCTCTCGGCGCGCAGCTGGCCGCACGTCGCGATGCTCTGGCCGTATGCGCTCGTCGGCGCGTGCCTCGCATTTCTCGGCGCGCGGCACCTCAATATCCTGCAGCTCGGCGACGAGATGGCGCGCGGCCTCGGCCTGCGCGTCGAGCTCACGCGCATCGTCATGACGGCTGTCGCGGCGCTCCTCGCGGCGAGCTCCGTGTCCGTCGTCGGCCTCCTTGGTTTCGTCGGACTCATCGTTCCGCATGCGGCGCGGCTGCTGCTCGGCACGGATTATCGTTTCCTCCTGCCGGGCGCGGCGCTCCTCGGCGCGGCCGTGCTGACGGCGAGCGACACGGTATCGCGCAT
>NZ_JALFCU010000046.1 GCF_022771645.1 Selenomonas sp.
GGGCCGAGGCCGGTCTCGCGCCACTTCATCGTCTGCGCGGGCGCCATGTTGAGGTAGGCTTTTTCGAGCGATGCCTCTTGCACTTCCGTGATGCCCTGCGTTTCAAGGGCACACGGGCCGCGTCCGGCGAGGTTCTCGCTGACGACGGCATAGAGGCGCTCGGACGTCGTGTTGCCGTACTGGTCTTGATATTTTTCACCGCGCGCATTGACTTGCGGTGCGCCGACGCCTTGCGCGAGCGTGCCGGTCGGCGCGATCGTGTCCTTGCAGCGGAGCGCGATGAAGCGCATCTCGAAGCTCGTCATTTCCGCACCCGCGCGCAGTCCCATGGCGTAGCCCGCGCCCGTGTTGAACGGCGGATACCACATCGTGTGGCGCGCCGCGCCCGGGTGGTTCGGGCGGTAGAGACCCGCCGCGCCGCCCGTCGCGCAAATGACGGCGTTGGCACGAACATACACAAGAGTCTCGTCGCGCAGCGCGATGCCCCAAGCGCCGGCCGCATGGCCGTCCGTGTCCTTGAGCAGGTCGACGACGTTGACGTGTTCGAGGACATCCACGTTTTTCGCCGCATGCACGGCCTTCGCGAGAATCGGCTTGATGTTCTCGCCGTTGATCTTCAGGTTGCGCCAGCCGCGCGCGGCATAGTTGCCGTCTTTGTCCTTGAGAATCACGAGGCCGAGCTGTTCGATTTCGCGCGTAACGTCGTTCAGCCCCTCGCTCATCTGCAGCAGCAGGTCTTCGCGTACGATGCCGTCCGCGTCCTTGCTGGCGTAATCGACGTAGTCCTGCGGCACATGGCCGGGCGTGATGTAGGCGTTCAGGGCATTGACGCCCGCCGCGAGACAGCCGCTGCGCTTGAGGCCGGCTTTTTCGAGCACGAGGACGGAGAGGTCTGGATGCTGCTTTGCGAGCATGATCGCCGCAAAACAGCCAGCCGCGCCGCCGCCGATGATCAGTACGTCAGCGTGTTTCTCGATGGTTTTCAAAGATATCACCTCAGATTACGACGGAGTTCGTCTGTTTCGCGCGGTTTTCGAGGATTTCCGTGCGGCCGCCAGCAAAGCTGTAGATGCGGTGGATGAAGACACGCGCCGTGTCGCCTTCGTGGAGTGGCGGTTTTTCGAGGCTGCGCGTGCCCTTGAGGAGCTGGCCTTTGACGTCGACATCGATTTCCGCGTTGTTGCCACGGAAATAGACGCCGCGCACCATGCCTTCTTCTGCTGCGAGCGGCATGACCATTTCGCGCTCACTCGCGCCGATCTCGAGGAATTCCGGCCGGATGATGCCTTCGTGTGCGCCAGAGGTTGTGCCGTTTTCAAAGCCCTTGAAGATCGTGTAGTCCGGCACATGGACGGCCTCGCCGATGAAGTCGGCGACGAACGGCGTGCGCGGCCGCTGGTAGATGTCGATGGGCGTGCCCGTCTGCTCGACGTGGCCGCGGTGCGTGATGATGATGTCGTCTGCGACTTCGACGGCCTCGTCCTGGTCATGCGTGACGAAGATGCTCGTGACGCCGAGCTTGTGGATCGTTTGCCTGAGCCACTGCCGCAGTTCCTTGCGCACTTTCGCGTCGATGGCCGCAAAAGGCTCGTCTAAAAGCAGCAGCTCCGGCTCTGGCGCGAGCGCTCGCGCAAACGCGACGCGTTGCCGCTGGCCGCCTGAGAGCTGCATCGGATAGCGATGGCCGAAGTCCTTGAGGCCGACGAGCTCTGTCAGTTCATCGACACGTTCTTTGATCTTCGCGCTCGGGGCTTTCTGGATCTTCAGGCCGAACGCCACATTTTCGCGCACGGTCATGTGACGGAACAGTGCGTAGTTCTGGAACACGAAGCCGATGCCGCGCTTGCCGGCGGGTACGTCGTTGACGCGGCGGCCGCCGATGAAGATGTCGCCGCTGTCTGGTGCCTCGAGTCCCGCGATCATGCGCAGAATCGTCGTCTTGCCCGAGCCCGACGGGCCGAGCAGGCCGATGAGGCGGCCTTTTTCGATGGCAAACGACACATCACTGCTCGCTTGGAACGAGCCGAAGGTTTTGTTGATATGGTCGAGCTGGACCTCGATGTTATTCGGCATGGGTGAGCCCCCTTTTCGCGCGCCACTCGACGAGGTTCCTGAGGACGAGGATGACGACGGCCAGCAGCACGAGGATGGATGCGACGGCGAATGCCGCCGTGAAATTGTATTCGTTGTAAAGAATCTCGATGTGTAAAGGCAGCGTGTTCGTCTTGCCACGGATATGGCCGGAGACGACAGACACGGCACCAAATTCGCCCATGGCGCGCGCCGTGCAGAGGATGACGCCATAGACAAGCGCCCACTTGATGTTCGGCAGCGTGACATGGCGGAAGATCTGCAAGCCATTTGCGCCAAATGTCGCAGCGGCTTCCTCTTCGTCGCGGCCTTGCGCCTCCATGACGGGCACGAGCTCGCGCGTGATGAACGGGAATGTCACGAAAATTGTCGCGAGGATGATGCCCGGCACGGCAAAGACGATCGCGATGTGCTCGGCGCGCAGGAACGGATAAAGAGGGCTCATGCGGCCAAACAGCATGACGAAGAACAGGCCGGCGACGACGGGCGAGATCGCAAATGGCAGGTCGATGAACGAGCCGATCAGCGATTTGCCGTGGAAATCATATTTCGTCAGCAGCCACGCCGAGGCGAGACCGAACGCCGTGTTGAGCGCGACGGCCAGCACGGTCGCTTCGAGCGTCAGAGAAAGCGCCTTGACGGCAAATGGTTCCGTGATGGCCTCTTGATACGCCTGCCAGCCTTTCGCCAGTGCCTCGCTCGCGACGAGCACGAGCGGCAGCACGAGCATGACGAGCAGGAACAGCGCCGCGAGCGCGATGAGCGCCCAGGCGAGCACGCCTTTTTTCTTTTGCATCCATCACACCCCCTGCCGATGCATGCGCAGTCGCTGATAGCCATTCAAGATGAGCAAGATGGCAAATGACAGCGCCATCATGACGATCGCAATCGCCGCGGCCGCCTGATAGTCAAATTGTTCGAGCTTTGCCATGATGAGGAGCGGCGCGATTTCCGTCTCATATGGCAGGTTGCCCGCGATGAAGACGACGCTGCCATACTCGCCGATGCCGCGCGCAAACGCGAGCGCGAAGCCGGTGAGAAGCGGCGATACGAGCTCGGGAAAAATCACGCGGCAGAATGTCTGCCATGGCGATGCGCCAAACATCGTCGCCGCTTCCTCGAGGCTCGGGTCGAGGTCGCGTAGCACAGGCTGCACGCTGCGCGCGACGAATGGGATGCCGACGAAGATCAGCGCAATCGTGATGCCGAGCCATGAGAACGCCGATGGGATGCCCGCCGCATAGAAGAACTGGCCAAGCCAGCCATTCTCCGCATAGAGCGTCGTCAGCGCGATGCCCGCGACGGCTGTCGGCAGTGCGAATGGCAGGTCGATGAGGCCGTCGAGCACGCGCTTGCCCGGGAAGTCGTAACGCACGAGCACCCAGGCGAGCACGAGCCCGAACATCGCATTGACGAGCGCCGCTGCCAGCGACGTGGCGAAGCTGACTTCATACGCATGAAACACGCGCACGTCCGTCACGACGCCCCAAAATTTCTCGATGCCCATGCCGCTGGAATACAGCAGGAACGCCGCGAGCGGCAAGAGGAGGATGAGCGAGAGGTAAAAGAACGTGATGCCGAACGTGAAGCGGAAGCCCGGGATTACATGGTTCGTTAATCGCATCGAATCGCCTCTTTCTCTATCGCACCCGCGGAAGTAACGACGTACTGATTGATACGTTCTACAAGGGACTCCCTCCACCGCTTCGCGGTCCCCCTCCCTCTGAGAGGGAGGCTGGTGGGGTTAGTGTTTTTCATAAATCTGATCGAACGTCCCGCCATCAGCGAAATGTTCCTTCTGCGCTTTCTGCCAGCCGCCGAACGCGTCGTCAATCGTCACGAGCGTGAGGGCGGGGAAGACGTTTTTGTACTTCGCAGCGACTTCTTCGTCACGCGGGCGGTAGAAATTCTTCGCGGCGATTTCCTGGCCCTCTTTCGAGTAGAGGTAATTGATGTACGCCTCGGCGACTTTGCGCGTGCCTTTCTGGTCGACGACTTCGTCGACGACGGCGACGGACGGCTCGGCGAGGATGCTCAGCGACGGTACGACGATCTCGTACTTGTCCGGCGCTTCCTGCACGGAGAGCAGCGCTTCGTTCTCCCACGCGATCAGCACGTCGCCCTGGCCGCGCTGGACGAACGATGTCGTCGCGCCGCGCGCACCGGAGTCGAGGGCGACGACGTTCTGGAACAGCTTCTTGATGAAGCCTTTGATTTGTCCCTCGTCACCATTGAATTTTTTCTCCGCATATGCCCACGCGCCGAGGTAGTTCCAGCGCGCGCCGCCGGATGTCTTCGGGTTCGGCGTCACGACTTCGATGCCGTCGCGGACGAGATCGTCCCAGTCGTGGATGTTCTTCGGATTGCCCTTGCGCACGAGGAAGACGATCGTCGACGTGTAAGGCGCGGAGTTGTTCGGGGACTTCTTGATCCAATCCTTGTCGATGAGGCCCGTCGCTGCGATTTCGTCCACGTCATACGCGAGCGCGAGCGTCACGACATCAGCTTCGAGGCCTTCGCGCACGGAGCGCGCCTGCTTGCCCGAGCCGCCATGCGACTGCGTGAAGTTCACATGCTCGCCGGTCTCGTCCGTCCACTTCTTCGAGAAGCTTTCGTTGAATGCTTGATACAGCTCGCGCGTCGGGTCGTACGAGACGTTGAGGAACGTCTGCCCGTCCGCGCTGCCCGAGGACGACGCCTGCGGATCGCTGCCGCCGCAGCCCGCGAGCACCCCTGTCATCATCAAAAGACCCGCCGCTGCAGCCAGCCATTTCTTCGCTTTCATGTTTGTTCACTCCTTTTAAATACATATATGTTTGCTTTTTCAATAGGCGCAAAACGCTCACGACCACAACACGTTTGGGGCGTGCGCGCACCGGCGATTTGTTACAACGTGTGTATTGTTATGAAGTGCAAGCGACTCCCACCTGGCGCTGCGCTACGCTCCGCGCCTGTCCTCCCTCTGAGAGGGAGGCTAGGGGGGATTATAGCCCGCCTTTTTCCACGACGAGGTCCCACGTGCCATCGTCGTTCTTGTCGACGGACAGCACCTTGTGTCCTTCGTCCTTCAGACTGCGCGGCACGTTCTGGATCGGCTCGCCGTCATTGAGATGGACGCCGAGCCGCTGGCCGTCCTCGAGGTCTTCGAGGGCGACTTTGACCTTGACGAACGTGATCGGGCAGACAACATCGGTGATGTCGATGGTTTCATCCACGGTTGCACTCATAACACAGCCTCCACAGTTTTTTGGAATTTGTCCCAGCCGACGCGGTCGAGGCAGTTTGCGAAGCGCTCGCTCGGCTTCGCGTGCTCCTCGAAGAATTTCAGTGTCACGTCGACGATTTCATACAGTTTCTCTTCTTCGAATACGATCGGCAGGAAATGACGGCCGATGGCGATGCGGTTGCCGTAAAGGCCGCCGAACGAGATAACGAAGCCATGGTCGCCCGTCCACGCGTCCGTCGGGCAGCTCTTGATGCACTTGCCGCAGTAGACGCATTTCGCCTTGTCGAACGTGACCGTCTGCGCCGCCTTGTCGACTGTGATGGCCTGTTCCGGACAGACGGCGCCGCAGACGCCGCAGTAGATACACGCATCGCTCGTCCAGCGAGGCAGCACGCCGCCCTTGATGCCCATGTCGTTTTCCTCGGCCTTCAGGCAGTTGTTGTGGCAGCCCGTGAAGCCGAATTTGAACTTGTGCGGGAGTTCCTTGCCGCCGTAACGTTTGTCGAATTCGTTTGCGAGCTTCACCGTGTCGATGAGGCCGGACGGGCACGTCGCCGCGCCCTGGCAGGCCGTGATCGTGCGGACGCGCGGCCCGCAGACGCCGACGGAGACGCCACCGGCGGCGAGCGCCGCTTTCACATCGTCGATGTCCTGCAATTTGATGTAGGGGATCTCGATGCCCTGGCGGCTCGTCAGATGCACATAGCCCTTGCCAAATTTTTCAGCAACGTGCTGCACCGTGCCGAGCTGCGCCGCCGTGAAATGGCCGCCGACGGACTTCAAACGCATGGCGAAACAATCTTTCTGTTTCTGCCGCATGAAGCCGCCTTTCTTGAGTTCCTTGTAATCTACTGCCATCGTGCTCTCCTCCTATTTTCTGCAGCCTTCCCCTCAGGGGAAGGGGGACCGCGTTAGCGGTGGAAAGGGTCCCCTGCAGGGCAGGGGAGTTTGTACGTTGTAACACTTCGCGGGTGCGCGCATGTCCTCACTTAATGAATGCGTAAATCCTCTTTCGTAACTTTTTTTTCTTTATCGACGTGGAAACTGTTCAGCACCGGCTCGCCGCCCGCGAGCGAAAGGATGAAATAGCTCGCCGTGCTGTCGAACGCGAGTCGCTTGTCTTCTTCGCTCGGCCGCGACGGCGTTGCGGGGTGGCTGTGCCAGTTGCCGAGCAGCTGCCAGCCTTGCGCGCGCAATTCTTTCACCACCGCGAACTGTTCCTGCGGGTCGAGCGAGAAATGCTCGGGGCTGTGGTCGGTGTTCGTGAGGAAAAACACGCGCTCGACGTGTTTTTCCCCGCCGTCAATCGTGCCGCCGAGGAGGCCGCAGTCCTCGACGGGCGCGACGCTTTTCGCGTGGCGCACCATTTCTACATAATCCGCGAGTTTCAGATGAATGATCATCGGCATCGCTCCTTAATGATTGCGCAAATCGCAGGCTGGCTGCTCGTAGTCGACGAGCTCCGTGATCGTCGGATGGTCGCCGCAGACAGCGCAGTGCGGATTGCGTGGAATCTTGACTTTGCGGAACGTCATTTTGAGCGCGTCAAACGTCAGGAGATAGCCGTTCAAGAGGTCTCCGATGCCAAGCAAATATTTCAGCGCCTCCGTTGCCTGCAGCGTGCCGATGACGCCGCCCATCACGCCGAGCACGCCGGCCTGCCGGCACGTCGGCACGGCGTCTTTCGGCGGCATCGACGGGAACACGCAGCGGTAGCACGGCCCCGCATCCGGCACGTACGTCATGAGCTGTCCCTGGAAACGGATGATGCCCGCATGAACGAACGGCTTCTGCTCGAACACGCACGCATCATTGATGAGGAACTTCGCAGGGAAGTTGTCCGTGCCGTCGATGATGAAGTCGTAATCCTGATCGCGGATGATGTCGCGGATGTTCGCCGACGTCACGAGCTCATTGTACGTATGCACGGTGACGTCGGGATTCATCGCGGCGATCGTCTCTTGGCCCGACACGACTTTCGCCTTGCCGACGTCCGGCGTCTGATGGATGATCTGGCGTTGGAGGTTCGAGAGGTCGACGACGTCGAAGTCGACGAGGCCGATTGTGCCGACGCCGGCCGCCGCAAGATACATCGCCGCTGGCGCGCCGAGTCCGCCCGTGCCGATGACGAGCACTTTGCCATTCAGCAGCTTTTCCTGTCCCTTGCCGCCGACCTGCTTCAAGATGATGTGACGCGAATAGCGTTCGAGCTGTTCGTTTGTGAGATGACTCATCGTGCGCCGCCTCCCATGAAGTAGAGGAACTCGACGACGTCGCCGTCCTGTACCGTCGTCGTCTCGAAGCCTGAATGGTCGACGAATGTCCCGTTGAGCTGCACCGTCACATATTCCGGCTGCTCGGCCTTCGCGACGACGAGCAATTCTTTCACGGTGATCGGCTGCTCGATCGTGAGCGGTTCGCCGTTGACTGTCAATTTCATATCTGTGCCTCCCGCGTGATGAATCATACTGTTTTGATATGTTTTGTAAATGTTGTCGCTATCGTACAACAGAAGTGTGAAGTTGTCAACTAGATTTTCGTTAAAACATATATGAATGCATGGTAATTCGATGGATGCACGATTGTGCAGGAGACTGCTGTACTTTGGCGGTCGCGATTGTACTTCTTTTCACGTAGTGTACAAGATAACAGTCATAGATATAGAAGAAACAATTATTTTCCGAGAAAGTGGAATTTTTCACTTGCTTTTTCCTGCAATTATGCTATCATAAGCCCCATCAGAAGAAAGTGACAACTTTCACGTGAAGAAAAGCACGTGAAGGATTGCACGAAAAGATTACATCAGGGAT
Organism: Selenomonas sp.; assembly: GCF_022771645.1. Lineage (GTDB taxonomy): Bacteria > Bacillota > Negativicutes > Selenomonadales > Selenomonadaceae > Selenomonas_C. The sequence continues at coordinate 8,128 of NZ_JALFCU010000046.1, forward strand.
TAAAATGGGAAGCAAGAGAGCCTAGGAGGATGTTATCCATGCCAGAGCAGAAGAAACCTCACGTTGTCATCGTCGGTGCCGGATTCGGCGGCATCAAGCTCGCGAAGACGCTCGCGAAAGAGAACGTCACGATCACGCTTGTCGACCGCCACAATTTCCAGCTGTTCGCGCCGCTGCTTTATCAGGTGTCGACGGCCGTGCTGTCCGAGGATGAGATCGCATACCCCGTGCGCTCGTTCTTCCGCGATACGCCGAACGTCGAGTTCTTCATGGCGAAGGCGCAGGGCGTCGACCAGGCGCGCCGCGTACTGCTGACGAACCACGGCGAGGTCTCGTACGACTACCTCGTGCTCGCAGCTGGCTCGACGACGAACTTCTTCGGCATGGAGAGCGTCGAGAAAAATTCGTACGGCATGAAGACGCTGCAGGAAGCGCTCCATATCCGCAATCATGTGCTCCACATGTTCGAGCGCGCGAACAAGCGCGAGGACAGCGAGGAGGAACGCCGCCGCATGCTGACGTTCGTCGTCGTCGGCGGCGGCCCGACGGGCATCGAGGAAGCCGGCGCGCTCGCAGAGCTCGTCAACGTGCAGAAAAAAGAATTTCATCATCTGAACTTCGATGAAGTCAGCGTCAAGCTCATCGAGGCGACGCCGCATGTGCTGCCGATGCTGACGCAGGATCTCCAGGACGAAGTCGTACGCGTGCTGCGCGAGAAGGGCGTGGAAGTCCTGCTCGACACGCAGGTCATGGACAATGACGGCAACAACCTGAAGCTCAAGAGCGGCGACGTCATCCCGACGAAGACCGTCATCTGGGCGGCCGGCGTCAAGGCTGTGCCGTTCATCGCGAAGTGCGGCGCCGAGGTCGACCGCGGCGGGCGCATCGTCACGGAGGAAAACCTGCTCGTCAAGGGCAGTGACCGCGTGTTTGCCATCGGCGACTGCGCGCACTTCCAGCTGGAGGGCATGAAGCGTCCGCTCGCGACGATCGCGCCGGTCGCGACACAGGGCGCGCTTGTCTGCGCGAAAAACATCATGCACAGCATCCGCGGCGAAGCGCTCGAGGCGTTCCATTACAAAGACCTCGGCACGATGGCGACGATCGGCCGCGGCCGCGCCGTCATCCAGAACGGCAGCTTCAAGATGAAAGGATTTTTCGCTTGGGTCGGCTGGATGATCGTGCATCTCATGCGCCTCGCCGGTGCGCACACGAATTTCACGGTTGCGCTCAAATGGTGCTGGAACCTGTTCTCCGGCCTGCGCCTCGGCCGCATCATCACGAACATCCAGCTCGACGACGGTCGCATCCGCTGAACACGTTTCCAGGCACACGAAAATTTTTGTACAAAATAATGAACGCGTGTCTTGCACAAATGGATTTTCGTGCTATAATAACGAATGTAGATGAGCAACGGAGCCCACGGACGATTTCCGTGGGCTCTTTTGTATCCTGTGTGAATGAAAGAAAGTGGGGATCCTCATGTTCCAGTGGAAAAAACTCCTCGTCACGGGCGCGCTCTGTGTCGCCTCGGTCATGACGCTCGTCGGCTGCGGCGGGCAGCAGGCGGCCGCGCCGTCGTCTTCGGGCAGCAGCTCGGGCGCGCCGGCCACGCTCAAGGTCGGCTCGGCCATCGACTTCGCGCCGTTCGAGTTCCAGGATGAAGGCCAGAAAGAGTATCAGGGCTTTGACATGGATCTCATCCGCGCCATCGGCAAGGAGATGGGCGCCGAGGTCGAGATCCAGAACATCGGCTTCGACGGTCTGATCCCGGCGTTGCAGGCGAAGACGGTCGACGTGCTGATTTCCGGCATGACGATCAATGACGAGCGCAAGCAGAACGTCACGTTCTCCGATCCGTATTACCAGTCCGGCCTGACGATGGTTGTCCGCAAGGATGAGCAGGCTATCCAGAAATTCCAAGACCTCAAAGGCCACAAGGTCGCCGTCCAGATCGGCACGACGAGCGCGAACGAGGTCAAGAAGATCGAGGGCGTCGAGGTTAAGGAGTTCAACACGCCGGCCGACTGCTTCATGGAGCTCAAGACGGGCGGCGCCGATGCGGTCGTGAACGACCGTCCGGTCAGCGAATACTTCATCACGAAGAGCGGCCAGACGGACGTCAAGGAACTGCCTGACATGCTGACGGCCGAAGACTACGGCATCGCCGTCGCGAAGGACAACAAGGAGCTCGCCGACAAGATTAACGCAGCGCTGAAGACGTTGAAGGAAAACGGCGAGTATGACAAGATTTACGCGAAATGGTTCGGCGGCGCGAAGAAGTAAGAGTGCGAAAAACTATATAAATGAATGAAAATGGACTCCCGCGCGGGAGTCCATTTTCATTTCCCGAGTTCCTGCAACCGCAACAGGAAATACAGCTGCTCGTATACATCTTCTGTCCCGAGGACGGGGGCGAGCAGGCTTTCGGCCTTCTTGAGGCGGTAGCGAATCGTGTTGGGGTGCTGGTAGAGTGTGGCGGCGGTTTTGCTGATTTCGCCGTGATGCGCGATGTAGGCGCGGCAGGTGTCGAGGAGGTTCGATGTGTATTTTTCGTCGTATTGCTGCAACGTGGCGACGACGTCTTCGGCGAGGCGGCGCAGCGGCTCGTCGCGGCTCATGGGGAAGAGCAGGCGCTGGATGCCGAGCCCCGCGTAATTTGCGGGCGCATCCGTAGCACGGGCAATCTGGCAGGCGTCGATGGCCTGCTGGATGGCGGCCCTCAGCGCGCGGAACGTCGGCAGCGTCTCGCTGCTGCCGCAATGGAAGTCGGAGAGGCGCGTGTCATAGCGGGCGAGGAGCTTCTGCGCGATTTGCTCGGGCGGCGCGTCGAGCGCTGGTTCGCGCGTGGTGTAGAGGATCAGGAGGCCGTTCTGGTATTTGCGGTATGTGACGTTGTCGAGCTGGCGGCGGCTGTACTGCTTGTACGTGAGGCGCGCGAGGAACGAGGTGACTTCGCGTGGCGAGCCGGGGTAGCGGCGGTGGATGAGGTAGAACGCCGTGACGTAGTTCTGGAACGAAGCGTTGATCTCGCGCACGGCGGCCTCGATGGCGTACGGCGTGCGTGCGGGCGCGAGGAGGTCGTGGATCTGCCGCTCGCTTTCGCGGTGGCTCTGCTCGAGTTTCCGCACGTCGTTGAAATTGACGATGATGTCTTCCATGAACGCGCCGTCAAACAGGAACAGCGGCAGGTCGTGCGCATCGCAGTACGCGATGACATCTTCAGGGAGCTCCGTGTAAAAGACGGTCTTGACGGCGATGGCCGTGACGCCGCGCGCCGCGAGTTTTTCGAAGCTCGAGAGGATGAGCGCGGGCTCGTCCTTCGCGAAGAACAGCGACGTCAGCACGAGGTCGTCGGGGCTGAAGACGTCGAAGTTGCGGCTGAGCCATTCGTATTCGAGGATGTCGACGTTGCGCACCTCGCGTGAGAGGCCCGTGTAGCCGGCGATGAGGCGGAAGTTTTGGAAGATCGGCAGCTCCAGGAGCTCTTTCAGTCGGATTATGAGGGCAACATTCCTTTCGGAAAGGATGAGTTTCCTTTATCATAGGACAGTTTTGCGGAATCTACAAGGATTTTTGGATATTCGGCGAAAATATCGGCGAAATTTTGGTGATTTGTACATAGACGCAGGAAACGGTTTCGATTATACTAAACACAACAAGGAATTAAATGCATTTTTCCGAATCCCACATATCTTTTTTCAGGCAGCGTCGCCTGCAAGAGTTTTTGCTCTTGCAGTGCGGCGCTTTTTTAGGGAGGAATACAATCATGAGCAGCCGCTTCTTGAGCCCGAGATACCGTGACATCACCCCGTACATCCCTGGCGAGCAGCCGAAGGACCGGGCGTACATCAAGCTGAACGCGAACGAGACGTCGTGCGAGCCGGCGCCGGGCGTGCGGCGCGTGCTGGCAGGTGCGCGCATGAAAGCGCTCGGCCGCTACACGGAGCCGACGGCGTACGAGCTGCGCCACCTCGCGGGCGAGATCCACGGCGTGCGGCCGGAAGAGATCGTCGCGGGCAACGGCTCGGACGAGATCCTCGGCTGGATCTTTTTGACGTTCTTCGAGCACGCAAGCGTCTGCTACCCAGACATCACGTACGGTTACTATGAGAGCCTTGCCGTCGGCCTCGGCATCGAGCACCACACCGTGCCGCTGCGCGCGGATTTCACGATGGATGTCGACGCGCTCTGCAAGGAAACGAGCCACATCGTGATCGCGAACCCGAACGCGCCGACGGGCTATCTCCTGCCGGTCAGCGACATCGAGCGCATCGTCGCGGCGGACCCGAACCGCATCGTCGTCGTCGATGAGGCGTACGTCGATTTTCACAATCCAAGCTGCCTGCCGCTCATCCGCACATACGACAATCTGATCGTCGTGCAGACAATGTCGAAGGCGTACGCGCTTGCGGGCGCGCACATCGGCTTTGCCTACGGCTGCCCGGAGCTCATGCGCGACCTCGACTGCGTGCGCGGCGTCATGAATCCGTACAACATCAGCGACATCACGGCGGCCGTCGGCTGCGCGGCATTCGAGGACCAGGTCTATCTCGAGTCGCACGTCTACGACGTCGAGCTTGCGCGCGACTACACGATCGGGGCGCTCCGGCGCATGGGCTTTCGCGTGCTCGAGTCGCGCACGAATTTCATTTTCGTCGAGCATCCGACGCTCGCAGGGCCGGACTACGTGCGCGCGCTGCGCGCGCATGCGATCCTCGCGCGCAACTATCCGTCGATGCGGCGCGCCGAAAATTTCATCCGCATCACGATCGGCACGATGGAGGAAATGGTCGCCGTCGTCCAGGCGACGCGGGACATCCTCGCACACAGGAATGGAGAGATGGCCGATGAACGTGCTGTTTTGTGATTATCCGCAGTCGATGGATGAAAGCTATGCGTGGCAGAAAGCGCAGATCGAGCGCGTGCATCCCGATGCCGTCGTGCGCGTCGTGCCATACGCCTCGCCGCAGCAGTTCCAAAGCGCGCTCGCCGAGGCCGACGCGCTCGTGACGGCTTTTTTGCCGCTGACGCGCGAAGTGCTCGCTGGAGCGCGGCGGCTCCGCATCGTCTCGATCCATGCGACGGGCTACGGTACGGTGAACCTCGCGGCGGCGAAAGAGCTCGGCATCACGGTGACGAACGTCGTGGACTACTGCACGACGGAGGTCGCCGAGCACACGATGGCGCTGCTGCTCGCGCTCGCGCGCCATCTCAAGGCGTACGACCAGCACGTGCAGGAGCGATACGCCTGGCAGTTCGAGACAGAGGCGGGGCTGCACCGCCTCGCCGGGCGGCGTCTCATGCTGTTCGGCTGGGGGCGCATCAGCCGGGCGGTCGCGCGGCTCGCGCAAGCGTTTCGTCTCGCGATCGGCGTCGTGTCGCATCACTTGTCTGAAGCAGAAGCGCTCGGGCGGGAGAACGTCTTCGCCTATGTGCGCGGGACGAAAGCGGGCGGCGATGCGAGCCGCGCGATCCTCTGGCACGGCCATATCGACACGGTCGGCACGGAAGATTTCGGCGCGCTCGAACCGTACGCGACCGAACCGGACGAGCTGCTCGAGCGGCTGCTGGCGGGCGGCCTGCCCGAGGCCGTGCGCACCGACCTCGCGACGGGCGACTGGATGCCCGGGCGCGGCGCGTGCGACATGAAGAGCGGCGACGCCGTGTTTCTCGTATTATTGAAGCATTTGAGCGAGCACACGGACACGTTCGCCGGCACGGTCGTGCTCTCGCTGAACTGCGTCGAGGAGAACGAGCACACGGGCATCCTGCGCGGGCTCGACGTGCTGGACGACCTGCGCGAGCGGCTCGGCCTCCGGTATCTCTTTGCCATCAACAACGACTACACGTGCCCGCTGTACGACGGCGATCCGCATCGCTATCTCTACGCAGGCGCTGTCGGCAAGCTCCTGCCGTGCGTCTACATCCGCGGCTGCGAGACGCACGTCGGCCAATGCTTCGAGGGCTTTGACGCGAGCGTCGCGGCCGCGGACGTCGTGCAGGCCGTGAATTACAACACGGAGCTCTGCGACGGCTATCGCGGCGAGTACACGCTGCCGCCGTCCGTGCTGAAAATGAAAGACCTCAAGCCGTCGTACAACGTCCAGACAGCGCAGGAAGCGTGGACGTATTTTAATGTTTTCGTCCACGCGAAAAGCGCGGCGGACGTGCTCGAGGAATTTCTTGATATCACAAGGAACGCCATGCAGCACGTTGCAAAGCGCATCGACAACGAAGCGACGCAATATGCAAGGCTCTCACAGCAGCCCGTCCTGCCGCCGAAGTTTGAGCCGCAGGTCATGAGCTATGAACAGCTCGTCGCGGCCGTGAAGGCGAAGCGGGCGGAGGGGCGTTCGGACGCGCTCTCATCCGCTGGACAGGGAAGCGATGCATCAGACGATCCGGCAACCTTTTGCCTCCCTCACCGAGGGAGGGGGACCGCGAAGCGGTGGTGGGTGTGGCGGAGGTAGGGCTGAACAATTCTCAGGAATAAAACTGTGAAGGAAGCGATGAAGATATGTTTGTCAAAAACGGAACGGGCGTACTAAAGAAAGTCCTCCTCTCAAAACCTCAGTATTTGAAGGCCGCGCCCATCAATGAGATCGCCCGCAAGTGGGCGTCGGAGCTGGACGTCGCGAAGATGCTTGCCGAGCACGCGCTCGTTGTGCAGGCCTACCACGATGCCGGCATCGCGACGGAATTTCTCGAACCAGATGAGAACCGTCCGAACTCGGTCTTTGCGCGCGACTTCGGCGGCTGCGTGCGCGAGGGATATATCCTCGGACGCTTCCGCGAGCCGCTGCGCTTCCAAGAGCACACCGATTACGCTGCAAAAATGCACGAGCTCGGCGTGCCGGTCATCGCCCGCGTGAAGGAAGGCCTCTTCGAGGGCGGCGACTTCATGTTCCTCGATGAGCACACGATCGCGCTCGGCATGTTCGCGCGGACGAATGCGCGCGGCTACGAAGAAATCCGTGACGGCCTCGCGCCGTACGGCTACGAGGTGCTGCCCGTGCCGGGGCCGGAGGCGTATCTGCACCTCGATATGTGCTTCAACCTCGTCGACGATCATCTCGCGGTCGGCTACGTCGACGGACTGCCGGAAGCCTTCCGCGCGCGCCTGAAACAGATGGACATCGAAGTGATCCCCGTGCCGGAGGAAGCGATCTTCGCGCACGGCTGCAATCTCCAAGCCATCGGCGATCATCGCGTGTTGTCGCTCGCGCGCAACGTGCGCGTGAATGAGGAACTCAGCAAACATGGCATGACGGTCATCGAGCTCCCCGTCACGGAGATTCTCAAAGCGGGCGGCGGCCCGCACTGCATGACGTTTCCGCTGGAGCGGGTGTAATCCCTCCCCTCTGCCTCCCCCTCTGGGGGAGGTGGCCCCGAAGGGGTCGGAGGGGGTAGCGCCGTATGGGATTCTCGATGGTAATGGTTTATCATTGACAGTATGGTAGCGCTGTAATAGAATAAAATACTGTGAATCCTGCATAAATATAAATCAGAATCAGGTGGCATTATGAATTTCAACTTCGACCTCATCGCGACGTCGTTCCCGCTGCTGCTGCTCGGCGCCGGTATCACGATCAAGATCACGGCCATGTCGGTCGCGCTCGGCATCGTCATCGGCCTGTTCGTCGGCATCGCGCGCATCTGCCGCGTGCGGCCGCTCCGCTGGATCGCGGCCGTCTACGTCGACTTCTTCCGCGGCACGCCGCTCCTCGTGCAGATCTTCCTGTTTTATTTTGCCGTGCCGGTCATCACAGGGCAGCGCATCGACCCGTACGTCGCGGCCGTCGGCTCGTGCGGCATCAACTCCGGCGCGTACATCGCAGAGATCGTCCGCGCCGGCATCCAGTCCATCGACGACGGCCAGATGGAGGCCGGCCGCTCGCTTGGCATGACGTGGACGCAGACGATGCGCTACATCATCGTGCCGCAGGCCATGAAGCGCGTCATCCCGCCGCTCGGCAACGAATTCATCGCGCTCCTGAAGGACTCGTCCCTCGTCTCCGTCATCGGCTTCGAGGAACTCACGCGCCGCGGCCAGCTCATCATCGCGAAGACGTACGCCTCGCTCGAGATCTGGTTCAGCGTCGCCATCATCTATCTCATCATGACGCTGACGATTTCGCGCCTCGTCGCATTCCTGGAAAAGAGGTACAACCCTGATGATCGACATTGAGAACCTTCATAAATCGTTCGGCGACGCCCACATCCTGAAGGGCATCGACCTCCACATCAAGGAAAAAGAAGTCGTCGTTATCATCGGCCCCTCGGGCTCCGGAAAGAGCACGCTCCTGCGCTGCATCAACTTCCTCGAAGTGCCGACGGAGGGCTCGATCGCCGTCGACGGCATCGTGCTCGACGGCGAGACGAACATCAACGACGTGCGCAAGGAAGTCGGCATGGTCTTCCAGCGCTTCAATTTGTTCCCGCACATGACCGTCCTCGAAAACATCATGCTCGCGCCGATGAAAGTCCGAAAGATTGCGGCGGCGGAAGCTGAGGAGACGGCGAAGCAGCTGCTCGCCCGCGTCGGCCTCGCCGACAAGGCCGCGAGCTATCCCGCGCAGCTCTCGGGCGGCCAGCAGCAGCGCGTCGCCATTGCGCGCGCGCTCGCGATGAAGCCAAAGGTCATGCTGTTCGACGAACCGACGTCGGCGCTCGACCCCGAGATGGTCGGCGAAGTCCTCGACGTCATGAAGAGCCTCGCCGAAGAAGGCATGACGATGGTCATCGTCACGCACGAAATGGGCTTCGCGCGCGAAGTCGGCGACCGCGTGCTGTTCGTCGACGGCGGCAAGATCCTCGAGCAGGGAACGCCCGAGGACGTCTTCAACCACCCGAAGGAAAAACGCACGCAGGACTTCCTCTCGAAAGTCCTCTGAGCATGCGTTCATTGTTTCACTAGCGTGAAAACGAAAACGAAACCTTTCACTCACACGTTGACACAGCCGACGCGAAACCTTATAATAAGCTATGTAGCACACGCGCGAAACGGATGACGGACGGCAAGCGCTGACAGCTGCACAGAGCATCTTTAGGAGGAATCATCATGGTCGGCAAAGTAAAATGGTTCAGTGCAGAAAAAGGTTACGGCTTCATCGCGCGCGAAGATGGTGACGATGTGTTTGTCCATTTCTCCGCGATCCAGGATGAAGGCTTCAAGACGCTCAACGAAGGGCAGGACGTCGAGTTCGACATCGTCGAAGGCGCGCGCGGCCCGCAGGCGGCGAACGTCATCAAGACGGCTTGAGCGCCGCATAACAAAACGAGCAAGACGGAAAGCTCCCCGCGCGGGGAGCTTTTTTCGTGCGCGGGAAAAAACGCGCGGCAACATTTTTTCGGCCCGACGCGCGTTTCATAAATTCAGAAAATTTTTTGCAAGCAAGCAGAATTTCAAGAAGGAATTTCCCCCATGCTATCGAATAATAGCAGTATAAGCACAGATCACAAGAAAGGGGATGTGTCTTATGGCAACATTCACGATCAGAGGCAAAAATATCGAGATCACTCCTTCGCTCCGCGAGTACGTGGAGAAGCGCGTCGGCAAGGTCACGAAGTACTTCGAGAAGGTCGGCGAGATCACGGTGCTGCTCACCGTGTCGAAAGGCCGCCACATCGTCGAGGTGACGGTCCCCGTGCAGGGCGGTGTCGTGCTGCGCGGCGAGGAAGCGACGATGGATATGTACACGTCGATCGACCTCGTCGTCGAGAAGCTCGAGCGCCAGATCCACAAGCAGAAGACGAAGCTCGAGCGCCGCTTCCGCAACGGCGGCTTCAAGACGGAAGTCTTCGACGAGCAGGAGAAAGAGCGCCCCGTCGACAAGCGCGACGAGAACCCCGAGTACCCCGTCGTCAAGACGAAGCGTTTTGTCGTGAAGCCCATGGACGTCCAGGAAGCCATCATGCAGATGAACTTGCTCGACCACAACTTCTTCGTGTTCCGCGACAGCGAGACGGAAGAAGTCAACGTCGTCTACCGCCGCACGGACGGCAACTACGGCCTCATCGAGTCCGGCAACTGACGGCGCGATAAAACCGAATCACGAACCGCAGGAAGCCTGCTGCAAAGGAACGTGCGGCAGGCTTTCGTTTTTCCAAGGAGGACATATGGTGGAGAGGACGTTAGATGCTTCAAAAGTGGCGTTCGTCGTACGCGGCGGCGCACGAGCGGAGGAGCAGCAGCGGTATCTTGCGTGCTTGCGCGTGCCGGACGGCATGACGGCGGAGGTCGTGACGGTCGATGGCACGGATGCGGAGGTCGCGGCGCTCTACAATGAGGCGCAGGTGGCGAGCGACGCGCGGTACAAGGTCTATCTCGCGCCGGATGCCGTCATCCTGCATGAGAAGTTCCTCGCGGACGTGCTGGCGGTCTTCCGCGCAGCGCCGGACGTCGGTATCGTCGGCGTGCTCGGCGCGCGCCAATTGCGGACAGATGGCGTGTTCGATCATGCGCTCGGGTTGGCCGGACGCGCAGTTGTCCACGAGGGGGGGACAGTTCGCGGCAAAGACATCACCGGCGCGTACGAGGCGGTCCAGGTGCTTGGTGGCGGCGTGATCGCGACGCAGGCGGACGTGCCGTGGCCCGAGGAGCAGTTTGAGGGGACGTCCTGCCTCGCGATGGCCGCGTGCCTCGCATACCGTCGGGCGGGCTATCGCGCCGCCGTGCCGCAGCAGGCGGAGGACTGGATGATCTGCGGCGCATTGCATCCTGTGACGGACGCGGACGAGCGCGACCGGCAGGCGTTCCTCGATGCGTATTCGCGCGACCTGTATCCTCTGGTTTCCGTCGTCATCCCGACGTACCAGCGGCCCGCGTATTTCCGCGAGGCGCTCGCGTCGGTCGTGCATCAGACGTATCGCAACCTCGACATCTTCGTCACGGACAACAGCCACAACGACGAGACGCGGCGCGTCTACGAGACGGAGTTCGCGGACGATCCGCGCATCACGTACGAGCATCATCCAGATTTCGATGCGGACGGCAACTGGGGACGCGCCCTCGCGTATGACAACCCTGCGGCGACGTATGTGAACTGGCTCATGGACGATGATTATTTCCTCCCGGAAAAAATCGCGCGCATGATGGATTGCTATTTTGAAGCATCGGGCATCACGCTCGTCACCTCCGTACGGAAATGGATTGACGGCGACGGCAACGACTTGCCGAAAGCCGATTGGATGCGGCCGCTCGTCTCGAAACTTTCGCGCCTCGATGGCCGCAGCGTCGGACAGGACATGCTGCGCAACATGACGAACTACATCGGCGAGCCCACGACCGTCCTCATCAAGAAGTCGGCGATGAACCATCATCGCCTCGGCTGGTCGGGCAAAGAGGGCAAATACCTGATCTCCGATTTCCCGACGTGGCTCTGCCTGCTGTCAAAAGGTGATTGTGTCTATTTCCCGGAACCGCTCAGCACGTTCCGCTTTCATGAGGGACAGCAGCAGGAAGGGCTTTTTTCAAAATTTGCAAGCCATATCTGTTGGGCGCTGCAGATCCGCGAGGCCATCCAACGGAACATCTTCCTCACGTCGCGCGAAGACCGGCAAAAGGCGATGCTTTGCTGGCTGGAGCGCACGTCTGGCTGGCTGCGCAAGCTGCCGGAAGAAGCGTTGGAACATCCGGCGATGGCGGACGTGTGCACGATTTTCCGCAGCATGGTGGCTGCGCTGCCGGAGGCGGACACGCTTGATTTCACCGTGAATACGGAGTGGGGAAAAGTGTGAACGGCAGCGAAGTTGTCGGGATCACGGAAGGAAAGGAAAGTGCGGTTCATGGCAGGACAACGTGATATTTTCGTGACGCGGTCGTCGATGCCGCCATTCGAGGAGTATGTCGATGAGATCCGCAGCCTCTGGGAGACGCATTGGCTCACGAATATGGGCGCGAAGCACGAAGCGTTGCGGGCGGCGCTCAAAGCGTATTTCTGTCTACAGGGGGGGGACATTGACCTGTTTACGAACGGTCATATGGCGCTCGAGCTCTCTCTGCAGGCGATGAACCTCCAAGGCGAAGTCATCACGACGCCGTTCACGTTCGCCTCGACGACGCATGCGATCGTGCGAAACGGCCTCACGCCTGTGTTTTGCGACGTCGACCCCGTGACGTTCACAATGGACGCGACGAAAATCGAATCGCTCATCACGGACCGCACGTGCGCCATCCTGCCCGTGCACGTCTACGGCAACGTCTGCGACGTCGAGGTGATTGAGCGCATTGCGCACAAGTATGAGCTCAAGGTCATTTACGACGCGGCGCACACGTTCGGCGAGACGTACAAAGGGAAGAGCACGGCGACGTTCGGTGATGTGAGCTGCTTCAGCTTTCACGCAACGAAAGTGTTCCATACGATCGAGGGCGGCGCGGCGTGCTTCCGTGATGCGGCATTCGGCAAGAAGCTCTACCAGCTGAAAAATTTCGGCATCAAGAATGCGGAATGCGTTGACGGCATCGGCGCGAATGCGAAGATGAACGAGTTCTGCGCGGCCATGGGCCTCTGCAACCTGCGCCACGTCGACGAGGAAATCGAAAAGCGCGGCCGCGTCGCCGCGCGCTACCGCGAGCGCCTCGCGGACGTCCCGGGCCTGCAGCTGAACGCTGTGCAACAGGACGTAAAGCCAAACTACGCGTATTTTCCCATCATCATCGACGAAAAGACATTCGGCGCGACGCGCGAAGACGTCTTTGACGCGCTTGCAGCGCACGGCATCCACGCGCGGAAATATTTCTATCCGCTGACGAATACGTTCGAGTGCTTCCACGGCGCGTTCGACGTGGCAAAGACGCCCGTCGCACTCCATATCAGCCGTCGCGTGCTGACGCTGCCGATGTACGCGGATCTCGCGATCGCGGACGTCGACCGCATCGCGGACATCGTGCTCGCGTGCCGCCCGCAGGGCAGGACAGGGGGCGAGGCGCGATGAACATCCTGCTGACGTCCGTTGGCCGCAGGGCGTATCTCGTCAAGGCTTTTCAGGACGCCCTGCACGGTCACGGCACGGTGCATGTTTGCAATTCCAGCGCGTTGTCGGTCGCTTTTCACTATGCGGATCGCGCGGTGGTCTCGCCGCTCATCTACGACGAGGCGTACATCCCGTTCCTGCTGTCGTATTGCAAGGCGCACGCAATCGGCCTTGTCATCCCGCTCTTTGACATCGACCTCCTCGTGCTCGCCGAAAACAAAGATGCATTCGCCGCCATCGGCACGCGCGTCGTCGTTTCCGATCCGGCGTTTGTTGCGGTGTGCAACGACAAATGGCAGACGTATCAATTCCTGCGCGCGCATGATTTCCGCACGCCGCAGACGTATCTCCGGCTAACGGATGTGAAAGCGGCGTTGCACAGCGGCGCGCTCACGTATCCCGTCATCGTGAAGCCGCGCTTCGGTTGCGGCTCCATCGGAGTGGCCGTCGCGCAGGACGCGCGCGAGCTCGACTGTCTGTCGTATCTCGTAGAACACGAAATCATGCGTACGTATCTGAAATATGAATCGGCTGCGCAAGCGGAAAAGATTCTCTATCAGGAACGGCTCAATGGGCAAGAATACGGCATCGACATCATCCATGACCTCTGCGGGACGTTCCGGGTGGCTGTCGTCAAGAAAAAGCTCGCGATGCGCTCCGGCGAAACGGATATCGCGGAGACCGTTGCGCATCGTGGCATCGAGGCCGTCGCAAAACGGTTGGGGCAAACAACGAACGCCATCGGGAACGTCGATTGCGATTGCTTCGATTGCAACGGGGACATTTATGTTATAGAAATGAACGCGCGTTTCGGCGGAGGCTACCCGTTCAGCCACCTTGCGGGCTGCGACCTCCCTGCGGCGCTCATTGCTTGGGCGGAGGGGCGGGAGGTTCCGCCGCAGCTGCTCGCAGCCCGCACCGGCGTGCGCGGCTGCAAGGAAATCAGGATGACGGCAGACGAAGGACGGAGGGATTTCCATGACAAATGAATCGGTGCTCGCGGAGCTCCGTCAGCAGCATCTTCCGCTCTGGCTCTGGGGCTGCGGGAATGTGGCGCATGAAGTCTACGCTCTGCTCCGTGCGCATGGAATCGGCATCGCGGGCTGCTTTGTCGATGCTGGCCGCAAAGGAGGCGGCTTCGAGGGGAAACCCGTCGTCAGCATGGAAGAACTTTTTCGTGAGGTTCACGGAAGAGGCATCAATGTCCTTATGGCACACGCGCAGTATCATCGCAAGAAAGAACTTGCGGCATATCCTGCGGTGCAGCATGTATATTGCCTGCCGAACCCGTTCCGCACGCACGAAGACATTTCCGAGGCATACGTCGAAGCGCATCGGGCGGCATTTGATCGCGCGTACCGCTTGTTTGACGAGCCGCTGTCGCAGCGCGTGTTCCGCGCCTACCTCGCGGCGCGGACGAAAGGCGATCTCGATGCGGTTTGCGATGCATTCACGCGGCCGATGACGTATTTCGACAATGACGTGTGGACGCTGTCGGATCATGAGTCGCTCATTGACTGCGGCGCGTATGACGGCGACACGATCCGCTCGTTCCTGCAAGCCGTCGGTGCGAAGTTTTCCAGGATCGATGCGTTCGAGCCCGATGCCGCCATCTTCCGCACGCTTTCCGCGAACGTCGCGGCGCTGCCGTCGAGCGAACGCATTCACTTGCATCAAACAGGATTGTGGAACGAGAACACGGTGCTGCGTTTCGCGCCGGACGCGGAGCAATCCGGGTTCGCCGTGGAATCTCCAGAACCGGGCAGGGAAGACGCACATGCAATCGAGGTCTGCCGGCTCGATGACGTCATCACGCATCCCGTGACGCTCTTGAAAGTCTGTATGTCTGGATCGAACAAAGAATGTTTGGAGGGCGCGGCGCAGCTGGTTGCGCGAGACCGGCCGAAAATCGCTGTGACTGTCGGCGTCACGCGGGAACGGCTCTGGCAGATTCCGCTGCTCCTGCATGAACTCCAGCCGAGATACCATTTCTTCCTGCGGTTTCTCGAATCCATGCCGAGCAGGATTTGCTTGTTCTGCCAATGAGCATTCGCCGCATCATGCAAAATGAGGAGAAGGCAACATGATTCGTATCAGCCGGGATCATCCGATCCGCTTGCAGACAGGGCGGCAGTATCCGCGCGAGCTCTTGCGCGGAGCGTTTCGCGAGATGCGGGCGGCGTGCCGGGCGCAGCCGGACGTGCCGCGTCTCGGCGATGTCGCCGTGGACGCGGGCGAGCCGTTGTTCACGCTCGCCTATGAGCAGAACCGCATCCAGCAGCACGGCTTTCAGGCGGTCACGGCTGCTGGTTATTGGTCGTACGATTTCCTGCAGACGCCGCTCGACCGCCTCGACTTGACGCTTCTGCGGCGGTATCGTGTGTTTGTCTTCTGCGAGCTCGAAGAATACACGCTCGCCATCTTGGAACTGTTGCTCCGCATGCGGGGTATCCAGCACGGGGGGGCGGATGTGCGTTTGTACTGCACGGATCCGTTGGTGCGCGCGTTCTTTGCACCTGGAGAGGTGCAGTTCGTGGAGCAAGAAAACCTCATGGCCGGGGCAGCCGGCATCTCGTGGGATAATCCGGATGTCTGCCTGATCCGCAGCGTTGCGGAGTTTTATAATCCGCCGTTTGCGGATGGCGCGTTGTACAATAGTTTTCAGGTGATGGAGAGTTTGCTGTGGACAGCGCAGCGCCGCCATTATGGAGAGCGGAACCGCGGCACGACGATCCTGCTCCTGCGTTACCCGACGATGACGGCCGGCCTGTTTGACATCATGAAGTTCACCTATGCGTTCGTGCGCGTCGCCTGGCAGCGCGGATGGATTCCCGTCGTCTGCCTCGATCAGGAGCCGAACCAGTATTTGGCGGAAAGGACAGGCGCGGGACACGAAAATATGTGGGAATCGTTTTTCCCGCCGGCCTCCCGCATCCCTGTCGCGGAAGTGTTCGAGAGCGATGACGTCATTGTCGTGGACGGCTTGTTCCCGCAGACAAGCGGCCGGGCGAATCCCTACCAGATGGAGGCGTTTTTTCGGTTTGCGTCCGCGCTCGATGCAAAGGATCTCCATGAGGCGCGCAGCATCTTGCGTCCGAATTTTGCAACGGAATCCGTGATCGAGGCGCTCTTGCCCGCGCCGCTCCAACGGGGCGACCCCGTGCTCGGCGTCATCAGCCGGGGGACGGATTACCGTGCAGAGGCAGCCGCCGCGCGTGGCGAGCAGCCAGCGAATGCTGCGGCAGACGATATGATCGCGGCTGTGCGCGCGTTCCTTGCGCAGCATGATGTCCGATATATTTTCCTTGCGACGGAGGATGAAGCGTACTTCCAGAAATTCTGCACGGCCTTTCGGGAGAAGCTGCTCTTCATCCGGCAGCAGCGCGTGCGTTATGATGAAAGCAAGCGGGACAGATTGCTTGCGGAGCTCCTGCCCGTCGAGGATGGCCGCTCGTTCGGGCGGCGGTATCTCGCCATCCTTTTCGCGCTCGGCCGTTGCCGTTGGCTGTTGTCCTCGATGAATTGCGGCGCGATGCAGGGGGCGTGGCTGTATTCGGCGTACGGCTTTGAGACATTCCGCATCGTTCCGCCGCACGAAGCCTCTTGACGGAAAGGATAATTGCAAGTGCAAATTGAACAGTTGTTTTAATCAAGAACATTTCTCAATAGCATAGACTTCATCGAGAAAATGGTCGAAGAGCTCTGCTGGAGTGTGATATCCCAGAATACGGCGTGGACGCTGGTTTAGCTC
>NZ_JALFCU010000074.1 GCF_022771645.1 Selenomonas sp.
AAGAGCTTCTCGACGCCCATGACGTCGGGCTTGTGTTCTTTGATGAGCGCGTCGAGCTCGTCATAAATCTTCATGAGGCGGTCTTCCATGCGCATGTCGGGCGTCGTGAAGATCGAGCCGTACGCGCGCGGGATGAGGCGGCTGCCCTGCGTCTCGACGAAGCCGTAGCCGCAGATGGCTGTGCCGGGGTCGATGCCGAGTGCGATCATATGTCCTCCGAAAAAAAATCCGCAGGTACGAACTTATTCGCACCCGCGGAAGCTGAGTTGTTCTCATTGATTTGACGTGCAGGGGACACCCACCACCGCTTCGCGGTCCCCCTCCCTCGGAGAGGGAGGCTAGGGGTGGTGGGATTTATTCTTCGTCGTCGATTTCGTAATTTGAATACACGTTCTGCACGTCGTCGTTTTCTTCGAGCGCGTCGACGAGGGTCTGCATCTTTTCGGCGTCTTTGCCTTCGAGGTGAACGGTCGTGTCAGGGACCATCGTGACTTCGGCCGAGGCCGTTTCGATGCCTTTTTCGCCGAGCGCCTGCTCGATGGCGTCGTACGCGTCCGGCTCGGCCGTGATCTCGAAGACGTCGCCTTCGGAGCTCATGTCCTCCGCGCCGGCGTCGAGCACGATTTCCATCAGCGCGTCCTCGTCATCGAACGTCTCTTTCTCGACGACGAACACGGCCTTTTTCTTGAACATCCAAGCGACGCAGCCGTCCTGGCCGAGGTTGCCGCCATATTTGCTGAATAAATGGCGCACGTCGGCGGCCGTGCGGTTGCGGTTGTCCGTGAGGATGTCGAGCATGACGGCCGTGCCCGCAGGGCCGTAGCCCTCGTACATGAGCTCTTCGTAGTTGCCGCTCTCGCTGTTGCCGAGGCCTTTCTCGATGGCGCGCTTGATGTTGTCCTTCGGGATGTTGTTCGACTTCGCCTTCGACAGCGCGAGCTTCAGGCGCATGTTGCCCGTCGGATCGGCGCCACCCATGCGGACGGCGATCGTGATCTCGCGGCCGATCTTCGTCGTGATCTTGCCGCGGATGGCGTCATTCGCGCCCTTCTTGCGTTTGATATTGGCCCACTTGGAATGTCCTGACATGGTTTTGTATGTCTCCTTTTATAAACGATTATCTTCGATATTTTATCACAATCGTTGAAAATTTGCTAGGGGATGCAGGCATGCGCGCACCCGCGATTTGTTACGCTGTGCGAATTGTTTTGACGTACAGGGGACCCGCTCCTGGCGCTGCACTGCGTTCCGCGCCTGTCCTCTCCCTGAGGGAGAGGCATCGCCCTTAACCTTTGACAATCTGATAGTGCTTCTTTTTTCCTTTACGAATGATGGCCTTATCATCCGTAGCGAAGTCCGCGTCTGTCAGCACGTACGCTTCGTCTGTGACTTTCGCGTCGTTGAGCGACAGGCCGTTCTGTTTCATGAGGCGGCGGCCTTCGCCCTTCGATGCGAAGACGCCTCCGCGCGTGAGGACGTCGAGGAGTTTTTCGCCCGGCTGCCCTGCCACTTTTGGCATGTCGTCCGCCGCGCCGCCCGCACCGCCGAACATCTTTTCCGCGCCGGCTTTCGCCTGCTTCGCGGCCTCTTCACCATGCACGATCTTCGTGACTTCGTAGGCGAGGACGGCTTTCGACTCGTTGATGGCCGCGCCTTCGCGGCTTGCGAGCGCGCGGACCTCTTCCATCGGCAGGAACGTGAGGAGCGCGAGGCATTTTTCGACGTCGGCGTCGTCGACGTTGCGCCAGTACTGGTAGAACTCGTACGGGCTCGTCTTTTCCGCGTCGAGCCAGAGCGCGCCGCCGGCGGTCTTGCCCATCTTCTTGCCGTCGCTCTTCGTGAGGAGCTTGTTCGTCAGGCCGTAGACGGCCGTGCCGGTCTTGCGGCGGTTCAGCTCAACACCGGCGATGATGTTCGACCACTGGTCGTCGCCGCCCATCTCGAGCTTGCAGCCGTAGCGGCGGTTCAGCTCGTAGAAATCATACGCCTGCATGACCATGTAGTTGAACTCGAGGAACGTCAGGCCTTTCTCCCAGCGCTGCTTGTAGCACTCGGCCGCGAGCATGCGGTTGACCGTGAAGCACGCGCCGACCTCGCGCAGGATGTCGATGTAGTTCAGCTTCCTGAGCCAGTCGGCGTTGTTCGCCATGATCGCTTTGCCATCGGAAAAATCGATGAAGCGCGCGATCTGCTCCTTGAAGCAGTTGCAGTTGTGCTCGATCTGCTCGTCCGTCAGCATCTTGCGCATGTCCGTGCGGCCGGACGGGTCGCCGACCGTGCCCGTGCCGCCGCCGACGAGGCAGATGGGACGGTGGCCGGCGCGCTGCAGATGCGCCATGGCCATGAGCGCGATGAAATGCCCGGCATGGAGGCTGTCGGCCGTCGGGTCGAAGCCGATGTAGAACGAGACGCGCTCCTTCTCCAAAAGTTCGCGGAGTTCCGCTTCGTTCGTGCACTGCGCGACAAATCCGCGCTCGACTAAGGTGTCATATACGTTTGCCAAAGGAAAGTCGCTCCTTTTTGTGTGGGGTTAGAAAAAACAACGTTTGATGATTCATGTTGTAACAACGGTTGCTAGACCTATCAATTACAGAAAGGGCTGTTGCTGTTAGATGCTGTCTCATCTATTGCGAGCGTCACAATCACAGCACCTTCCCCCTAGGGGGAAGGCTTCTCGTTTCCATCCGTTCGCAACAGAACGGTTCGTTCTTCTATTTCAACACGAAATTCTGTTACGCGCGTTTCTTACCGCCCTTTCGACACGCCGCCACCCGGTTCCGGTGCTGCGCTCGGTGCGGTCGCGGGCTGTGCGGGGGCTTGGGCGGGCGCTTGCTGGCCGCCTGCTGCGGATTGGGCGGCCGGTGAGGCCGACTGTGTGCCGTTTGCGCCCGTTGCGCCATTCGCGCCGGTCTTGCCGTTTGTCTTGCCGTTCTTCTGGTCCTTCGCGCCCTTCTTGAGCTCGGACTTCTTGTCGTTTTCGAGCTCGCCGATGGCATCGGATTTCGGCGCGCTGCTGCCGTCGAAGTTCTTCGCCGGCGTCGTGGCGAGCGCTTTCGTCATGAAGGCTTTCCAGATGACGGCCGGCGTCAGGCCGCCCGACATGCCGCCGAGCGACGTGTTGTTGTCGCTGCCGATCCAGACGCCTGCGACGAGGTCCGGCGTATAGCCGACGAACCACGCGTCGTGGTAGTCGCTCGTCGTGCCGGTCTTGCCGGCGGCCGGACGGCCGATATTCGCGCGCGTGCCCGTGCCTTTCTGGATGACGCCTTGGAGCATCGACGTGAGCTCAGCCGCGCTCTGCTCGCTGATGACGCTGCGCTGCTTCGGCTCGGCCTGCTCGAGCACTTTGCCGTTGCGGTCGAGGACCTTGACGACGCAGACGGGCTCGACGTGCACGCCCTTGTTCGCGAACGTGCCGTACGCGCTCGTGAGTTCCAAGGGCGTGACGCCTTTCGTCAGGCCGCCGAGCGCCGTCGCGAGGTTGCGGTCGTTCTGCGGGCCGTCGAGCACGAACGACGAGATGCCCATTTCCTGCGCGTAGTAGATCGGCTTGTCGATGCCGAGCTTCTGCGCGATCTTGACGGTCGGGACGTTCAGCGACTGCTCGGCGACGTAGCGCAGCGTGACCTTGCCGTTGAACGTACGGTTGTAGTTCTGCGGCTCCCAGTCGCCGACTTTCATCGGGCTGTCGTCGATGACCGTCGACGGCGTGAATTTGTTCTCGAGAGCAGCTGCGAACACGAACGGCTTGAACGCCGAGCCCGGCTGGCGCTCCGCCATCGTCGCGCGGTTGAACTGGTCCGTGCCGCGCCCGCCGACCATGGCTTTGATGTAGCCGTTGTGCGGGTCGATGGCGACGAGCGCGCCCTGCGGCTGCTGCAGGCCGTTCGCGTCAACGCCGCCATTCGGCAGGTTCGTCATGGCCGCCTCAGCCGCTTTCTGCATGTCCATGTCGATGGTCGTGTAGATTTTCAGGCCTTCTTTGTAGACGGCGTCCGCGCCGTACTTGTCGATCATGAGCTGCGTCACGTAGTCGACGAAATACGACGCCTGCTTCTGCTCGTCCTTCGGCTTCGGCTTCACGAGCGTGACCTCGGCCTTCTTCGTCTTCGCGGCCTCGCTCGCCGTGATGTAGCCGTACTTCGCCATCTGGTCGAGCACGACGGATTTCCGTTCCTGCGCGGCCTGCATGTTATTCGTCGGCGAATAGTAGTTCGGGCTTTTCGGCAGGCCGGCGAGCATGGCGCACTCGTTGAGGTCGAGGTCTTCGACATTTTTGCCGAAATACGTCTGCGCCGCGGCCTGCACGCCGTACGCGCCCTGGCCGAAATAAATCTGGTTCAGATACAGCTCGAGGATTTCCTGCTTCGTGTACTGGCGCTCGAGCTGCAACGCGAGGAAGACCTCCTGGATCTTGCGCTTCAGCGTGCGGTCCTGCGTGAGGTACGCGTTCTTCGCGAGCTGCTGCGTGATCGTCGAGCCGCCTTCCGCGACGGTGCGGCCGCTGATGTTCGCGTAAATGGCGCGCGCGATGCCGCGCGGGTCGATGCCCATGTGGTCGTAAAAGCGGTTGTCCTCGACGGCGACGAACGCGTTCTGCAGGTTCTTCGGGACCTGCGCGATCTTCACGGGCTCGCGGTTCTCGTCCGCGTGGATGTTCGCGATCTCGTTGCCATTGATGTCATAGATGTGCGACGACGCCGGCGGCAGGATGTCGTGGGCGAGGTCGGGCTTCGTGTTCATGCTGGCCGTGAGGAAGCCGCAGCTGATGCCCGTCACCATGACGAGCAGGACGATGAGGAACCCGAGCGCGATGCGCTTCGCGTTGCCGGAGCTCTTCGGCTGAGGCGCACGGCTCGCAGGGGTACGTTTCTCCATGGTTTCTAGATTTCCTCCTTTGGGAGCGCAAAACGGGCGCTCTCAAACTACATACTGCTCTATTCTAGCACGAAAGCAGGAAAGTGAAAAGGAGAAAACGCTGAGACGCGGCGCGCGTCACTTCAGCTGCACGACCGTCGCGCCCGTTCCGCCGTCCGTCTGGTCGGCGAATTGATACGAAAGGACGCTCGCATGATGCTTCAGATACGCCTGCACGCCCTTGCGCAGCGCGCCCGTGCCCTTGCCGTGGATGACGAGGATCTCGCCGAGGCCGGCGATCTGCGCGTCATCGATGAATTTGCCGAGTACGCCCTCCGCTTCGTCGACCATCAGGCCGCGGATGTCGATCTCGCGGCGCGCCGTCGCCGTCTTGCCGAGGAGGTCCGTCGTGCCGCGTCCGCTTTGACGATACACGCCTGTGCCGCCGTTGCCGGCCGACGCCCAGGCGTGCTTGCCGCCAGCTTTCCCGAGCGGCGCCTTCGCGCCGTTCATCAGCGTCTCGCCGCCGCCCGCGCCCGCATGGCCGAGGAAGCGCGCGTCCTTCGCGCGCACGCTCGTGCGCAGGCTGCCGACCTGCACTTCGAGTTCCTTGCCGTGCAGCTCGAGCACCGTGCCCTTCTGGTCGAGCTTCGGCAGATACACGGAGTCGCCGGGCTTCAGGGTCTTCAGGTCGATTTTCTTGCCGAGGTGCTTCTGCCCGACGATGCCCGGGCGCGCTTTCTCGCTCGCTTCCGTCAGGCGGCGGCGCGCTTCCTGCATCGCGGCCTGGCGCGCGTGGATGCCCTGGTCGTCGAACTGCTTTTTCAGCTGGTCGATGATGTCCTCGGCCTCGCGGCGCGTGCGGCGCACGAGCGCGGCGCTTTCCTGCCGCGCTTTTTTGATGAGGTCGCCCTTCTTTTTGTCGAGATCGGCCTGCTGTGCCGCGACCTTTTTTTCGAGCGCCTCCGCATGGCGCTGGCGCTCGGCGATGTCGGCATTCATCTGCTCGTAGAGCCGCTTCTGCTGCTCGAGGTCGCTGACGACGTGCTCGAACTGCGCGTGGTCGGCGCGGATGAGCTCTTTCGCGCGCAAGATGATGCTGTCGGCGAGGCCGAGGCGCTGCGAGATCGCGAACGCGTTGCTCGCGCCCGGGATGCCGATGAGCAGGCGGTACGTCGGACGCAGGCTCTTGACCTCGAACTCGACGCAGGCATTCTCGATGCCGTCCCGCGTGTACGCGAACGTCTTGAGCTCGGAATAATGCGTCGTCGCGACCGTCGCCGCGCCAATCGCGAGCAAGCGCTCGAGGATGGCCATGGCGAGCGCCGCGCCCTCCTCCGGGTCGGTGCCGGCACCGAGCTCGTCGACGAGCACGAGGTCGCGCGGGCCGGCTTTTTGCAAAATGGCGACAATATGCGTCATGTGCGCGGAAAACGTGGACAGGCTCTGCTCGATGCTCTGCTCGTCGCCGATGTCGGCGTAGACGTCGTCGTAGACGGCGATCTGCGAGCCCTGCGCCACGGGCAGGAAGCAGCCGCTCTGCGCCATGAGCACCATGAGGCCGAGCGTCTTCATGCTGACCGTCTTGCCGCCCGTGTTCGGGCCCGTGATGAGCAGCATGGAAAAGCGCGTGCCGAGCTCGATGTCGATGGGCACGACATTTTCGTCCGCGATCAAAGGATGGCGCGCGGCGAGCAGCTTCGTCTCGCGGCCGTCCGACAGCTGCGGCTCCGTCGCCTTCATGCGCTCCGCGAGGCGCGCTTTCGCAAACGCGAAATCGACTTGCGCGAGCACGTCGGCGTTCGCCGTCAGCGTCGCGCCTTCCTTCTGCACCTGGAGCGACAAGCTTTTGAGGATGCGCGCGATTTCGCGCTGCTCGGCGAGCGTCAGCTGCTTCACGTCGTTGCCGGCCTCGACGACGGCCATCGGCTCGATGAAGAGCGTCGCGCCCGTCGCACTCTGGTCGTGCACGATGCCGGGGAAAAAGCGGCGGTACTCCGCCTTCACGGGCAGCACGTAGCGCTCGTCGCGGATCGTCACGATGGCATCCTGGAAATGCTTCTGATGCTCTGGCGCGTGCAAAATGGCGCTGATGCGGTCCTTGATGCGCGCCTCGGCCGCCGCCCGCTCGCGGCGGATGCGGCGGAGCTCAACCGACGCGTCATCGCGCAGCTCGCCATGCTCGTCGATGGCATTGTCGAGGCTGCGCTCGAGCTGGCCGAGCAGCTCGAGGCCATGCGCGGCCTCCTTCAGCAGCGGCGCGTCCGTCTCGAGCGCTTTGAAAAATTCTTTGACGTTCCGCGTCGCGTAGAGGAAGCTCCGCACGTCGACGAACGCGTCGAGCGTCAGCGCCGCGCCGAGCTTCACCTTCTTCAGCATCGGCCGCAAGTCGCGGATGCCGCCGAGCGGCGGCGCCGCAAAGCCCGCAATCCGCACCGCCTCCGACGTCTCCGCGAGCCGGAGAGCGACCTCCGCGCGATCGGACGACGGCGCGATAGCAGCTGCGCGCTCCTTGCCGAGGACGGAGGACGCGCAGTCGGCGAGCATCGCGCGGATGCGGTCGTATTCCAAAGTTCTGTAGGTTGCTTGTTCCAAATGGGTTCTCCTTTTTGATTTGCTCGCGAAGTTTGGCGTTCGCTCGCAGTCGCGTCGGCAGTTCCCCCCGAAAACAACGCAATACAAGTTGCTAAAAGTTTTCGGGGGAAACCGCCAACACTCCCGAAGATACAGATTAGCACGCGGATGCGTGGGGGTGGGGGGCAGGATTTCTCGCGGAGATATAGTGTCAGCGCACATCAAACGAAGTCGCGTAGAGACGGAGAAGGTTGAAAGCAAGGCATATCACCCGTTGTTGTAGATGGCGCGGCTAGTTTGCTTGACCTCACATCTATTGCGAGCGTAACAACCTGAGCAGCCTCTCCCTCCGGGAAAAGCAGACACACGGCGCTTTAGCGCCGATGTGGTCGCTTTATCCTTTAGGTAGAGGGGGACCGCGAAGCGGTGGAGCGGGTGGCGAAGGTAGGCCGTAGCTCTACGGTGGATTGTTTTGTCGAAGGATAGTAATAAGTCTATGCTTCCTTCGCAGTTACAATCCATCGAATAGTCACGTCCTACCTCCGCCACCCTTTCCGCCTCGCTACGCTCGGCACCTTCCCCGAAGGGGAAGGCTTTCATTCCAAGCGTTTCATTCAAATACTCAAACTTCGCACACGGAAAACATCCCGTATGCCTTGAAAAATCAACCTAAACTGGATATAAAAATCCATTCACGCACACCTTTGCCCGCTCAGTCGGCTCATCCAAAGGGCAGGCAAATCGTTCATGAAACGCTCCAA
>NZ_JALFCU010000089.1 GCF_022771645.1 Selenomonas sp.
ATAGTCGCGGTCCGGGGACATCAGCGGCGAAAACGTTTGCCGCTGATCGGACTTCGTGGACATAAAAATTGCCTCCTGAATGGAACGGTTTTGAAAAATGACAAAAAAATCGGCGCTGCATGTCTCCGCAAAACAGCGCCAATAGTATATAGGAAGGTGGATGATTTGTCAACCGCACGCGGACATGTTCACACTCCACGCACGAGCCTTGTGCCTGATGCGCGGATGCTTGTGCGTTGGTTTCCTTTTTGCACACGTCCCCGCCGTACTCCGTCAGATTCCGTCGTGCCGCTTCATGTGCACGCATCCGCTGTATACATGAACGGAATTTACACAAATCTATAGATTTTTCCACGCTATTCTGCTATGATGTAAAAAGTATCGCCTCTATATCATACAAGGCATACCAATTCTACATAGATAACAAACCCCATGTGTATGGCTCTAGGAGGGACCCGTATGAAATCGGACATCACCATCAAGATGGCCCGGTGCAAGGGCTGCGGCATCTGCGTCGCGTTCTGT
This sequence comes from Selenomonas sp., assembly GCF_022771645.1. Lineage (GTDB taxonomy): Bacteria > Bacillota > Negativicutes > Selenomonadales > Selenomonadaceae > Selenomonas_C. The sequence continues at coordinate 526 of NZ_JALFCU010000089.1, forward strand.
CCAAAGCAAGTGCTCGCGCTCGATGAGCTCGGCAAGGTGCACGTCGTACATGGCGAAGCGTGCATCGCCTGCGGCCAGTGCGAGCTGCGCTGCCCGGACTACGCAATCTTCATGGACAAAAAGGAGGCGGCAGTATGACGGCGAAAGCAAGGCTCATGCAGGGCAACGAGGCGTGCGCCGAGGGCGCGATCGCAGCGGGCGTCAATTTCTTCGCGGGCTACCCGATCACGCCGTCGACGGAGATTGCCGAGACGATGGCAAAACTCTTGCCGCAGCACGGCGGCAAGTTCGTGCAGATGGAGGACGAGATTGGCTCGATGGGCGCGATCCTCGGCGCGTCGCTCGCGGGCGCGAAAGTCATGGACGCGACGAGCGGCCCGGGCTTTTCGCTGAAGCAGGAGCTCATCGGCTACGCGGCGTGCGCCGAGATCCCGTGCGTGCTCGTCAACGTCCAGCGCGTCGGCCCGTCGACCGGCCAGCCGACGGCGCCGTCGCAGGCCGACGTCATGCAGGCGCGCTGGGGCACGCACGGCGACCATCCGATCATCGCGCTCGCGCCGTGGAGCGTCCGCGAGACGTACGACGTGACCGTCATGGCCGTGAACTACGCCGAGCGCTTCCGCACGCCCGTCATCCTGCTCATGGACGAAGTCGTCGGCCATCTGCGCGAGAAGGTCGTGCTCCCCGATGCGGTCGACGTCTATCCGCGCCGCAAACCGACGAAATCCCGCGCCGAGGGCTACCAGCCGTACACGCCGGACGCGGACCTCGTGCCGAACGTCGCCGACTTCGGCCAGGGCTACCACATCCACGTCACGGGCCTCATCCACGACGAGACGGGCTTCCCCGTCGGCAGCCCGAAGATCACGCAGGACTCCATCGCGCGCCTGCATGAGAAGATCATGCGTGCGGGCGACGAGATCATCCACACGGAGACGGCATTCATGGACGATGCCGAGTACGCCGTGCTCGCGTACGGCGGCACGGCGCGCACGGCATACGAGGCTGTCCGCGCCGCCCGCGCGAAAGGCCTCAAGGTCGGCCTCGTGCGCCTCATCACGATCTGGCCGTTCGCGGACAAGGTGGTCGCGGAGCTCGCCAGTAAGATGAAAGCCCTCCTCGTCGCCGAGATGAACTACGGCCAGCTCGTGGGCGAGGTCCGCCGCGCCGCTGCCGGCGCCTGCCCCGTCGAGCTCTGCGGCAAGTACAACATGCAGGCATTCGAGCCGCACGAGATCGAGCAGGCGATCGACGACCTCGTCGCCGCGCACAAATAAAAGGAGGCATACGAAATGGAAAGAAGCTACGAGAAATATTTCCGCCAGAACCGCCTCCCGCACCTCTGGTGCCCCGGCTGCGGCAACGGCATCGCCATGAAAGCCATCGTGCAGGCCATCGAGAAACGCGGCCTCTCGCAGGACAACACGGTCATCGTCTCCGGCATCGGCTGCTCGTCGCGCGCGTCCGGCTACATGGACTTTGACACGCTCCACACGGCGCACGGCCGCGCGATCCCGTTCGCGACGGGCATCAAGCTCGCGAACCCGGACCTCAACGTCGTCGTCATCACGGGCGACGGCGACTGCACGGCCATCGGCGGCAATCATTTCATCCACGGCTGCCGCCGCAACGTCGACCTGACGGTCGTGCTGTTCAACAATGAAATCTACGGCATGACCGGCGGCCAGGCGTCGCCGATGACGCCGCTCGGCAAGAAGGCCACGACCGCGCCGTACGGCTCCGTCGACCGCACGTTCGATGCGTGCAAGCTCGCGGAGGCGGCCGGCGCGACGTACGTCGCCCGCTCGACGGCGTTCCACGTCAACCACCTCGTCGACATGATCGCCGGCGGCCTCGACAACAAGGGCTTTTCCTTCATCGAGGCCTGCGTCCAGTGCCCGACGGCCTACGGCCGCAAGAACAAGATGGGCTCGCCCGCGAACATGCTGAAGTGGATGCGCGACAACGCCGTCATGAAGGCAGCCTGGGACAAGCTGCCGGACGACAAGAAGACGGGCGAGAAGTTCCCGATCGGCGTCTTCTACAGCGCCGCAGCCACGGACTACGACACGGCCTATGATGCCGTCATCGAACGCGCGGGAGGTGCAGCAAAATGAGGAAACAGCTCAGATTCTCCGGCTCCGGCGGCCAGGGCGTCATCACGGCGGCTATCATCTTCGCCGAGGCGGCCGTCGCCGAGGGCAAGGAGGCCGTGCAGTCACAATCGTACGGCCCCGAGGCGCGCGGCGGCGCGTCGAAAGCGGAAGTCATCATCGATGACGCGCCCATCTACCATCCGCACGTCGAAGTGCCGGACATCGTGCTCGCCATGACGCAGAAAGCGGCGGACAAATACGTCACAGACCTCAATCCCGACGGCATCCTCGTCCTCGACGAAGAGCTCGTCCCCGAGCCGCCCGCGTTCCCGCACACCGTCCGCGTCCCCATCACGAAGCTCGCCATCGAAGAAATCGGCAAGCCCCTCTTCGCGAACATCGTCGCCCTCGGCGCCATCACGCACCTCACGGGCCTCGTCTCGTTCGACCAGGTGAAGGAGTCCGTCTCCCACCGCGTCCCCCCGCACACCGTCGAGCAGAACATGAAAGCGCTGCAGGTCGGCTGGGATGCCGTGGATGGGAAATAAATATCAAAATCGCGCGTAAAAAATGGCTCCGCCGAAACATTCGGCGGAGCCATTTTTTGTGCATTCACCAATGATACTTCTCCCCGCGCATGATCTTGAAGGCGCGGTAAATCTGCTCCGTGAGGAGCAGGCGCACCATCTGATGCGTGAACGTCATGCGCGAGAACGAGAGACGGCAGTCGGCGGCTTTGCGAACAGCCTCGGAGAGGCCGAACGCGCCGCCGATGAGGAACGTGATGCTGCTGCGGCCTTGCGTCATGAGGGACGCAAGCTCGGCCGAGAGCTCTTCGCTGCTCTTCTCTTCGCCGTAGACGTCGAGCACATAGAGGTAACTGCCGTCCGGCACCTGTTTCAGCAGGCGTTCGCCTTCCCGCGCGAGCACCTGCTGCTTTTCTGCCTCGGACGGATTCTCCGGCATTTTCTCCTCGTGGATCTCGCGGATCTCAAACTGCGTGAAGGGCACGAGACGTTTTTTATATTCAGTCATGCCAGCCGTGAGATATCGTTCTTTCAGCTTGCCTGCGCAGACGATGGTGATTTTCATAATGATTTATTGGCACTCCTTTGCAGCAGACGAAAGCCGTCCCTGTGCTTGGCAGGGACGGCTCAATTTTTATTTTCTGTGGTGTTTTACGAATGTGCCGCCATGCGGAGGTCTTGTTCTTCGCCTTTCGCGGCGCATTCTTCTTCGTAGATGTACGTCGGCGCGATGTCGAAGCCGTTGAAGCGTGTCGCGGAGACGGACGTATAGGCGCCGATGTCGGTCGCGAGGACGTGGTCGCCGATCGTGAGGCGCGGGGTCTCGTAGTCCTCCGCGATCACGTCGATGCCGTCACACGTCGGGCCCGCGATGGTCGCCCGCTCTACGGGGCCGTCCGCGAACGTGAACAGCGGATAGTGCCAGTGGTCGAACAGCAGCCCCGTGAACGCGCCGTAGATGCCGTCGTCGAGGATGTACCACGGATGGCCGTCGCGGTCTTTCGTGCCGATGACGGACGCGACGAAGTTCGCGGCCGTGCCGGGGATGAAGCGGCCCGGCTCGCAGTAGACGGCCGTCTCGGGGAAGAGGCGCACGATCTGGCGGTCGATCGTCTCCATCATGGCCGCGACGTCGACGGCAAGGCCGTCCATGTCCGGCACGGGGAAGCCGCCGCCGATGTCGAGGTCGGTGAGCGCGAGACCAGCAGCCTTTGCCTCATCGAAAAGGCCATGAACGAAGAGCAATGCTTCCTCGTACGCCGCCGTCGAGAGCGACTGGCTGCCGACGTGGAAGCAGATGCCGACGGGATTGAGGCCCGCCGCTTTCGCTTTCTGCAAAAGAGGAATCGCGTCCTCCGGGTGCGCGCCGAACTTCGTGTTGAGGTCGACGAGCGCGCGCTTGTTGTGCACGGCGATGCGCACGAGGACCTCCGCGTCGGGGACGTACGCCGCGATTTTCGCGATCTCGCTCTCGTCATCGAACGTCATGCGCTTCACGCCGTAGGCGCGCGCCGCCGCGAGGCCGCGCGCATCCTTCACGGTGTTCGCGTAGATCATGCGCGAGCCGTCGATGCCGAGCATCGCGAGCGCTTCGATCTCGCCGGCGCTCGCGACGTCGAAACACGAGCCGAGGCCCGCGAGCGTCTCGAGGATGGCCGGCTCCGGGTTCGCCTTCATGGCGTAGTAGACGCCGGCGTGCGGCAGGTGCTTGCGGAGGAACTGGTAATTCTCCGCAATCTTCCCCGTCGAGACGACGAAGAACGGCGTCTCGTGATGTTCGAGGATTTCGTTCATTTCATTTTCGCTGAGGTGAAAGCTTCTCATAACACAACCCTTCCTGTCGGAGGCGCTGACGGCCGCCGTCCGGCCATCTTGCGGCATCTTTTCCGCCCTGCCCGCGTCGTCAAATCCTCGGCGTAGCTCTGCTACGCCTTGCGGTTTGACTCCTTGCCATGACGAAAAATCTGCGGCAATCTGTCCGAACTTCGTCCGACATCGCCTCCTACGAAAAACAGATAAAATTTCTTCCCGCTTATTGTAGTACAGTTGTCCGTCGATGACAAGAAAAAATGTTTTGACGGTAGACATTTTTTGCCGTATGATATATATATACGCAATGAAGCGGTGACTATTTGGGGTCTCCGCTTTTTTATTTTCCGTCCAAAGGAAGCTGCTCTTGAGCTTATTTTTCTGTGCGCGCACAGAAAGGAGGAGCTCCGAATGGACTATCTCTCGCACAACATCGCCATCAACCTCGGCCGCATCCGCAAGGCGAAGGGCATGAGCCTCGACGTCGTCGCGGAGCAGACGGGCGTGAGCAAGAGCATGCTCGCGACGATCGAGAAAGGGCACGCGAACCCGTCGATCGGCGTGCTCGGCAAGATCATGAGCGGCCTGCGCGTCACACTCGGCGACCTCACGCAGGCGCCGTCGAAGGACGCGTACGTCGTCGACCTCCATGGGCTCGCGCCGACGAAGGACGTGCCGGGCGCGTACCGCGTCTGGACGTGCTTCCCCATTGCCGACAACCACCTCGTCGAAATCTACCGCATCGACATCGAGCCCGGCGGCACGTACTGGAGCGGCGGCCACGGCGAGCGCACGAAAGAGTATCTTTTCGTGCTGGAGGGCACGCTCTCCATCGAGCTCGCCGGCGGGAAAACGTACGATATTTCGGACGGCCAGGCGTTCCGCTTCTCGAGCGAGGAAGCGCATACGTACCGGAATGAACAAAAGGCCATGTTGAAATTCACGACGTTTTTTGTCGTGTGCTGAACGCCCTAGCAGCCTCTCCCTCAGGGAAAAGCAGACGCAAGGCGCTTTAGCGCCTATGCGGTCGCTTTATCCTTTAGGTAGAGGGGGACCGCGAAGCGGTGGAGAGGGTCCCCTGTACGGCAGAACAATTCGCGCGGCGAAACTTCCGCGGGTGCGAATACGAAACGTTTGGCGGCGTGCGCGCACCGGCGATTTGTAACTCTGTGCGTATTGCTATGAAGTACAAGCGACCCTCTCCTGGCGCTACGCTGCGCTCCGCGCCTGTCCTCTCCCTGGTGGAGAGGCTGCTGTATATGTTACGTTCAGCAACAGATGCCCCATTTTATCGGTGTCCACTATCTCGTACAAAATCTTTACAAATTTACACAAAACAACTTGACGCGTTCCCTTCTGTGTGATATATTGAACGCAGCTCAAGAGCAAACGATGTTGACAACGGCGTCAGCGGACATGTGGATTTGTCCGCTGGCGCTGTTTTTGTTTTCACCAACATCATTCCCTGGACACTTCGAGATGCTTGACAGGAGGAATCATTCCATGAAACTGAAAGACACGGGCCTCACAGCAGCAGACATCAAAGCGAAAGTCAAGAAGTACATGATCGAGACGTACGAGCGTTTTGATTTCCTCGCCGAGACGGCGAAGGACCAGTACATGTACGACGAGAAGGGCACGGCGTACCTCGATTTCTACGCCGGCATCGCCGTCAACAGCGCCGGCAACTGCAATGAGAAGGTCGTCAAGGCCGTGCAGGATCAGGCCGCGGACATCATGCAGACGTTCAACTATCCGTACACGATCCCGCAGGCGCTGCTCGCCGAAAAGGTCTGCACGACGATCGGCATGGACAAGATTTTCTTCCAGAGCACGGGCACGGAGGCCAACGAGGCCATGATCAAGATGGCGCGCAAGTACGGCATCGAGAAATACGGCCCGAACAAATACCACATCGTCACGGCGAAGATGGGCTTCCACGGCCGCACGTTCGGCGCGATGTCGGCGACGGGCCAGCCGGGCAACGCGTGCCAGGTCGGCTTCGGCCCGATGACGTACGGCTTCTCGTACGCCCCGTACAACGACCTCGAGGCGTTCAAGGATGCCTGCACGGAAAACACGATCGCCATCATGATCGAGCCGGTGCAGGGCGAAGGCGGCGTCCATCCCGCGTCGATGGAGTTCATGCAGGGCCTCCGCAAGTTCTGCGATGAGAACGGCATGCTGCTCCTCATCGACGAGGTCCAGACGGGCTGGTGCCGCACGGGCAAAGTCATGAGCTTCATGCATTACGGCATCAAGCCGGACATCGTCTCCATGGCGAAGGCGCTCGGCGGCGGCATGCCGATCGGCGCGATTTGTGCGAAAGCAGAGGTCGCAAGCGCGTTCACGATGGGTTCGCACGGCACGACGTTCGGCGGCCATCCGGTCTCCTGCGCCGCCGCGCTCGCCGAGGTCAACGAGCTCCTCGACCGCAACCTCGCGGACAACGCCGAGGAAATGGGCAAGTACCTCCGCAGCAAGCTCGCCGATCTCCCGCACGTCAAGGAAGTGCGCGGCCAGGGCCTCCTCGTCGGCTGCGAGTTCGATGACACGATCAGCGGTGTCGAGGTCAAGCACGGCTGCTTTGACCGCCACCTCCTCATCACGGCCATCGGCAAGCACATCATCCGCCTCATCCCGCCCCTCATCATCACGAAGGACGACTGC
>NZ_JALFCU010000095.1 GCF_022771645.1 Selenomonas sp.
GCGATGGCCGCGGTGAGGGCGCGGCAGCGCTTGGGGGAAAAGGTAGAGAACATAGGATCAGGTCCTTTCGAAAGATATCACGGAATCGCACACGCTTAGAAAGCCTTCCCCTTCGGGGAAGGGGGACCGCGAAGCGGTGGAAAGGGTGTCGGAGGTAGGTCGTAACAGATTGCACGATTGTAATGGCGGAGGAAGCATGGAGTTCTTACCATCCTTCGACGTTACAATCCTGCACATAGTAACGACTTACCTCCGACACCCGCTCCGCCTCGCTAACGCTCGGCACCTCGACCTCAAAGGATAAAGCGACCGCATCGGCGCTAAAGCGCCGTGCGTCTGCTTTTCCCGGAGGGAGAGGCTTTGGGCATGTGCTCTTTGTTGCAAATTATCTCAGCCGCACAGCCTCATCCTGCTTCGTCACATGCAAGGGAATCTTGATGCCCTGCTGCGCGAGGATGTTTTGCACGGTATCCTTCGCGAGGTCGGGGCGGTTGTTTTCCTGCGAGAGGTGGGCGAGGAAGATGTCGCGCGGCTTCCGCTCTAGATGCGCGACGGCCCAGGCGGCGTCGGTGTTTGCGAGGTGGCCGTGGTTTCCGAGGATGCGGCGTTTCAGCGGCCACGGGTAGCGGCCGTTTTTCAGGAGCTCGGCGTCGTGGTTCGCCTCGAGGACGAGGACGTCCGCGCCGTCGATGGAGGCGGCGACGCTCTGCGTGACGAAGCCGAGGTCGGTGCAGACGGTGACGGTGCTGTCGCCCTCGATGCGATAGCCGACGGGATCGGCGGCGTCGTGCGGGACGGAGAACGGCGTGATGCGGAGGCCGGCGAGGCGGAACGCGCCGTCGACAGGGTGCAGGAGGCTTTTCGTCGCCCCGTAGGGAGCAACGTCCTCTGCAACGAAGAGGCTGTCCGGCACGAGCGTATCCGTGCGACTGGCGTCAGCGATGGCCTGCTGGATGCTGATCGGCAAGCTTGCGAGCGTCTTCCGGCGGCTGTAGACGGGGAGATGATACCATCGCGCGAGCGTGGCGAGGCCGGCGACGTGGTCGCGGTGCTCATGCGTGAGGAGCACGGCGTCGAGGTTGGCGGCGTCGACGTTCTCGGCGGCGAGGGCTTTTTTGATGCGCGTCGCGCTGATGCCGGCGTCAATCAAAATTTTCGCGCCGTTCATCGCGACGAGCGTCGCGTTGCCCTTGCTGCCGCTCGCGAGGACGGAAACCTGCATGAGAACATCTCCTGTCAATCGTTATCTTAGTTCGTGCGGATGGAAAAAATGTGGAGGACGGTCAATCCATCGCTCGCATGACAACATCGAGCAGGCTGCCGCCTTCGTACTTGATGCCACGCACGCCCGCGCGCTGCGCGCACTCGACATCCCGGTCGCCGTCGCCGATGAGGACGGAGCGTTTGGGGTCGATGGCGTGCTCGTCGATGGCGCGGAGGACGAGGCCGGGCCTCGGCTTGCGGCAGTCGCAGTCTTTTGTATAGGCCGGGACGCTGCCTTGCGGGTGGTGCGGGCAGTAGTAGAGGGCGTCGAGGTGCGCGCCGATCTGCGCGAGGTCCGCGTTCATGTGGTCGTGGATGCGGAGGACGTCGCTCTCGGGGTAGTAGCCGCGCGCGACGCCGCTCTGGTTCGTGATGACGATGGCGAGGTAGCCTGCGTCGTTGACGTATTTGATGGCCTCTTTTGCCTCGGGCATCCAGGCAAAGTCTTTGGGATCGTGCAGATAATGGACGTCGACGTTGAGCGTGCCGTCGCGGTCGAAGAAAACGGCACGTTGTCGCACCCGCGGAAGATGGGGCATACTTGTTGATTTGTCGTACAGGGGACACCCCCCACCGCTCACGCGGTCCGCCCCCCCTCGGGGAGGGGGGCTGCTGATTTCAGGGGCTCCGTGTCTTTCCTTATTATTTTCCGTACGCAAAGTACCCACCATTATCAAGGAAGTCGACATACTCCTTCACGGCGTCGTCGAGGGTGTGGAAGCCTTCGTCGTAGCCGGCGGCTTCGAGTTTCGTGCGGTCGGCCTGGGTGTAGTTCTGGTATTTGCCGACGAGGGCGGCGGGGAAGTCGCGGTAGGCGATCTCGCCTTTGCCCATGGCCTTGATGACGGCGGTTGCCGCCTCGTTGTAGGTGTGCGCGACGCCCGTGCCGCAGTTGTAGATGCCGGAGGGGCCGCCGTGCTCGAAGAACCAGAGGTTGACGTTCACGACGTCTTTGACGTAGACGAAGTCGCGGCGCTGCTCGCCATCGCCGTAGCCGCCTTCGCCTTTGAAGAGGCGCGCCTTGCCCGTCTCATTGATCTGGTGGTAGAGCTGGTAGAAAATCGAGGCCATGTTGCCTTTGTGATGCTCCTGCGGGCCGAAGACGTTGAAATAACGCAGGCCGACGATCTGGCTGTGGGCCTCGGGGAGGACCTGACGCACGTAGCGGTCGAACGCGAGCTTCGTGAAGGCATACGGGTTCAGCGCGTCTTCGCAGGCGTCGCCCTCGGTGAAGCCGTGTTTGCCGCTGCCGTACGTCGAGGCGGACGAGGCGTAGAAGAACGGGATGCGGTGCTGCATGCAGAAATGGAGGAGCGCCTTCGAGTATTCGTAGTTGACGCGCATGATGTAGTTGACGTTGTACTCCATCGTGTCGGAGCAGGCGCCTTCGTGGAAGATGGCGTCGACGTCGGTGCCGTCGAAGTCGTCGTCCTCGATGGATTTCAAAAAGTCGTCCTTGTTCTGGTAGTCGATGAATTTCAGGCCGCGCAGATTTTTGTAGTTCGCGAGGTTCGCCTCGTCGGCCGTGCGGTCTTCGCCGAGGTCGTCGATGGCCAGGACGTCCGTGCGGCCGCGGCGGTTGAGTTCTTTGACGATGTTGCTGCCGATGAAGCCGGCAGCACCGGTGACGATGATCATGATGGAAAGTCCTCCTTCTGGGATCGTTGTTACGTTGAAATTATTTTATCATATCTTAGCACGCGGTGAAAGGGCATGTGCGCGTGGCTACGGGGCAAGAGGAACGAAAACAACGCTGCTGCGAACTTGCGCTGTCGATAAACGTAGTAAAGTTGTACAAGTTGTTTTTGCGATAAACGAAGAACAGGCGTACCGTCCGCACAGCTGAAAGTTTTCTTATCCTCTCGCCCCTTCGCCCGAAGTTAGCGATTTGTCGCGGATACGTACATGCCCAAAAGCCTTCCCCTTCGGGGAAGGTGGCGGCCGTAGGCCGACGGAAAGGGTGTCGAAGGTAGGCCGAAACAAATCGCACGATTGTAATGTCGAAGAAAGTAATTTGTTCATGCTGCCCTTCGCCATTACAATCCATCTTTCCGTTACGACCTACCTTCGACACCCGCTCCGTCGCGCTACGCGCGCCACCTCTCCCAGAGGGAGAGGCTTTCCATGCGTACGGTTTCAACAATTTTCAATAGCTCGTCACAACTCCACAATCCTGCAACGATGACTACCTTTTACATCCGCATTCTCCCGTGGCAGTTCTCTTGCTGCCTGTCCCTTGTATTTTTCGAGCAATTCGTGCACGCCTTCCATCACCTTTTGGACGGGGATGTTTTTCATGCAGGCCATGTGGTCTGCGCCCTGCTTCGGGCAGTCGTGGATGCCGCAGGGGTGGCAGGGCTCGGGGGTCTTGTAGAGGATGGCGCGGGCGTCGTAGGGATAGAACGTCGGGACGGGGCTCGCGCCGAACATGGTGACGACGGGGACGTTCTGCGAGACACCGATGTGCATGGGGCCGGAGTCGGTCGTGAGCATGAGGGCACAGCGGGCGAAGAGGCCGGCGAGGACGGCGAGGCTGACCTTGCCGGTGAAAATGTGGCAGTGCGGGCTCTGTTTTTCCTTCATCTGCGCAAGGCACTTTTCGACGATCGGGACGTCCGTGGGGCCGCCGAAGAAGGCGACGGCGTAGCCGCCCTCGATGAGCTGGTCAGCGCAGGCGGCGAAATACGTGTCGATCCAGCGCTTCGTCGCCCAGCTCGCGCCGATGTTGAACGCGATGACAGGGCGCGGAGCGCTCGTTTCATGACCGTCCGCGCGCGGATTTTTTGCGACCGCGTGCGCTGTTTCTTCGACCATCTGCTGCCAGAGGCGGGCGGCCTCTTGTTCTGCGGCGGCCGGGATGGTCATTTCGAGGCCGCGGTCGTCAATCGTCTTGAGGCCAAGCGCCTGTTGGAGCATTTCGAGGTGGACGGTGACCTGGTGCTTCGTCGCGAGTTCCTTCGGCGTGTCGTCCATGGCGAGGTTCGGATAGGTCTTGGTATAGAACATGCCAAAGCCCGGCTGCGCGTAGCCGATGCGCTCGCGCGCGCCGCAGAACGCCGTGATGGCGGAGCAGCGCTCGTTGCGGTGGAGGTTGATGACGAGGTCGAAGTGCCGCGACCGCAAGCGGCGGATGAAACGGACGAGCGCGCCAAGCGATTTTTCGCGACCATGCTTGTCGATGGTCAGGCATTCGTCGATGCAGGGATTTTCGCGGACCAGGTCAGCGAGCGCGAGGTCGGTCAAAAGAGAAATTTTCGCGTCCGGAAAATTCGTGCGCAGCGTCCGCAGCGCCGGCGTGATGAGGAGGAGGTCGCCGATGTGCATCGTGTTGATGACGAGGATGGATTGGTAGGTCATAAAATTATTTTTCCTCTCCGTTCAAGTTCGTCCCGTGCGTCGCCAGCCACCACGAGAGCGTCCGTGCCATGGGCATCCATTGTTTCATTTTTGCGCGTTCCGTGTCGGGGTCGAACGGGACATTGATGTCCGGGCGCGGTTCGGTGGCGTCGTTTTTCGTGCTGCCGACGGCTTTGTCTGTGACCCAGACGTCGCTGTTGAAGCTCGCGGTCTGCGTGCCTTCCGTCATGCTCGGGAGGATGCTGTAGTAGGGGAAGCCAGCGGGGGCGATGAGCTCGATGAGCGTCGGCAGGAGGTTCGTGCAGCCGCCAATGGCGTTCGGCGGCAAAATGTCTTTCGTGACGCCGGCGCCGTAGATCACAAGCGGGACGCTGTCGTGCTCGTACAGGGTCGGGTGATTCGACGGATTCGTGCGGACGGCGTGGTCGCCCGTGAGGATGAAGAGGGAGTCGGGGTAGGCGGCCTCCGTTTTTTTGATGAACTCGGTCGCCATTTTGTCCATATACCAGATGTGGCCGACCTCGAGCGCGAGCTGGTCGGGATCGTCCACGTCCGGCATCTGGCGCGTCAATTCTTTTTCTCGGGCCAGGTCAAAGCCGAGCGACTCGATGTCGATCGTGTACGGCGGGTGGTTCGAGACGGTCATGATGACGTGGACGGTCGGTTCTTCGTCGGCGAGGTGGTGGTAGAGCGCGTCGAACAGGTGGTCGTCGTTCGTGCCCCACGTCGTCTGCTTTGGCGCATGAAAATCGGGGTAGCCGTAATAATGGTCGAAGCCCTGCGCGAGCGCGAGGCGGTTCATGCCGTCCCAGCTCGGCACGCCGCCGTACCAGAAGTCGACGTGGTAGCCGAGGCGCTGCATCTGCGGGGCGAGGGCGGTCGGGTAGACTTCGCGCAAGCTGCGCGGCTGGTAGTTGACGCGCACGCCCATTTCGGGGAGGCCCGTGATGATGCCGTTGATCGCGGAGGACGTGAACGTGCCGTTCGGCATGAACGCCGCGCTCTCGTAGCCGTTCGGCGCGGCGGCAAGCGACTCGAGGCCTGGGACGGCGCCGAGAGCCGCATATTTTTCGAGCTCGGGCCAGCGCGCCCAGCTCTCGCCGAGGATGATGAAGATGTGGCGCGGCTTCGCGATGCGTGCGCCTTTCGCCGTGCGCTCGAGGTACGGCGTGAGGTCGTCGCTCGCGAGGTCTGCATGGCCGGCCGCCTGGCGCGCGAAATCGCGCACGCGCTCTTTTTCCACGCCCGCGATCGCGCCGTCCTTCATGCGCTGTTCCATGATGCGCACGCGGTACATGGCCTGGCCGTCGTCGAGGATGCATTCGTTGAGGAACGCGTCGCTCGTGATGCCGGCGCTCTCCCAGTTCACGCCGCCGCCGTACGTGAACGCGCCGCCGAAGCGGACGAACAGGAAAAAGACGGCGAACGCGGGCAAAAATGCGGCCGCGAAACGCAGTGGATGGTCGCGAAAAATACGCGGCAGCGGGAGCGTGCGCAGCGCGAGGAGTTTTTTTAGCGCCACGGTCAGCGCGGCGGCCAGCAAAAGCGCGACGAGCAGCCGCCAGACGAGGCCGTATTCCTCGACCATCATCCAGAAAACGGAATGGAGGTCGTCGTTTGCGCCCGCCATGACCTGCGTGTTGAACGTGCAGTGGAACGCGCGGTAAAACGGGAAACGCGCGAGGAACAGCACGGAAAAAAGCAGCGACTCGATCGCGCCAATCGCGAGCCGCACGCGCGAAAATAGCGCTTCGCGGGAC
>NZ_JALFCU010000106.1 GCF_022771645.1 Selenomonas sp.
CATAGCATGAGCCTCCGGTGCTTGGTATGTTTTTGAGCCAACATAATTATACCAAACTGGCAAGACTCATGCTATTTTTCTGTTTACAAAACCTTGTTTTTCAAGGGTTGCAGGGAAATTTTACCTGCGAAGTTTGAGTAAAAAATTCGCTTCGATTGGAAAGAAATCACCAGCAGAAAAAGGATTTTTTCACCAGACGGCGAATCTTTATAAAATGGGAAATCAACTAGGACATATTCATCATGAACCAGAAAAGGATGTGGATGCATGATGTTTTCTCTTTTTTCATCGCCCAAGCATGACATCGTCATGAAACGCGCGGAGGCCGCGCCGACGCCTGTCACGGCAAAGCCCGTCGTCCAGGCGAAGCAGGACATCAAGACGGCATACCTCGGGATGAGCGAACTCGACGGCCCGCATATGAAAGACGTCATCGATGTCGCGGACGGCGCTGCGCTCGTGCTCGGCTTCGTCTCGCCCGACCTCGAGCTCGACGATGTCGCGCGCAAGGTGAAACCGCAGCTGCCGCCGAACACGAAGCTCATCCTCATGACGACGTCCGGCGAGCTCTGCCACGGCAGCAGCCGCCCGCTGTACCAGACAGACGACGAAGGCCGCGCGAAAGTCCTCTTGGAGACGTTCTCTCGCCGCATGATCGAGGATGTCTACACGATGAGCATCCCACTGCCGAACGATGACCTGCGCCAAGGCGAAGTCCAGATGAGCGTCGCCGAGCGCACGGAAATGATCGAATCCGAGATCAAGAAACACAAGCCGCCGTTCCGCATCAGCGTCAACCACACGTTCGCGCTCGTCTACATCGACGGCCTGTCGAACTGCGAGACGTTCGTCCTCCAAGGCCTCTTCGAGTCCGGCATGTTCCCTTGCCCGTTCATCGGCGGCAGCGCGGGCGGCAAGATGGACTTCGCGCACACGTACATCTACGACGGCGAGCAGACCGTCGAGAACCAGGCCGTCATCACACTCGTGCGCCTCGCGAAAGATTACCGCTACGGCATCATGAAGACGCAGGCTGTCGAGCGCACGGGCACGTCGTTCCGCGTGCTCGGCGCGAACACGGCGCTCCGCTACATCCGCACGGTCGAGGGCGCGGACGGCCGCCCCGTCTCGTTCATCAAGGCGCTCGAGCAAGAACTCGGCGTATCGTCCGTCTCCGAGCTCAATGCAAAAATGCAGGACTACACATTCGCGACTGACATCGGCGGTGAAGACTTCATCCGCACGATTTCAAGTATTGACGAGGCAAACGACCGCGTGAACTTCTTCTGCGACGTCGTGACGGCCGAGACGCTGCACCTCCTGCGCCGCAAGCCGCTCGAAAGCACGCTCTCCCCTGCCATCCGCACATTCTCCGAATCGAAGCCCGCGCCGATTGGCGGCATCTTGAACGACTGCATCCTGCGCCGCCTCAGCTATCCGAACGAGATTCCATCCGTCCATGCGTTCGACAACGTGCCGGTCGCAGGCTTCTCGAGTTTTGGCGAGATTGCCGGCCTGCACGTCAACGAGACGCTGACGGCCATCATGTTCTACCACGTCCCGACGGGTACATCGTTCCGCGATGACTACATCGACCAGTTCGCGAGCCGCTACGCCAGCTGCCGCGCATTCTTCCTGCAGCGCGTCATCAACCGCCAGAGCCATACGGAGACGCTGAAGGACGAGCTCATCCGCCTCTTCGAGGACTACCAGCAGAAAATGCCGGCCATCGTCAAGACGATCCGCAGCATGTCGCAGGACGTTGCCGTCATCAAGGAATCCATCCAGAACGTCTCGACAGGCGTCGACGAACAGGGCGAGCTATTCTCGCAGCTCATCGAGCGCAACCACAACATCACGCCGAAGCTCGACATGCTGTCGCAGAGCACGCAGAAGATCGACGGCGTCATGAAGATGATCAACGAGATCGCCGCCCAGACGAACCTCCTCGCGCTGAACGCCGCCATCGAGGCCGCGCGCGCCGGCGAGGCGGGCCGCGGCTTCTCCGTCGTCGCACAGGAAGTCCGCAAGCTCTCCGAGAACACGCAGACGAGCCTGCACTCCTCCGACGAAGCCATCCAGATGCTCCTGCGCGACGTCAGCGAAATCGACAACATCCTCGCCGAGAACCAGACGTTCGAAAACAAGGTCAGCGAATTCGACGAGAACTTCAAAGGCCAGATGAAAGACCTCCACAAGACGCTCGAAGAAGGCATCCGTCACATCTCGAACTCCACGGACTCCATCCAGTCGCTCGAACGCATCAACGAAGCCGCCGAGCAGCAGGTCCAGACGATCACGCAGACCATCAAGAACATCGAGATGGGCATCTAACACCGCTCGCGGTTTATAAAACAGCACGCAAAAACGCAGCGTCGTTGCAAACAAAGAATTGCAACGACGCTGCGTTTTTTATGCGCGAATCTGCGCGAATCAATGGAACAGCAGGAGCAGCAGATACATGACAAGCCCGATGCCCGCGCCGACGATCGAGCCGTTCATGCGGATCCAGAGGAGGTCGGGCTCGACCTTGTCGTAGACGAGGTGGTTGAGCTGCTCGTCCGTGAGACGCGAGAGCACGCGCTCGACAATGACGCCGACGAGCGCCTGCGCGTGGAGCATGGAGCGCGCGATGATGTCGTAGAGGAAGTGGCCGACAGATTTCCGCAGCTCTGCGTCCGTCTCGATGAGCGCGATGGCGCGGTCGTATTCGCCTTGCAAAAGGACGGCGAGGCGCGAGTGGAGCATCGGCAGATGCTCTTCGAGCGGGTCGACGCTCCGCGCCTTGTCGGCCGCAAAATGCTCGCGCAAGTGCTGCAGCGCTTCGCTCGTGACGGATTCGATCGGCAGCTCGCTCGTGATGCTGTCCTTCAGCTCGTGCGTCATGAGGTGGAAACCCTCGTCGCCGTTCAGCACGGCCGCTTGCTCGTAAAAGAGCGCGAGTACGTTTTCCTGGAGCGGCGAGCCGGGTTCTGCGAGCTCATCCGCCATGGCGAGCAACTGCCTTTGCATGATGTTTGCCGCTTCATCGAGATCGACGATGTGCGTCGCCTCCGCGAGCATCGCCAAGAACTGGCCGAAGGCATTCCCTTCCGTCTGCGTTTTCTCATAACGCTCGAGCATGTCCCGGAGGTACGCATGCGTCTCGTCTGATGCGATGCGCGGGCGCAGCATCTCAGCGATGCGCGCGAGCGCTTCGTGGTCGCGGCCGCTCTCTTGCAGCCAGCGGCCGAGCGCGCCGAAGAGGTCCTCCGGCTCGACGTCTTCGACGGCCTCGCGGAGTTTCGCCGCGAGCGCCGACGACTGCGCGTCCGCATCCTGCCGCAGCAGAAAGTCGCGCAAGTAATGGATCATCTGATGCGTCAGCTGTTCTTTCGTCGCGGGCTCTTTGAGCCACGCGAGCAGCGTCGGCAGCAGGTGGAATTTTTCGAGGTGATGGAAAATCTTGCGGCGCGAGAAAAATTCTTTCTGCACCATCGTCACGCACGCCTTGACGAACTGCGGACGGCGGCGCGGCAGGATGGCCGTGTGCCACGGGAAGCCGAGCGGCTTCTTGAAAAGCGCCGTTACGGCGAACCAGTCGGCGATGCCGCCGACGAGCGCGGCCTCGGCGCAGAACAAAAAGCCCTCGGCAAAGCGATTGCCCGGCGAATAGAGATGCGTCGCGAGCGCGAGGACGAAGATTGCGAACGCCGCGAGCAGCGTCTTGTCCGCGCTGTTCCAGTCTTTCCAGAGGAGCGCCATCAGTGCCACATCCTTTCCGCAAGCTCGACGAGCAGATAGAGCCCCATGCCGACGAGCGAGCCGACGATGGCGCCGTTGATGCGGATCATCTGGAGGTCGTCCTGCACCTTCGCCTCGACGAACGCGACGAGCTTGTCGTCCGTCATCTCGTCGAGCCGTTCGCGCACGAGCCCGGGGATCGCGTCGTGATGCTTTTTGAGCTCATCGGAGAGAAACGTTTTGACGAAATGGTCAAAGCGGCGCTGCCATGGTTTTGAAGACGTGAACGTGCCAATCTTCTTGTCGATGAACGCATCGAGCGCGTCGAGCCAGAACGGATGCACGCCCTTGATATTGCGCTCCATCCAGTCGACGAGCAGCGGCCGGAGGTCGAACGACTGCAAGAGGTCGTTCTTCCAGTCGGCAAGCGCGGCCGCGAGCGACGCGTCTTGCGACAATGCGATCAGCATCATCTCGAAGTCGGCTTTCGCCGCCGCATATGCTTCCGTATCGCTTTCCTGGACATCCTTCACCTTCGCCGCGAGGCGCTCGCAGATCATCTCCGTGATGTGCTCGTCCGTCAGGCCGAGCGACGACAGCAGGAACGCGCGGCCAAACGAATCCTTCTCGTACGATTTCCGGAGCGCCGTGACGTTCTCGAGCAGCACGTCATGGAGCACGGGACTCGCGAGCACGCGCTCCGCGATGCCGAGGAACGTCTGGAGGATGGGACGGCTGTGGCGCTCGTCGGCAAGCAATCGCACGACATCGAGGAACGCGCGCTCGAGCGGCACATCGCGCAGGCTCTCAGCGAGCACGGGCGCGACCTCGTCCGCAATGCGCTGCGTGTCGAGCGTGTTGACGGCACGGAGCACGACGTCATGAGCGACCTGGCGCAGGCGCTCGTGACCGCCGCGATGTTCGAGATAAAAGGCGAACAGTCCCGCCGTGTCCTGGTCGTCGACCGTCTGCATGATGTTCTCGACCGACAGCAGGTCGTCGCTCGCGAACGTCACAAGCGCGTCCATGATGCGGCCGCGGTTGCGGCGCAGGATGTCCGTGCGGTAAGAAATGCCGAGTGGCCGGCCGAAGATCGCCGTGACGGCGAACCAGTCCGCGAGGCCGCCGATCGTCGCGGCGAGGAAGCCGTGATGCGCGAGGCCGCCAAAAAAGCCGCCGGCCGGGAGCGTCCCCAGAAAACCGGCGGCACTGATGGCCAAGGCGAGGTTTGCCATGGATTTCTTTTGCATATTATAAGCCTTTTTCGACGATGTCTTTGAGATACGCGCGGAACGGCGCGCCGAGGTCGTCGCGGCGCAGCGCGAACTCGACGGTCGCTTTCAAAAAGCCGAGCTTGTCGCCGACGTCGTAACGCAGGCCCTCGAAATCGTACGCATAGACCGCGTCGTGTTTCGTGAGGACTTTCAGCGCATCCGTCAGCTGGATCTCGCCGCCCTTGCCCGGCTGCGTCTTTTCGAGAATCGAAAAAATCTCGGGCTTGATGATGTAGCGGCCGAGCACGGCGAAGCGGCTCGGCGCGTCCTGGACGTCCGGCTTTTCAACCATGTCGCGGACGCGCAACAAACGATCGTTGCCCGATACTTTTTCGCCGCTGACGATGCCGTACGATGAGACTTTTTCCTGCGGCACTTGCTGGCAGCCGAGCACAGAACCGCCCGTCTCGTTATACACGTCGATGAGCTGCTGGAGCGCCGGCTTTTCCGGATGGTAGACGACATCGTCGCCAAGCAGCACGGCGAACGGCTCGTCGCCCATGAACGCTTTCGCGCAGAGGATGGCGTCGCCGAGGCCGCGCATATAGCGCTGGCGGATGTAGTGGACGTTGATGTCCGCCGTCTCCTGCACGAGCTTCAACAGATCGTCCTTGCCCTTCTTGCGCAGCTGCGCCTCGAGCTCGGGCGCGGAATCGAAATGGTCTTCGATGGCGCGCTTGCCGTGGCCGCTGACGATGAGGATGTTCTCGATGCCGCTCGCGAGCGCTTCCTCGACGATGTACTGGATCGTCGGCTTGTCGACGATCGGCAGCATCTCCTTCGGTGTCGCCTTCGTAGCGGGCAGGAAGCGCGTGCCGTAGCCGGCGGCCGGGATGACGGCTTTTCTGATTTTCTTCATTTCGGGGGAGTTGAGCCTCCTTAGACGTACCTTCGCCGATACGTTATTTTATTTTGTCATAACATACCTTCGACACCCGCTCCGTCGCGCTTCGCGCGCCACCTCTCCCTGAGGGAGAGGCTTTTATTTTGCGGATGCCGAAAGAAAACTTTCGGAATGGGGTGCGTAAAGTGTTTGGTACTTCTTTTGATATTTCAACACCCTGTTGACGTACTCGCGCGTCTCGGCGTACGGGATTGCATCGACAGACGCGAAATCCTGCGTCCAGCCGTACTCCGTGATCCAATCCTGCACGTTGCCGCGGCCGGCGTTGTAGGCTGCGAGCGCGAGGATGTCGTTGCCGTCGAATTCCTTTTGCAGCGACGCGAGATACCAGATGCCGTAGCGGATGTTCGTCTCAGGCTCCTGGATCTGTGCGAGCGTGCAATGGTAGTCGTCATCGACCTGCCCTGCGATCCATTCCGCCGTGTCCGGCATGAGCTGCATGAGGCCGACGGCGCCGCGATGCGACTGCGCGTTGCTGTTGAAACGGCTCTCGGCGTGGATGACGCCGGCCGCGAGGCTGCTGTCGACGCCATAGGCGCGCGCATACTGCTCGACCGTCTCACGATAGGGGTAGGGATAGAGCCAGTTCTTCTGCACGTAATCCGTCTGCGATGCGAAGTACACGCCGAAGCAGGTGACGAACAGCAGGAAGCCGAGCACGAACGAAATGCCCTGGCGGCGCCCCATGCGGCGGTCTTCTCTGCTGACGTGGCTCGTCGCTTTGCGGCGGTAGCGCGGTTCCATGCGGCTCCCCTCCTCTCGCAACTGCCACACCTCGTCCATCGCGCTCGTGCTCATGATATGCGCGCTCATGGGCGCGGCCCTCCCATGGCCTGCGGCGTGTATTCCGCATAATCGCCCTCGGGGCCGCGCTCTTTCGCGACGGACAGCATGAGCTTCAGGCGGTTGAGCTGGTTGACCTCGGACGAGCCGGCATCGCAGTCGATGGCCGTGATGTTCGCGCCCTTGTAGCTCTCGCGGAGCTCGTGCATGACGCCCTTGCCCGTGATGTGGTTCGGCAGGCAGCCGAACGGCTGGAGGCAGACGACGTTCGGCACGCCTTCGTCGATGAGCTTCACCATTTCGCCCGTGAGGAACCAGCCCTCGCCCGCCATGTTGCCGAGGCTGACGTGGCGTTCCGCGAGGCGCGCCGTGTCGTCGATCTTGTGCGGCGCACGGAAATGACGGCTACGGAGCATGGCCTTGCGCATCGGCGCGCGGTAAAAGTCAATGATGTTGATAAACATACGGCCGAAGAAGCTCGCTTTCCCTTTGCCGTCGAGCAGGCGGTGCTGCACGATGGGGTCATATGCCGAGTACAGGAAGAAGTCGACGAAGTCCGGCATGACGACTTCCGCGCCCTCGTTGATGAGCTCGTCCTCGATGTGGTTGTTCGCGACGGGATGATACTTCGCGAGGATCTCGCCGACGATGCCGACTTTCGGCTTCCAGAGTGTTTCGTCAATCGGGATGTTGTCGAACTCTTTCACCATCTGCTTGACCGTGCGCTGGAAGCGGAAATACCCGCCGTCGCGCACGACGTCTTTGCAAATGTCCATCCACTTGCGGTAGAGGCGCATCGTCTCGCCGCGCTGCAGCTCGTACGGCAGCATGCGGTTCTTCACGTTCTGCAAAATATCTCCGAACACAGCTGCTTTTATCGCGGCGATCAGCATCGGCCGCGTGAGATGGAAGTCGTCCGTCTCCTCTGGCAGGCCGTGCACGGCGAAGACCGGCACCTGGCCGTAGCCCGCATAGCGGAGCGCCGAGCGCAGCACGCCGAGGTAGTTCGTCGCGCGGCACGCGCCGCACGTCTGGAACATCGCGATACTCGTGTGGTCGGGGTCGTACTTGCCCGATTTCAGCGCCGCGAGCAGCTGGCCGACGACGACGATGCACGGATAGCACATATCGTTGTTGACGTACCTGAGGCCGAGGTCGATGGCCGCGCGGTCCGGCATCGGCGGCACGACGACCTGATAGCCGAAGTCCTGCATGACGCTTTCGATGAGCTCGAAATGGATCGGCGCCATCTGCGGCGCGAGGATCGTGTGCGTTTTTTTGCAATCCGCCGTGAAGCGCGGGCGCTCGATGGGCTGGACCTGATGATACGCGACCGGCGTGCGACGCGCGAGCGCTGCCATGAGCGAACGCAGGCGGATGCGCGCCGCGCCGAGGTTCGAAACCTCGTCGAGCTTGATCATCGTGTAGATGCGGTCGTGCGCCTCGAGGATGTCACGCACCTGCCCCGTCGTGATGGCGTCAAGGCCGCAGCCGAACGAGCTGAACTGGATCAGCGTGAAGTTCGGGTGCTCTGCGACGAACTGCGCCGCATGGTAGAGGCGCGCGTGGTAACTCCACTGGTTGACGATCTTGAGCTTCGCCGCCTTGACCGGCACGTGGTAGACGGCGTCTTCCGAGATGATGGGCAGATGGTAGCTCTGGATCATCTCCGGGATGCCGTGGTTGATCTCCGGGTCGATGTGATAGGGGCGACCGACGAGCATGATGACCTGCTCCCCTGTCTTCTCGACGCGCTCGAGGATCTTGGCGCCGTAGTCGCGCACATCCTGGCGGTACTGGGCGAGCTCCTTGTAGGCCTCGTCGACAGCCTCGACAATCTCCTCTTTCTTCAGACCCTCATGGGCGCCGAGTTCCTCGTAGAGGCGCGCGGCCATGCGCTTCTCGTCGTTGATTGGCAGGAACGGCTGCAAGAAGTCGATGTGCTTCTCGCGCAGGATGTCCATGTTGCCGCGGATGTTCTCAGCGTACGAAGCGACAATCGGGCAGTTGTAGTGGTTCTCAGACGGATGCTTGTCGTCGACCATGTTGTAGGGCTCGCACGGGTAGAAGATCTTCGTGATGCCCTTCTCGATGAGGTCCATGATGTGGCCGTGTGCAATCTTGGCCGGGTAGCAGAGCGAGTCGGACGGCACCGTCGCCATGCCCTTGAAGTACATCTTCGCGCTCGACTTGCCCGAGAGCACGACGCGGTAGCCGAGCTTCGTGAAGAACGTGAACCAGA
>NZ_JALFCU010000002.1 GCF_022771645.1 Selenomonas sp.
AAGGCGCTCTTGTCGGCGTTCATCGGCGTTCGCGTGAATAAGATGTTGGCGCGGCAGTAAATTTCATAGGTACGGCTTCATTTCCGATAGGAGCGCAGCCCACTCGACGGGGTCGAGGAGGTTGCGCTCTTGTTTTTCGTAGGTGCGGCCGGAGCAGGCGCGGTGGGGATGTTTGATGAAATGCGCCGTGGGGGGCGTGAGAGCTTCATAAAGGGGATCGGCGAGGACGAGGTTCGCGGCTTTGAGCGTCGCGATGAGATCGGGCTCGGAGAACGGGGGAGTTAAAACGTCGAAGCTTGCGTTTGTAGATGTGTGGAGCGCGGCGGCGAGGAACGTCGAGGAGAGGGGCTCGCCGATGATGTAGTTTTTGGGGCTTTGCTCGCGAAGTTTTTTCGTGGTCGCTGGTTGGCGGGGTATTTCCCTTGGAAAAAGACGGTCCTTCGGATTTAAAAATTTCCAGGGAAAACACCCCGCCGGCTCGAAGTAACAGTCGGTACTCGCGTCTTGACCGTCCACTTTATTCTTGTGACACGCGGATTCGATGGCGTTTGCGAGCGTGCTTTCAAGGGGCGGATAGGGGATGGCGGGGAGGTAGGGGATGCCGCATTGTTCTTCTAAGATTTTTGCGGCGGGCAGGGCGCTTTGGGTGAGGACGAGGTTGACGTCAGCTGTGGTGGAGGTCGCGATTTCTTCGAGGCTGGTGTCGAGCGTCCAGCTGGCGGCGAGGTCGAGGCCGTGGCTGGCCAGGAAGGCTTTGAGGCTCGCCAGGGATTTTTGGTAGTGGAAGTCGAGCGGGGTGAGGCCGAGGAGGTTGACGCGCGGACGATTGGCCGGCGCTTTTTTTGTGGGCGTCGTTTTTTTCGCGACGTGGCGGGCGAGGTGGGTGAGGGCGTACTGGATGCCGAGGTCGTAGGGGTGCATGGAGTTCGTGGGGAGGGTGAAAGCGGGGATGCTGGTGTCGCGTTCGAGGATGCGGCAGAGGGCGGAAAGGTCGGTGGCGATGAGGTGGGCGATTTGCGAGGGAATGACGCAGATGAAGTTCGGGTGGGAAGCCTGCGCGGCGTCTTCGATGTCGCGCAGGAGCTTGTCGTCGCGGCCAAGGATGGCGTCGTATTCGGTCATGGCGGAGATGAAGATGAGGCTGTCATGGTCGTACCAGCGTGGTTCGTCGTGTGTCGTGTACGTGGAGTTGCAGCCGGACGGGTCGTGGATGACAATCATGCCGCCGAGTTCGAAGAGCGCGGAGCAGACGCCGAAGGTGTCTGCTGAGTACGTGGGGAGCAGCGCGGCAGATTGTTCGCGGACAGCAGTTTTCGTGATGTTCATGATGATTCCTTTTAGATGCAGGAAGGTGCACCCCAAGCTTTCTTCTTGATGATCGGTTCGGGGTCTCTCGGTTTCCGGGCTTCTATGAGAGACATTTGAAGCCAATGGATGGCATCAAATCCATAGTGGCCGCCGCCCTCGATCGATGGAACAAAATGGTGTGTCCCGGTGAAATAGGCCGCTTTCTGGCCGAGGGCAAAGAGTTCATGCCCCTTTTTGTCAAGGTGCTTGCGCGGTTGGGTGCGCATGGCAGGATGCTTCGTAGGATAGAGACGAATCTGTGGTGCATTTTCCTGAAGCCAGTAAAAGTTTTCTTCATCGTCTTTTGAAACCGCATCTGCGTAAATTTCAGAAACATGGAAATGATGGGAGACGAGCAGGCGGGCAAGGCTGAATGGCAGGAATGTGAATGTGAAGTCGATGGCGATGGATGCATCACCCATGTCATGCTGTAGAGAATGGAAACGGAGATCAAGGGCGGCGCGCTTCGAATCGAAATCGCGGAGATCGATCGAGAGGAAATCGGCAAGTCGTTGGAGCTGGTGCGTGATCTCATCATATGTCCAGACTTGCGGGAGGTAAAGGTACGGTTGGCCGAAACGCGTTTGCAGGTCTTCTGCAGCCGTTTTTGTGAAGAGATTTGTGTAGATGTTGGCCGCGCTTTTCGCCATTTGCTGGAAGGCATCGTACGTTTTGCATTCTGTGAGATCGCGCAGGGGGAGGCCGACGGGGTTGAGGAGCTCTTTGATGTCGCTGTTTTCGTCGAGGGCGAGGTTGCTGCCGATGAGGTTGATGGCGTTGTCGCGGGCGTTTGTTTTTTTGAGCAGTCGATAGATTTCGAGGCGTTCTCTTGTCTCTGGCGGCATGGCTTTTGTCTGGCGGATGGGGTCCATGATGCATTCGGCGAACTGGACGGAGGGGAAGCGGCCTTCGAGCGTGCGGTAGACATACGTGAGGTTGCAGCCGAGGAAATGGTGGACGCAGGCGGTGAAGACGAGGACGGCGGGCGGAAGGGCGTCGAGACGGCGGAGGATGTCCGTGATGCCTTCGATGAGGAAGATTTCTTGGTCGGTGGCGTAGAGGTCGCGCTCGCGGAGCTCGAGGGTGTGGAAGCGGCGGCGGTAGGAGTCTCCCATTTCGGCGGCGGTGAGGATGACGCCGCGCAGGCAGCCGGCGGCGCAGATATAAATCTGGTGGGTGCCGGGGACGAGCATGCCGGTGTGGACGATGTTCCAGGTGCCGCGGGCGGCGGGGGAGTACTCGAGGGTGTGGGGGAAGGGGGAAGGACACGTCGCTTCTGCGATTGGAATCGAAGGATCCGGTAACTTTTCCGGTGGAAGAATGCGTTGCAGCATAGGAGCGCCTTTCGTCTCAGCAGATACGTGGCAGGAGTTCACCCGTGGGCTCGGGCAGTAAAACTTGCGTTCCGATTTCGGTTTGGAGCATGACGTGGCCGACGTGGGTGTCGGTGACTGTGCCGATGCGTTTTGCGCCCTTGGTGTCGTCGTGCTGGGCGATGGCGTGGAGGATGTCTTCGGTGACGTCGGGGCGACAAATAATCACGATACGGCCTTCGCAGGCGAGGTAGAGGGGAGAGAGGCCGAGGAGGCCGGTGAGGCCGGCAACGGCGGGATCGATGGGGAGGTCGGGTTCGTTGATCTCGATGCCGACATGGCTTTCTTCGGCGATTTCGTGGAGGACGGTGCCGACGCCACCGCGTGTGGCATCTCGGATGGTGTGGACGTCGGCGCAACGGCCGCCGGTGGCGCGGAGCGCATGGAGGATGGGCTCTGCGAGCGGGGCGCAGTCGCTCGTGATGTCGGCCGCGATGCCGTAGTCGCCGCGCGCGAGCAGGATGGCAGCGCCGTGGCGGCCGATGTCGCCGGAGACGAGGATGTCGTCGCCAGGCCGGGCGAAAGCGCCGCTTGTCTCGACGCCGGGGAGGCGTTCGCCGATGCCGGTCGTGGTGATGAAGAGGCCGTCGACCTGGCCTTTGCCTGCGACTTTCGTGTCGCCGGCGACGATCTGGACACCTGCTTTCGCAGCGGTGGCGGCCATGGCGGAGGCGATGGCATCGAGGTCGGCGAGGGGGAAGCCTTCTTCAATCTGGAACGCGCAGGTGAGGTAGCGGGGCGTCGAGCCCATGCAAGCGAGGTCGTTGACGGTGCCGCAGATGGAGAGCTTGCCGATGTTGCCGCCGGGGAAGCGCCACGGGGAAACGATGAAGCCATCGGTCGTCATAGCAAGCGGGCTGCCGACGACGGGGAGGATAGCGGCATCATCCGAGGTGAGATGGGGGCTGGCGAAATGGCGGGCGAAGAGGTCGTGGATGAGTTCGGAAGTTTTGCGGCCGCCGGCGCCGTGAGCGAGGGTGATGCGGTCGGCGGGGAAAAATGTATTTTGCATGTAAAAAAGCTCCTTTATTTGACGCGCAGGAAAATCGTACTACGTCGGATGGGGACTTCGGGCTGGTTCGCTTGGCGCGAAACTTCCCTCGCGATGAAATGTTCGATGGAGGTGGTTTTGCGTCGCCGCTCGGATGTTCACGCCTCGCTCACAATCCCAAAGTCCCCATCCTCACGAAGATATGGTGAAGCACGCGAAGCTCATTTATCCGTTGTATTGATACCAGGCGGAGCAGGTGCCTTCCCTGGAGACCATGCAAGCACCGATCGGGTGGTCGGGGGTGCAGGTTTTTGCGTAGAGGGGGCAGTCTTTTGGCGTGCAGGCGCCGCGGAGGATGTCGCCGCAGCGGCAGGCGGGGTTCGGCTGGCCTTTCTGCGGGGGGATGTGGTGGACGCGGCGGGCGTCATAGGCCGCGTAGGAGTCGCGGAGGGCGAGGCCGCTGCCTGGCAGGATGCCGATACCGCGCCATTCGGCGTCGACAGGTTCGAGATAGGTCGCGAGAAGGTTGCGGGCAGCGGGGCTGCCCGTTTCAGTGACGACGCGCGGGTAGGCGTTGACGAGGAAAGGTTTTCCCGTCTGTGATTTTTTGACGATGGCGGCGATGGCGGTCAGGAGCTCGGCGGCGGTGAAGCCGGCGATGGCGCCGCTGATGCCCTTTTTTGTGAGGGCGCGCGGGACCTCAGCGCCGGTGATGGTGCAGACGTGGCCGGGATAGAGGTAGGCGTCACAGCTGCCCGCCATGGCGAGGTAGGCGGCATCCATCGTCTTGTTCGCGGTGAGCAGGGTGAAGTTCGTGAGACGCTGCGCCTCGGCCTGTTGGATGGCGAGGCAGGCGGCCGGCGTCGTCGTCTCGAAGCCGACGGAGAGGAAGGTGACAGCCTCGCCGGGATGTGCGGCGGCATAGGCGACGGCGTCGAGCGCGGTATAGACAATCTGAATGTTTGCGCCTTCACTGCGTGCGGTTGCGAGGCTGCCGTGCGTGCCGGGGACGCGCAGGAGGTCGCCGAATGTGCAGATGGTGACGCCGTGTGCAGCGAGGCAGAGCGCTTCGTCAATGTAGGTGACGGGCGTGACGCAGACGGGGCAGCCGGGACCGGAGATCAGCGTGATGTTTTCCGGGAGGAGGCTGCGGATGCCGAGGCGGAAGATGGCATGGGTGTGCGTGCCGCAGACTTCCATGATGCGGAGGTTGGGCCCGTCGTAGCTGGTGATGATGGATTTCGCGGTTTCGATGGGGGTCACAGGGTGTCAGCTCCTTGCGGTTCGTCGAGGGTGTCGAGGACGGCGGCGGCTTCATCCGTGTCGTCGTCCGTGATTTTCGCGATGGCGAGGCCGGCGTGCACCATGACGTAGTCGCCTGGGTCGAGATGGTCGAGGAGCGCGGCGGAGACCGTGCGACGCGCGCCGCTCGCGTCGACGAGGGCGGAGGATTTGTTGATGGAAAGAACTTTGGCGGGGATTCCTACACACATTTTGAAAAGCTTCCTTTCGTTTTTCGTGGTCGCGTAGATAGGCGTTTGTTCGCAGTCGAGCGGGGATTGGCATGATTTTGGGAGAGGTGGTATAGTGCGGCTGCGGCTTGGCCGAGGCAGAGACCGCCGTCGTTCGGGGGGACTTGATGGTGCGTGAGGACGCGGAAGTCTGCGGCGGCGAGGGCCTGTTTTGTGAGGGTGAGGAGGAGGGTGTTTTGGAAGACGCCGCCGGAGAGGGCGACGGTCGTGAGGCTTGTGGAATCGCGCAATGTTTTGCAGACGGTGACGAGCAAGCGGGCGAGGCCGGCGTGGAAGGCGTAGGCGAGGCGGTCGGGCGTGTCACCGTTTTTGCATCCGAGCGCGGCAAGACGGCGCGCGGCGAGGCCGTTGAAAAGCTGCTGCGTGGGAAGGCGGAGCGGTTCCGCCGTTGTTGATGTTATCGGAAGTTTGGGAGTATCGCCAGCGATGGAGGATGCTTCCGTCGGGTGTGCGGCAGCCCATGCTTCTGCGGTGGCCTGGAGCCGGATGGCGGCTTCGCCTTCGTACGTCGGGGTGGTGCAGATGCCGAGCAGGGCGCTGACGGCGTCAAAGAGGCGGCCGGCGCTCGTGGACGTCACGGTGTTGAGGTGGCGGTCAAGCAGGAAGGTTTGCGCGGCGTATTGCTGCTTCGTGCAGAGGTGGAGCGTATCGACGATGGTGGCTTCGTCAGAGAGCTTCGCTGTGCGCAGCATCGCGATGGCGATGCGCCACGGTTCTCTCGGGGCTTTGTCGCCGCCGGCTTGGTCGAAGGGATCGATGGAGGCGAGGCGCGTGTAGCCGTCGAGACCGGCCAGCAGGATTTCGCCGCCCCAGATGGTACCATCCGGGCCGTAACCGGTGCCGTCGAGCGCAATGCCGAGGACGGGTTCGTGGCAGTCGTTTTCGGCGAGGCACGAGAGGATGTGGGCGTAATGGTGCTGGACGGGGAACACGGGGATGCCGAGATCGTCAGCGAGTTCATGCGCGACAGCTGTCGTGTTGTAACGCGGGTGGAGGTCGCAGGCGATGAGTTCGGGATGGATGTCGAGGAGGGAGGCCATGAGGCGGATGGAGTCTTTGAGGGCGAGGACGGTGCGGAGGTCGGTCGTGTCGCCAACGTAGGCGGAAGGATAGATGAGGGGGCCGCGAGCCAGTGCAAAGGTGTTTTTGAGTTCGCCGCCGATTGCTAATATTTGAGCTTTTTTGGGGGCAACATCAAAATAGATGGGGAGCGGGGCGTAGCCGCGGCTGCGGCGGATGGGGTAGGGGCTTCCTTCGTGCCAGTCGAGGACGGTGTCGTCGGCGCGGAGGCGGATGGGGCGGTTGTGGGTGAGGATGAGGTCGGCGATGCTGCCGAGGGCTTCCTGCGCTTCTTCGTCTGTATGGCAGATGGGGGCGTCACTCGGGTTGCCGCTTGTCATGACGAGGAGGCGCGGCATGCGGTCGTCGAGGCCGTCGATGGGATTATGGAAGAGGAGCATCTGTACGGGCGCATATGGGAGCATGAGGCCGAGCTTTTCGTTGTCGGGGGCGACTTTCGCGGGGATGGGGGAATCTGGCCGTTTCCGCAGCAGGAGGATGGGCTTCTGGTGGCCGGTGAGCAGCGTTTTTTGCGCGTCGCTTTCGATGATGGCAACCCGCTCGATGGCGGCGAGGTCGGAGGCCATGAGGGCGAAGGGCTTCTTCGGACGATGCTTGCGTTTGCGGAGCGTGGCGACGGCCTGTTCGTTCGTGGCGTCGCAGGCGAGGTGGAAGCCGCCGATGCCCTTGATGGCGATGATTTTGCCATTGATGAGGGCTTGGCGGGCGGCCGTGATAGCATCCGCGCCACGTAAGTTGCTGCCGAGGAGAAAAACTTCGGGACCGCAGTGGTTGCAGCAGACGGGCTGGGCGTCGTAGCGGCGGGAGTGCGGGTCGTGATATTCGGCGGCACACTCGTTGCACATGGGGAAGTTGGCCATGGTGGTGCGTTCGCGGTCGTAGGGCGCGGAGGTCTCAATCGTGAGGCGCGGGCCGCAGTCGGTGCAGTTGATGAACGGATGGAGGTAACGGCGGTTCGCTGGATCGTAGAGCTCTTTGGCGCAGGCGTCGCAGGTGGCGATGTCGGGCGAGACGTAGATCGGGCCTTGTTCGCGGGCGCTTTCGATGATCTGGAAATCGGAGAAGGACGGTGCGGCCGCATCGGAGAGTTCTTCGGTTTCGATGTGGAGGATGATGGCGCGCGGGGGCGGATTGTCTTTGATTGCGTTCTGAAAATCCGTACAATCCGCGCGTGATCCTTGGGCGAAGACTTCGACATATGGGCCTTTGTTGGCGACGGTGCCGCAAATGTGATGCGCGGCGGCCGTTCGCGCTACAAAAGGGCGAAAGCCGACGCCTTGGACGATTCCAGTAAGTTTTATATGAAATGTAGTCATAAAAATCCTTTTCAAAAGCCGCTGACGGCGGGGTGCGGGAGGGGAATCCACGTTCCGCTGCAGGCGGGGATTGTTCTTTTGTAGAGCGGGTCGCCGAGGATGAGGTCGTAGTGTTTTTCGGTGATGAGGGCGGGGAGGTCGGATTCTTCGCGGAGTTTGAGGTCCTGCGGCTTTGTGATGGCGCCAATCTGGCGAAAATAAGTGGCGCAGGTGATGAGGGCGTCGGGATAGTGGCGTTGGAGATGAGTGCGCAGGGTGTTGGCGGTGATCTGGTGGTGAAGGATCAGGATGTTTTTTGCGGTGCGCGGGAGCGTGAGGTGTGGGAGCACAGATGCGGCGAGCGGGTCGGCGATATCGTAGGGCGTGCCGAAGGTTTTTTGCAGCCATTGGGCGGCGCGGAGACCGCTCGGGGCGATGACGAGGTTGCGTTCGTTTTGCGCGGCGTCTATGTAGTGGGTGACATCGTGTGACAGGCCGTAGAGGCGAAGAGATTTGGCGTTTGTGCGCAACGCGTTGCCAAGCGTGGTTTCGGCGTCGGCGCCATAATCGAGCGTCGTTGCGCCGAGGACGCCGAGCGTGCCGGGGCGTGGCGTGACGCTGGACGGGATGCGGGCGAGGCGGCGGAAGAGGGTAGCGTATGTTTTTTCAATGCCGATGTCGTAGGCTTCCGTGCCGTCGGTGTCGATGGCGATGGATGGGATGTGGTGATGCTGCTCGATGATGCGGGCGAGGGCGTGGAGGTCGGTGCCGATGACGGCAGGGACGGGCGTGCCGACGAGGGCGAGGAAAGGGAATGTGCGGCCGACGGCTGCAAAGCCGGCGATGGCTTGGTCGATGTGGGCGATGAGGTGCTCATCGCGTCCGAGGATGGCATCCATATCACGCAGAGCCGCGCTCGTGAAAACGCTCGCATGATCCGACAATGAAAAACGGGGTTCGTCGAAGCCGCAGATATTCCCTGCGCAGCCGCCGGCGTCGACGATGACGACGAGGCCGCCGAGCGGGTAGAGGACGGAGGCGGCGCCGGCGGTGTCGGGGGCGAACGGCGGCAAAAACAGGCGGAGTCCTTTCATGGTCAGCGCGTCCTTTCGAGGAGGGTGGAGATGTTTTTTAGCAGCTGCCCGACGGCGGCGTAGCCGAAGGGCTGGAGTTCGTCGTTCCACGGGATGTTCGGCGTGTTGGGATAGTAGACGGCGGCATCGGCGCCGAGCGTGAACGTCGGGGGATGGGAGGCGTCGAAGGCGGCGAGGTCAGGGGAGAGGCTGCCGTAGAGTTTCGTGTCGGGCGAGGCTTCGGCGAGCAGGCGGAGGTAGCAGCGGTCGCTCGGGTCAAGCGTCGTGAAGATTTCGGTGACGTGGAATCCGCAGGAGGCCAGGAGGAGGGAGAGCTCGAGGGGATTGGCGTTGAGGCGGGAACCGATGGCGATTGTGGGGGATTGGTCGCGAAGATCTTGCGTTGTCGCTGGCCGGTCGGGGCATTCCCTCGAAAAAAGTACGCCCTGCGGGTGTAAAAATTTTCGAGGAAACGCCCCGACCGACCCGAAGGAACTGTTTGTCTCGCGAAGTTTCTGTATGCAATCGCGTGCCGCTTCAAAATAGGGAGTGTCGGGAATCTCTTCATGGAGGAGGGCGGCGAAGGCTTGGTACTGTTTGTGAATGCGCCCCGGCGTGTAGAAGCGGTCGAGGGTGATGTAGGGGATTTTCAGGCGGTTCGCGAGGGCTTCGGCGGCGGGGAGGGCTTCGGGGGAAAGGACGAGGTTGAAGTTCGCCTCAGCCATGGCTTGGAAGTCGCCGTATGTCTTGCAGGTGGCGAGCTGGCGGATGGTCTCGATGCCGAGGCTGCGGAGGAGGTCGAAGAGCTCGCTTCGTTCGTCGATGGGCGAGAAGAAGCCGAGCAGGTTGACAGCGCGCGGATGTTTCTTACGCGGCGCGAGCAGGCTGCAGATGGTCTCGCGGACGTGCACCATAGGCGGGTGGAGGCTTTCGCGCGTGAGAGCGTACATATAGCAGGGGCGGACGGGGACGTCAATGACGGTTTCGACCTTGCGGCAGATGCGTTCCATGTCCGTGCCGAGCAGCGCGTCGACGCAGGTCGTGCAGAGCAGGAGGCATGACGGACGTTCCGTGCGGCTGGCGAGGAAGAGCCGGGCGGCCTCAGGAATCTTCGAGAGGTGGGCGCCGGTGACGATGTCCGTGCTCGTGAGCTCGAGATAGGCGAAGCGTTCGCCGTAGCGGCCGGAGCCTGTGAGGGCGTTCGTGTTGCGGCCGCAGGCGGCAGGAGAAATGAGGAGCATCAAAGAGCCGGGAATCGTGAGGCCGGCGCGCTTGACGCCGAAGCCTTGCGCTCCCGGGGAATTGAAGTCGATCGTTGCTGGAGAATTCCACACCAAATGGCCGCTCGTCGTGAGAGCGGCCGGGAGGGGTTCTGTTTTTGCAAGTTCGAAAGCAGTATAGGCGGACATGGCGTCATTCTCCGAGGATGGTATGCGCGAGCGTCAGGAATCGTTTCGTGATGGCGGCGTCGGGAAAGGCTTCGATCGTCGTCTGGCCGAGTTCTTCGGCTTGATTGATTTCGTCGGCGCGCGGGAGGTCGGCGAGGATGGGGAGGTGCTTGCTGTCCGCAAACGCATGCACTTTTTCCGTTTCGTCCGGTACGTTGCGGCGGTTCAGCAGGATGCCGCGTGTTTTTGCATAGCCGCGATCCTCAAAATTTTCGACGGCGGTCGCGATGTTGTTCGCGGCGTAGAGCGCCATTTTCTCTCCGCTCGTGACGATGAGGACGTCTTCGGCGTAACCTTCGCGGATCGGCGCGGCGAAGCCGCCGCAGACGACGTCGCCGAGGACGTCGTAGAGGACGACGTCAGGCTGGAATGTCTCAAAGAGCTGCAAGTCTTCGAGGATGCGGAATGTGGCGATGATGCCGCGGCCAGCGCAGCCGAGGCCGGGCGTCGGGCCGCCCGTCTCGATGCAGAGGACGCCGGCGTAACCTTCTCGGGAGATTTCTGCAAGCGACGCCGGCGGTTCGTCGTGTTCGCGCAGGTAGTCCATGACGGTCGCGAGCGGCCGGCCGCCGAGCAGATTCGACGTGGAGTCGGCTTTCGGGTCACAGCCGATCTGGATGACGCGCTTGCCTTCTTTGGCGAGCGCAGCGGCAAGGTGGCTTGTGATCGTCGATTTGCCGATGCCGCCTTTGCCGTAAATGGCGAGTTTTTGCATGAATCAAGCTCCTTTTGTATCTGTCAACATTATACGTTTGTGGCAGACGAAATGCAAATGAAGCATGTGTCGCATTCACGCGTTCAGTTCTTTTCGCAAGCCGTCGTAAAATGCGACGAGGCCGGAGCGGAGAGCTTCGGCGGTTTCTTTTTCTTTGACGGCGCCGCGTTTGAGTTCGGCGGTCGTCGTGAGGATGTTTTCGATCGTCGTGATGTAGTCGAACTCGGGCTCCATGATTTCGGCGGCGTCCATCGGCGGCAGGACGGTGATCTCTTTTTCGAGCGTTGCGTAGAGCGCTTTGAGTTCTTTGAGATGTTTCTTTTGCGTCAGCGCTTGTGCGAGATTTTGCTCCGTGACGCGGGCGAGGGCAGCGTTCATGTCATTTCGCAGCGCGTGGAGTTCGTCGATGTGACGCTTGAGGCGCGCGAGGGCGTGCATCGTTTCGATTTTGTTTTCGTTCGCTTTCAAAAATTTTCTCCTCATGAAAAGCGGGGCTGTCGTCGTGGCAGCCCCGCATGTTGTTTCGTTTTTGCGGATGGATCAGAATTTCAGCTGGTTCTTGATGCGGTCGACGGCGCGGAGCGTGTTCTCGCGGTCGCCGAACGACGTGAGGCGGAAGTAGCCCTCGCCGCACGGGCCGAAGCCGACGCCCGGCGTGCCGACGATGTTGACCTTCGTCAGGAGCAGGTCAAAGAAATCCCACGACGGCATATGGTTCGGCGTCTTCAGCCAGATGTACGGCGCATTGACGCCGCCGTACGCCGTGATGCCGGCGGCTTTCAGGCCTTCGCGGATGATGCGCGCGTTCTCCATGTAATAGGAGACGAGCTCGTGCACCTGCTTCTGGCCTTCCTCCGTGTAGATGGCGGCGGCGCCGCGCTGCACGATGTAGGCCGTGCCGTTGAATTTCGTCGTGTGGCGGCGGTTCCAGAGGTCGCGGAACTTGACGCGGCTGCCGTCGGCAGCTTTGCCCGTGACGGTTTTCGGGATGACGGTGTAGCCGCAGCGCGTGCCCGTGAAGCCGGCCGTCTTCGAGAACGAGCGGAACTCGATGGCGACGTCTTTCGCGCCCTCGATTTCGTAGATGGAGCGCGGGACGTCGGGCTCGCTGATGTACGCGGCGTACGCAGCGTCAAAGAGGATGACGGCGTCTTCCTTTTTCGCGTAGTCGACCCACTGCGTGAGCGCCGCCTTTGAGAGCGTCGTGCCGGTCGGATTGTTCGGGCAGCAAAGATAGATGATGTCGACGTGGCCATCGGGGAGCGCGGGGGAGAAGCCGTTCTCGGCCGTGCTCGGCAGATACGTCACGCCTTTGTAGTAGCCGTTCTCCTGCTTTTCGCCCGTGCGGCCGGCCATGACGTTCGTGTCGAGGTAGACGGGGTAGACGGGATCGGTGATGGCAATCGTGTTGTCCGTGCCGAAGATTTCCTGGATGTTGCCCGTGTCGCTCTTCGAGCCGTCGCTGACGAAAATTTCGTCGCTCGCGATGTCGATGCCGCGATCGAGATAATTGTGCTTGCGGATGGCTTCGATGAGGAAGTCGTAGCCTTGCTCCGGGCCGTAGCCGCGGAACGTCTCGGCCTTTGCCATCTCGTCGACGGCTTTGTGCATGGCCTCGATCGAGACTTGTGGCAGCGGCTGCGTGACATCGCCGATGCCGAGGCGGATGATGTCCGCTTCCGGGTGCGCTTCTTTGTAAGCAGCGACGCGGCGCGCGATCTCGACGAAGAGGTAGCTGCCGGCGAGCTTCTGATAATTCTGGTTGATGGTTGCCATGAAGGTCCTCCTTTTTTTCTGAAACAATCAAAGGCATTATAACACGAAACGCGCGAAATGGGCAGGGGATTGAAAAGGTTTGTTCTTTGATGGTATAATGGCGTGTGAAAAATTGTGTGCGGGAGGCGGTCGGATGATCCAGGACATTGCGCCGCATCGTTTGTGGAATCCGTACGATCCGGAAAAACGTTGCCGGGCGGAAGATTTCGTTGTCTGTGCGGACGGTTCGTCGCTGCTCGTTGCGGACGGCGGGGCGCTGCGCTTTCCGCGGCGCGACGAGCTGCCGCTCGATGCGGATGCGCCGCTGACGTATTTGTTTTCTGTCGACGAGACGGCGTATTTTCTTGTGCGCGAGCCGGTGCCGGCGCCGCAGGGCTGGTCGTATCAGAGCCTGCGGCAGCTGCGCTACGCAGGAAACGGCACGCGTGCGGCGTTTTTCGCGGCGTACACGGCGATGCATCTCGCGATCTGGTATCGGAACAACCGTTTCTGCGGCACATGCGGCCATGCGACGGTTGATTCCGCCGAGGAACGCGCGCTCGTCTGCCCGTCGTGCGGTCGCATCATTTATCCGCAGCTCATCCCGGCCATCATCGCAGGCGTCATTGACGGCGACCGCATCCTCCTGACGAAGTACGCGCACCGGAATCTGCCGTTCTATGCGCTGATTGCGGGCTTCACAGAGATCGGCGAGACGTTCGAAGAGTGCGTGGCTCGCGAGGTCATGGAGGAAGTCGGCCTGCGCGTGAAGAACATCCGCTATTATAAGTCGCAGCCGTGGGGCAACGTGCAGGACATCCTCGCGGGCTTTTACTGCGATGTGGACGGAGACACGACGATTCATATGGAGGAAAACGAGCTCAAGGAAGCCATCTGGGTGCCGCGCGACGAGGTCGTGGGACAGACGGATGATTTCAGCTTGACGCATGACATGATGATGACATTCCGCGCGGGCAAGGAACCGCGCTGAGATATTTTTTCAGGAAAGAGGCCATGGTTCATGGAATCCAGCAAAACACTCTCGCTTGACACGCTCGTGGCGCGCTTCAAGGATTATATTTCGTATGACACACAGTCCGACGAGGACAACGACAAGGTCTGTCCGTCGACGCCGGGACAGATGGTGCTTGCAAAACACCTCGCCGAGGAATTCCGGGCCATCGGCCTCACGGACGTCGAACTCGATGCTCATGGCTACATCATGGCGACGCTGCCGGCCACGGACGATGGCAAGGGCAAGACGGTTGGCTTCATCGCGCATCTCGACACGAGCCCCGATGCAGCGGGCGGCCCGATTCATCCGCAGATTGTGAAAAACTATGACGGCGGCGACATCGTGCTGAACGAAAACGGCCCCGTCGTGCTCTCGCCGAAGGCGTTCCCGGAGCTTCTCGATTACGTAGGCCAAGACATCATGACGACGGATGGCACGACGCTCCTCGGCGCGGATGACAAGGCCGGCCTCACGGCCATCGTCTCGGCGGCGGAATATCTCGCGAAGCATCCGGAAATCCAGCATGGAAAAATCCGCATCGGCGTGACGCCGGACGAGGAGACGGGACGCAGCGCGGCGCTGTTCGATGTCGAAAAGTTCGGCGCGGCGTTTGCCTATACGGTCGACGGCGGCGCCATCGGCGGCCTCGAGTATGAAACATTCAACGCGGCGAACCCTGTCATCACGTTCCACGGCCGCAGCGTCCACACGGGCGACGCGAAAGGCAAGATGCTCAATGCCTTGACGCTTGCGGCGGAGTGGCAGAGCCTCCTGCCGGCCGGCGAGAAGCCGGAATACACGGAAGGCTATGAAGGTTTTTTCCACGTCTACAAGCTCGCGGGCGGCGTCGAGACGTGCACGATGCACATGCTCGTGCGCGACCATGACCGCGCGAAGTTCGAGGCGCGCAAAGCATTCCTCGACAAGCTCGCCGCGTTCTTCAATGAGCGCTATGGCGCGGGCACAGTCGAGATCACGCCGCATGATGTCTACTACAATATGCGCGAGAAAATCGAGGATGGCAATCTCTATGTCGTCGAGCTCGCGAAAGCCGCGATGCGCAAGGCGGGCGTCGAGCCCGTCATCTCTCCCGTGCGTGGCGGCACGGACGGCTCGCAGCTGTCGTTCCGCGGCCTGCCGTGCCCGAATATCTTTACGGGCGGGCTGAACTATCACGGCCGCTATGAGTATCTGCCGCTGCCGTCACTGCTCGCGGCGGGTGAGACGGTGCTCCACCTCATGGTGGACGCCGGCAAAGGAGCACAGTGATGCGCATCATTGACGCCCATCTCCATTTCGGCAAAGAGC
Source organism: Selenomonas sp. (assembly GCF_022771645.1). Classification (GTDB taxonomy): domain Bacteria; phylum Bacillota; class Negativicutes; order Selenomonadales; family Selenomonadaceae; genus Selenomonas_C. Next base: position 14,933 of record NZ_JALFCU010000002.1, read on the forward strand.
CGTATTTTGATGAAATCGCGCGGGCGGCGCAGCATGAAAACACGGAAGCGCATCTGCGAAAGGTCTATCAAGAGCTCGGCATCGTGCACGGCATCGTCATGGGCAACCGCCCCGTGGCGGATACGAAGACGACGTATCCGTCCATGCTTTCGTATTGTATCGGCATCGAGCACAATACGTTGCCAGGCACGGGCGGCTGGCTCGACCCGGATGTCCGTGCGGAGGCGCTGCCGCTCATCGAACGGCATCTCCAGCGCGATACGTGCGTCGGCATCAAGCTGTATCCCGGCTATGAACATTACTGGATTTACGATGACGCGTTCGCGCCGCTTTACGCGCTCGCCGCGCGCTATGACAAGCCCGTCGCCGTGCATACGGGCCTCACGGCGTCGCCGGACGGACTCTTGAAGTACAGCCATCCGTCCGTCATGGACGAGGCCGCGACGAAATTTCGCGACGTGCAGTTCGTCATGTGCCATTTCGGCGAGCCGTGGTATACGGATGCGGCGGCCGTGCTCGAGAAGAATCCCAATGTCGCCGCCGACCTGTCGGGCATCCTCGAAGGGAAAATCACGGATTTTCCTGCGTTTTACCGGCAGCAGCAGACGTATATCGCGCAGCTCAAGGGCTGGATCTCGTATCTCGGCTGTTACGACCGTTTCATGTTCGGCACGGACTGGCCGCTCGCGAATCTTGGCGATTACATCACGTTCACGAAGGACATCATCCCCGAGAAGCATTGGCCGGCCGTCTTTGCGGAGAACGCTGAGCGCATCTACCATTTGAAACTTCATTGATTTTCAGGAGGACATTTTCCCAATATGGCATTACTCGATATCAAAAAGGCGGGCAACCCCGTCCTGAAGGAGCATTGTGCGCCCGTCGAGCGCGTCGACAAGCGCCTGCGGAAGCTCTTGGACGACATGGCGGAGACGATGTACGAGGCGGACGGCGTCGGCCTCGCCGCGCCGCAGGTCGGCGAGCCCATCCGCATGATCGTCATCGACGTGCAGGACGAGCACGGCCTCATCGAGCTCATCAATCCCGTCATCACATATCGCGAAGGCGAAGCCGTCGATACGGAAGGCTGCCTGTCCGTGCCGAACCTGTTCGGCGAAGTCGAGCGCGCGGCGAAAGTCAAAGTCGAGTTCTTGAACCGGCGCGGCAAGAAGCAGCACCTCACGGCGACGGGGCTCCTCGCGCGCTGCATCCAGCACGAGTGCGACCACCTCGAAGGGCAGCTCTTCATCGACATTGCGAAGAGCGTGCACAAGGGGGCGGAGAAATGAAGCGCTTCCGCGTCATTTTCATGGGCACGCCGGAGTTCTCCGTGCCGTGCCTCGCGATGCTCGCAGAGACGTGCGACGTCATCGCCGTCGTCACGCAGCCGGACAAGCCGCGAGGACGCGGGCAGAAACTCACGCCGTCGCCCGTCAAGGCGTTCGCCGCCCAGCATGACATCCCCGTCTATCAGCCGGAGAAAATCAAGACGGACGAGTTCACGTCAAAGCTCGAGGCGATGAAGCCCGACCTCATGGTCGTCGTCGCGTTCGGGCAGATCCTGTCGCAGCGCATTCTCGACATCCCGACGTACGGCTGCATCAATGTCCATGCGTCGCTCTTGCCGCGCTATCGCGGCGCGGCGCCGATGCAGTGGTGCGTCATCAACGGCGAGCAGGAGACGGGCGTCACGACGATGTTCATGGACGCCGGCCTCGACACGGGCGATATGCTGCGTCGGGCGACATTGCCCATCGGCGAAAACACAACGCTTGCGGACGTGCATGATGGTCTTATGGCGCTTGGTGCGGACGTGCTTGGTGAGACGCTCGAAGCGCTGTCGGATGGTACATTGACGCGTACGCCGCAGCCAAAAGAATCGAACTATGCGCCGATGCTCACGAAAGAGACGGGGCATATCGACTGGGCACAGCCCGCGCAAGCCATCCACAACCTCGTGCGCGGCCTCGACAGCTGGCCGGGGGCGTATACGTTCCTCGCTGGGAAAAAATACAAGATCTGGCGTACGCGCCGCACGGGAGAGCAGGCGGAGGCTGCGCCCGGCACGATCCTCGTGGCGGACAAGAAGACCGGCATGCGCGTCGCGGCAGGCGACGAGGTGCTCGAAATCGTCGAGCTCCAGGCGCCCGGCAAGAAGCGCATGACGGCGGTAGAGTACCTCAATGGCCACGCCATCCAGCTTCCTGCGCGCTTTGAAGGTTGAGTTCCCAACAGTTGGAGCATCCTATGGAAAACAAAAAACCACCATTCGTCGTGCCGGGACGCCCGAAGAAGCGGCTGTTCCTCGGCATGCTTTCTTTGACGACCTTGCTGTTTGCGGTCGTCCTTTTCGTCATTTGGTACATCGGCGTGCCGGGGCTCGCGTCCATCGAGCCGTGGCTGCCGGCACTCCTCGGGCTGGCGTTTTCGCTTGTCATCTTCTTGACGTTCTTCGGCATCGTCAACATGGTGCTGGCCGTCGCTGGCCTGCCGTATGTGCCGTTCATTGAAAAGCAGACGTACGGGCTCATCAACGCGCTGTTCCCGTTCGCCGTGTATCTCGGCCATTTTTTCGGCATCAAGCGGCGGAAGCTCGAGGGCTCGTTCATCGCCGTCAGCAATCTGCTGTTCCAGCGCCGCCACATCCGCGTGCCGGCTGCGCGCCTGCTCGTCGTGACGCCGCATTGCCTGCAGCTCGCGAGCTGCCCGCACAAGATCACGCGTGACCCGCACAACTGCAAACGTTGCGGCGGCTGCGACATCGGCGCGCTCGTGACGCTGTCCGAGCAGATGGGCTTTCATTTCTTCGTCGCGACGGGCGGCACGCTCGCGCGCCAGATCGTGCGCGACACGCGGCCGAAGGCCGTGCTCGCCATCGCGTGCGAGCGCGACCTCATGAGCGGCATCCAGGACGTCTATCCGCTGCCGGCCGTCGGCGTGCTGAACATCCGGCCGAACGGCCCGTGCTACAACACGCACGTCGACATGGCGCTCGTGCGGCAGCAGCTCGAAGACATCATCATCCCCGAGGAGGAGACGGAGCATGGACCACGTTCGTAATCTCGCCGTGCGCGTGCTCAGCGAAGTGAATGAAGAGGGCGCATACGCAAACGTCGCGCTCGCGCGCAACCTGCGCAAGGCAACGCTCTCGGACGTCGACCGCCGCTTCCTCACGGAGCTCGCATATGGCGCGGTCAAGGCGACGGGAACGCTCGACTGGATGATCCGCCGCTACGTCAACCGTCCCGTGCGGAAGATCGCGCCGATGATCCGCAACATCCTGCGACTCGGCTTTTACCAGATTTTTTACATGGACAAGGTGCCGGCCTCCGCCGCGTGCAACGAATGCGTCGAGCTCGCGAAAAAATACGGCCACCCCGGTACGGTGAAGTTCGTCAACGCCGTCCTGCGCTCGGCCGTGCGCGAGCCGGAAAAGTGCGCGTTCCCGCATGGCAAAGGCCATGCGACAGAAGAGCTCGCACTCTCGTCGTTTCATCCGCAATGGCTCGTGAAACGATGGGTGAAAACGCTCGGCTATGACGCGGCGGCGGCCATCTGTGCGTTTGACAACGAGGACGCCATGCTGTCGCTCCGCACGAATACGCTGAAGACGACGCGTGAGGCGCTGCTCACACGCTTGCAGGCCGAGGGCGCGGACGTCACGCCGTCCGTATGGGCGCCCGAGGGCATCCTCTGTACGTCGCACGGCGCGCTCGATACGATGGTTTCGCTTGCCGAGGGACTCTTTCAGGTGCAGGACGAGAGCTCGATGCAGGTCGCGCACGTCGTTGATCCGCAGCCGGGCGAGTTCGTCATCGACTGCTGCAGCGCGCCAGGCGGCAAGACGACGCACCTTGCGGCGCTCATGCGGAACGAAGGCCGCATCGTCGCAGGCGACATCTACGAGCACAAACTCGCGCGCATCGATGAGAACGCGCGGCGCCTCGGCATCCGGATCATCGATACGGAGCTCCTCGACGCGCGCGACATCGGGCGGCGGTTCGCCGGGCAGGCCGACCGCGTGCTCGTCGACGCGCCATGCAGCGGCCTCGGCGTCCTGCGCCGCAAGCCGGACGCGCGCTGGAAGAAGAACGAAGAGGACATCAAGAAGCTGCCGCAGCTGCAGCTCGACATCCTCGCGAGCGCGGCCGAGGCCGTGAAGCCGGGCGGCGTGCTCGTCTACAGCACGTGCACGATCGATCGCGCAGAAAACGCGGACGTCGTCGAAGCGTTCCTCGCGACGCACGACACGTTCGCCCTCGCGGAGACGGGCACGTTCCTGCCGGCGAAGCCGCGCAAAGAGCGCATGGTGCAGCTCTATCCGCACGTCGACGGGACGGACGGGTTCTTCATCGCGCGCATGGAACGCAAATGACAGAAATGACGGAAATGATTTTGCCCCGCCCCCTTGACAGGGCGGGGCGTGCATTTTATAATGAGCACTGTTCACAGGAAAAAGTCTGGAAGAAGACATGACGACGGGCAGCACGCCCAAAAGAGAGAGGCCGCTGGTGGGATGGCCTTGCGCGTGACCGTTCGTTACCCCTTCGGAGCTGCTGCGGGGAAGCTTGAGTAACCGCAGCCGGAGCGAATCTCCGTTATCAATGCTGAGCGGCTGCTTTGTACGAAGCGGCAATCAGGGTGGAACCACGAGAAACTGACACCTCGTCCCTTTGTTGGGGCGAGGTGTTTTTGTTGCAAGGAGGAACATTTTTATGCTGAAAATCACGTTGAATGATGGCGCTGTGCGCGAAGTTGCGGAAGGGACGACGATCCAGGATTTCGTCAAGTCCGTCAGCAACAGCCTCGCGAAGAAGGTGCTCGCCGCCAAGCTCGATGGCAAGACCGTCGACCTCATGACAAAGCTCGACCATGACGCGCAGGTCACGTTCCTGACGTTTGACGATGCCGACGGCCGCTGGGCGCTGCGCCACACGGCGTCGCATGTGCTCGCGCAGGCGCTGAAGCGCCTCTACAAGGCTGACAACGTCAAGCTCGCCATCGGCCCGGCCATCGATAACGGCTTCTACTACGACATCGACATGGACCGCCAGCTCAGCGAAAGCGACCTCGCGGACATCGAGAAGGAAATGAAAAAAATCGTCAAGGAGAATCTGCCGCTCGTGCGCAAGGAAGTCTCGCGTGAAGAGGCGCTGAAGCTGTTCTCTGATCTCGGCGAATCGTACAAGGTCGAGCTCATCAACGATCTGCCTCAGGACGCCCTCATCACGCTCTACACGCAGGGCGAGTTCACGGATCTCTGCGCCGGCCCGCACGTCGCCTCGACGGGCAAGGTCAAGGCGCTGAAGCTCATGAGCATCGCGGGCGCGTACTGGCGCGGCGACGAGCACAACAAGATGCTCCAGCGCATCTACGGCACGGCATTTGAGAAGCAGGCCGACCTCGATGCGTATCTCAAGATGCTTGAAGAGGCGAAGAAGCGCGATCACCGCAAGCTCGGCAAGCAGCTCGATTTGTTCAGCCTGCACGAAGAAGGCCCGGGCTTCCCGTTCTTCCATCCGAACGGCATGGTCATCCGCAATGAGCTCATCAATTATTGGCGCGAAGTACATCGCCGCTACGGCTACCAGGAGATCAAGACGCCGATGATCCTGAACCGCAAGCTCTGGGAGCAGTCCGGCCACTGGGCGCACTATGCGGAAAACATGTACTTCACGAAGATCGACGGCGAAGACTACGCCGTGAAGCCGATGAACTGCCCGGGCGGCATGCTCGTCTACAATTCGCGTCAGCACAGCTATCGCGACCTGCCGCTGCGGCTCGGCGAGCTCGGCCTCGTCCATCGCCATGAAAAATCCGGCGAGCTCCACGGCCTGTTCCGCGTGCGCAACTTCACGCAGGACGATGCGCATCTTTTCGTCACGCCGGAGCAGGTCGAAGGCGAGATCCAGCACACGATCGACCTGTTCGACGAAGTCTACAAGACGTTCGGCCTGACGTACGTCGCCGAGCTTTCGACGCGTCCGGAGGACTCCATGGGCACGGACGAGGACTGGGAGCTCGCGACGAACGGCCTCCGCAAGGCGCTCGAGCATCGCGGCCTCAAGTACATCGTCAACGAAGGCGACGGCGCGTTCTACGGCCCGAAGATTGACTTCCATCTGAAAGATTCCATCGGCCGCACGTGGCAGTGCGGCACGATCCAGTACGATATGCAGATGCCGGAGAAGTTCGACCTCACGTACGTCGGCGAAGACGGCGAGAAGCATCGTCCCATCATGCTGCACCGCGTCGTCTACGGCTCGATCGAACGTTTCATCGGCATCCTCATCGAGAACTACGCCGGCGCGTTCCCGACGTGGCTCGCGCCTGTGCAGGTCCGCATCATCCCGATCACGGACAAGCACGCCGACTACGCATACGAACTCAAGAAGAAGATGTTCGACCTTGGCTTGCGCGTCGAGGTGGATGCCCGCAGCGAAAAGGTCGGCTACAAGATCCGCGAATCGCAGGTGCTGAAGACGCCGTACACGCTCGTCGTCGGCGACCAGGAAGTTCAGGACCACACGGCCGCTGTCCGCAAGTACGGCGAGAAGGACAGCGCGACGATGGGCGTTGATGCATTCATCGCCTACGTGCAGGAAAAAATCGCGACGCGCGCGCCGGAATACTGAGCCATTTGCGAAATGATTTTTCAAGGAGCAGGATGTTTTTTCGTCCTGCCCCTTATTTTTTTGGCGAAATGGACGATATAAATCATATACCTGAATTATTCAACGAGGCTCATCAGTGTCTGAATCGCCCCTTGTCACATCAACATTGTTGAATCCGTTGCGTTCCGCCGACACGCAACCTTCCATATTCCAGAAAAATGGACAGACGGATTGCGTCGCATCAAAAGCAACTGTCTCGCAATATCAAAGATCGAAAATGCAGCTACGCTACCAATGACAATATTCGCATGTGTGCCTGTCGGAACGTCTCTTGGTACGGACAGCTGCTACACAGTTTGAAAATCGTCTTGTTCGCGTGCCTTGTCACGCGCCCTGCGATTTTCATCAACCGCAGGCGCAGCTCGTGCGCACGGTAGGACTGCCACTTCCTGTTCAGGCAGAACCGCCGGAACAGGTTGAAGATGTTGTAGGCGAGCGCGGCAATCCACAAGCGGTTGGCATTCGTCACGAAGTTGCGGCTGCTCATGTGCGTGAACGCGAACGCGTTCTTGGCTTCCTTGAAAAAGTTCTCCATCGCCCCGCGCTTGCAGTAGGCGGCAATCACTTCTTGCATCGGGGCAGTGAGATTCGTGACGACGAACATCAGCGAATCCGGGAACAAGCTCTGCTCCTCGCGCTTGTGAAGCTCGATCTTGCACACGACGCGGCGCTCACGCGACCAGGATTGCGCCTTGTATGGGAATTCGCAGTAGCGGACGAAATGCGTCTCGTCGCTCCGCGCGGCCTCTGCCGCAACTTCGTCGCAAAGATCCTGCACGTTCTTCATCAAGCGCGGATTCTGCTTCAGGCGGATGACGTAACGGTAATCATAGGATTCCACAAGGTCGTAAAGCGTCGGCATCGCGAGACCGCTGTCGCCGCGCAGGAGCACATTCGTGCCGGGCTCATCATGGTCATATGCTTCGAGCACCGGCTTCATGAACTTGTCAGCGTCCTTTCCACAGTAGTGGTTCCCTTTGCGGAGCCCGATGCGGACAAGGTCGCCCGTCAATCCGTCAAAAACCGCGATGGGATGGAAGCCGACCGCATCATAGTGGTGGACGTACGCTCCGCCTTCCTGCTCCCCATACGTCGGGAGCAGCGTCGTGTCCACGTCCAGAACGATGTTTTTCGGATGCTTGCGCTGGTACGCGAGGCGCAAGAGCGCCCGATTCACTTTTTCCAGTTGGCGGATGGAATCTTCGTCAAGGCGTGCGGCGAACCGTGACATCGTAGGCTGCGAGGCCAGCCGCTTCTTGCCGAGCAGGAGCCGGAGCATCGGGTCGTGCGCCAGATGATCCGCCTCGTCGTCCGTGTCGTAGCCACACAGCAACATGAGCAGCTTTTGTTCCAAGAGGTCGGCGTCATCATACGTCTTCAGGGAGCATGGCGCACTGAACGTCTCTTTCGCCATGCGGCTGAAGCCGATGGAGTCCATGAACTCTTTCCAGAGCGCCACGCCAGCATCGGACGTCATGTCGCCGCCAGCGAAATTGATTGAGAAATTTGACTTGCACTTGATGTTGATGTTTGATAAGCTATAATGGCACCATGAATTAAGACATTGTCGGACAGGTTTTATAATGAATCTCGTGGTATACTGGGGAGACCATTGAAAAGGAGATTCATCATGTCACGTACACGTCGTCATTTCACTTCCAAATTCAAATCCGACCTC
>NZ_JALFCU010000020.1 GCF_022771645.1 Selenomonas sp.
AAGGCGCCGAAAGGCCAGCGCAACACGTTCGCGAACTACAACTACCGCAGCGCCGAAGACATCCTCGAGGCCGTGAAGCCGCTCCTCGCCAAAGAGCACCTCGTGCTCGTCCTCTCCGACAGCATCGAGCAAGAGGGCGAGCGCTGCTACGTCAAGGCGACGGCGCGCCTCATCGACACCGAGACCGGCGAATTCGTCGAAAACAGCGCGCTGGCCCGCGAGCCGCTCACGAAGCGCGGCATGGACGAGCCGCAGGTCACGGGCACGTGCTCGTCGTACGCGCGCAAATACGCGATGAACGGCCTCTTCGCCATCGACGACGCGAAAGATCCCGATACGGACGAGTACCAGCAGCAGAGCGCCGCCGCGAAAAAAGCGGGCGGCCGCCGCAAGAAAGCGTCCGCGCCCGCCGCAGCGGACACGACGGACGCGCAAGCCGCCGCCGCGCGCCCCGCGCTCATCCAGGCCATCACGACTGCCATGAAAAACCTCGGCGTCGACGCCCCGCGCGTCTCCGCCATCGCGCAGGAGAAATACGGCAAAGCCAGCACGCGCACCATGACGGACGAAGAGCTCGCCGACCTCGCCGCGCACCTCGCGGACTACCTCGCAGAAGAGGCGTTTTGATGGGAGGCGGCCCCGATGCTTCTCCATTTCGACGCCGCCGTTGCCACGCTCGCCGGTCTCCCGGCTGCCGTGCTCTTCGACAACATCGCCTACTGGGTGACGACGAACGCGGCGTGCCGCCGCAACCTGCACGGCGGCTGCGCCTGGACATACAACACGATTGACGCGTTTGCCGCGCAGTTCCCGTTCCTCACGCCGCACACGATCCGCACAGCGCTCGGAAAACTCCAGCGCGCCGGCCTCCTCCGCAGCGGCTGCTACAACCGCGATCCCATGGATCACACGACGTGGTACACGCTGACGGAAGAAGGGCAGCGGCTCTACGACGCGCGGAAGCGCGACGCGCCGCGCGAACCACCGAAGAAGCAAAACGGCTGCATCGATGCGGCAGAAACGTCACATCGAGCGGCCGAAAACGCAAAACCTACAATGAACACAAATAAAAAACGGTCATATCAAAAGCAGCCGCCGCCGGACGAGCCAAAACGGGAAAGCGGGGAAGCGGCGAACCGCCATCATACCACGCGGCGAGACGGAGAAGCGCCGGACGCAGACGAAGCGGCCTTTGCCGAGATCGCCCGCCTCTTCGAGGGCAACATCCATCCCATCACCGGCGCGATCGAGCGCGACGTCCTCGCGAGCTGCCTCGCGGACTACGGGCGCGACTGGACGCTCGCCGCCATCACCGAGGCCGCCGAGCACCACGGCCAGTCCGTCCGCTACGTCACCGCCATCCTCGAACGCTGGCGCCGCGACGGCTTCCGCACCTCCACAAAGCCGACGAAGAAAGGAGCACCCCATGGACAAGATTTTTCAGGACATCCTGCTGCGCGTGCAGCAGACAGCAATGCAAAATGGGACCATGAATCCTCCGGATGGTGAAGCCATTGATGCGCAGACCCTCGCCGAACGGGACGCGCGCTGGGCCGCCATCCGCAAGGAAGAGGAGGAGCAGCGCCAACGCGAGCACGCGAAAGCCGTCGAGCACGCCGGCATCTTCGCACGCTACCGGGACGTCACATTCCAAGCCATCGAGCAGCGCGGGCTCCCGGAGAACCCCTCGATCCGCGCGAACTACGCCATCGCGAAGGACTACGCCGCGCACCTCAAGGAAAACCGCAAGCGCGGCCTCGGCCTCATCCTCGCGGGCGGTTACGGCACGATGAAGACGACGCTCGCCGTCGCCATCCTGCGCGCGCAGGTCGACGGCGGCGGCAGTGGCCTCATCGTCCCCATGTGCTCGCTCATCGACCATCTCTACACGCTGCGCACGCTCAACCGCGAGGCCTGGGCGCAGTTCGAAGAGCGCATCCGCCAGACGCCACTCCTCGTCATCGACGACCTCGGCGGCGAGAACACCGAGCAGTCCTGGGTGCTCGCGAAAGTCGACTCCATCCTCACCGACCGCTACAACCGCCTGCGCCCGACGATCATCACGACGAACCTCACGCGCGACGAGCTCGAGGGCACGTACTCCGGCCGCATCCTCGACCGTCTGAAATCCACGGCTCGCCTCCTCGTCTTCCAAGGCGCGTCCGAGCGCGGCGTGATGAAATAAAACGACGTTCCAAAAATAAAATAGCGGAACCGCATACACGATTCCGCCAAACATCCGAAAGGAGTCCCTCATGAACAAAGTCCAACTCATCGGCCGCCTCACGAAAGATCCGCAGCAGCGCACGACGCAAAACGGCACGGCCGTCGCCACGTTCACGCTCGCCGTCGACCGCCGTTTTGCGCGCAAGGACGGCGAGCAAGGCTCGACCGACTTCATCCCCATCGTCGCCTGGCGGAAGCTCGCCGAGATCGTCTGCACCCACCTCCACAAAGGCAACCGCGCCGCCATCGCCGGCCGCATGCAAGTCCGCACCTACCTCGCGGATGACGGCTCCATGCGCTACATGACCGAGGTCATCGCCGACGAAGTCGAGTTCCTCTCGCCGAAAGGCGAAGACACCACCAGCGGCGGCCTCCCGTTCGACGCGCCGGAGGTCGCGGACGAAGACGTGCCTTTTTAAACGCACAAAAAAGAGCAACCATCACAAAAAATATTTTTGTAACGGTTGCTCTTGATAGAACGCGCGCACCGCGCTGTTACACGAGCTCGATGCGCTCGACGTTCGCGATGTAGGCATCCTTGATGTCCGTCGCGAGCGTGCCGCCCGAGAGGACGAAGTCCTTTGCGACCATCGCCGCGGCCGCCGTGCGGACCTCGTCCTTCGTCAGGCCGTCCTTCGGGTCGGGCAGGGAATACGTCGCCGTCTTCGTATCCTTGAGATTGAAGACGATCTTCAGCGTTTTCGCCATGTTATATCACCTCTTTTCAAAAAAAGATTTTTTGGCACGCCGGACGACTTAAGCCTCTGCGACCAAAGTCGCCGTGTCGACGCGGCTGATCGTCGACACATCGTGCGACTGCAGCGCGCCGAGCTTTGCGCCGATGTCGAGCATGTCGTCGTCCGTCGCGGCCGGATTCACGGCCGAAAACGTGCGGGAAGACGTGATCGCCTTGCCGCTCGAGGCCGTCCCCGTCACGACTTTGATCACGAGCTTCGTGCTCTGCGTTTCTTTCTTTGCTGCCATAGGTATCGCCTCCTTTCATTTCTACACTTGCCACACGCACAGGAAATGAACAAAAAGGAGGCACGCATGCAAGAACCGAAACAACGAACATCAACAGAAAGCGCCGCCGCAGGGCAGGGGACGGCGCAGCGCTACGCCTTGACGATCGACGAAGAGCGCGCGCTGATCGCCCGGGCGCAGCAGGGCGACCGCGCCGCCATGGAGCGCATCGTCACGCAGTACCGCCCGCTCGTCCTCGCCGCCGCCCACCGCCGCGCCGCGCAAACTTTCGCCGACGACGCGCTGCAGGCCGCCGCCGAAGAGCTCGTCCGCACCGTCTACGCCTACGACACGCAGCGCGGCGTGCCGTTCGCCTCGTACGCGAAGCCGCGCGTCCACGGCGCCGTCTCGCACCTGCTCACGAAAAACGTCCGCTCCTGGCAGCGCGAATGCGCGACGGACGAGCCGGACGACCTCGACCGCGTGCCCGACCTCCGCACTGGGGATGCGTACGAAGCCGCCGAAGCCCGCGCCACCCTCGCGCCGCTCCTCGCCGTGCTCACGGACGACGAGCGCCGCGTCCTGCACCTGCTCTACTATCGCGGCCTCTCCACCTACGCCGCCGCGAGGGAACTCGGCTGGTCGCAGTCGAAAGTCTGCCAGCGCAAGAAAGCGGCGCTCGCGAAGATGAAGGAAAAAGCGCGCGGCTTTACAGAAACATAACATTTCCGCAACACACGAAAACCTCCCATCTGCTACGATAGACCACAGAAACACGAAGACTCTATGGTTTCATAGCAATGGGAGGTTTTCCAGACATGTTCCAGAAAAGAAAAATCGTCATGGCCCTCAGTGCCCTCACGGTCAGCGCAACGCTGCTCGCCGGCTGCGGCGGATCGCAGCAGCAAGCAGCGACGTCCGGCTCGGGCGACGCGAAGATCAGCGGCAAAGTCAGTGCCTCGGGCTCGACGGCGCTCCTGCCGCTCCTGAAGCCGGCGCAGGAAGCATTCCAGGAAAAATATAAAGACGTCACGATCAACGTCGCCGGCGGCGGCTCGTTCACGGGCATGAACCAGGTCGGCGAAGGCTCCGTCGACATCGGCAACTCCGACGTCAACCTGCCGGACGAGTACAAGGACAAAGGCCTCGTCGACCACAAAGTCGTCGTCGAGCCGTTCGTCTTCATCGTCGACAAGGAGAACAAGGTGGAGAGCCTCACGAAAGACCAGGTCGTCGGCATCCTCACGGGCAAGATCCAGAACTGGAAAGAAGTCGGCGGCGCCGACCAGAAGATCACGCTCATCCATCGCGCGAAATCCTCCGGCTCGCGTGCCACGATCAGCGACGTCGTGCTGAAGGGCGCAGAGTTCACGGATGACGCCGTCATCCAGGATTCGAACGGCGCCGTCCGCGCCGCCATCTCCAGCACGCCGGGCTCCATCGGCTACGTCGATGCGCCGTACGCCGACGACAGCGTGAAAGTCCTGAAGTTCGACGGCGTCGAGTACACGGCACAGAACATCATCGACGGCAAATACCCGATCTACGGCTACGGCCACATGTACACGAAAGGCGAGCCGACCGGCGCGGTCAAGGCGTTCATCGACTACATCCTCAGCGATGAGTTCCAGAACAGCCAGGTCGAGAAGCTCGGCTTCATCCCGGTCAGCAAAATGAAGAAGTAAGTCGCACGCACGCACAAAAAAAGCCTTCCCCTACGGGGAAGGGGGACCGCGTAGCGGTGGAAAGGGTGTCGAAGGTAGCTACCTCCGACACCCGCTCCGTCGCGCTACGCGCGCCACCTCTCCCAGCGGGAGAGGCTTGGAATATGAATACCACGAAGAGAGCAGGGGAGCAACGGATGTATGGAACAAGTGGTTTCGATGAATAATGAACGGACAAACCAGCCTGGCGGAGGTCATCAACGGCGGTTGTTTTATGATCGTTGCGGCCGCTACCTCTTCCTCGCGTCGGCAGCGCTCATGACGCTCATCATCTTCTCGATCATCTTTTTCGTCGGGAAGCAGGGGCTCTTGACGCTCGCGGACGTGAGCCCCGTCGAGTTCTTCACGAGCGGCACCTGGAACCCGACGGCGAAAAGCTTCGGCGCGCTCGCGTTCATCGTGGGCTCTTTGGAGACGACGCTGCTCTCCGTCTGCATCGGCGCGCCACTCGGCCTCCTCGGCGCGATTTTCCTCGCGAAGCTCGCGCCGGCGCCGCTCGCGCGCTTCATGCGGCCGGCCGTCGACCTCTACGTCGCCATCCCGTCCGTCGTCTACGGCTACATCGGCCTCACGCTGTTCATCCCGTTTTTGCGCGCGACCTTTCACGTGCCGACGGGCTTCGGCGTGCTCGCGGCCAGCCTCGTGCTCGCCATCATGATCATGCCGACGATCCTCACGATCAGCACGGACGCTCTCTCCGCCGTGCCGCGGCCGCTCGAAGAAGCCTCGCTCGCGCTCGGCGCGACGTGGTGGCAGACGATGATCCACGTCGTGCTGCCGTCCGCCATCCCGGGCGTCATGACGTCCATCGTCCTCGCCATGGCGCGCGCCGTCGG
>NZ_JALFCU010000039.1 GCF_022771645.1 Selenomonas sp.
TAAGACACCGGCCTCTCACGCCGGGTTCATGGGTTCGAATCCCATAGGTGTCACCAGAATGTTCGTGGCTGTTGCAGATGCAACAGCCACTTTTTGTAAGGAAGAAAGGAGCCTCCCATGATCTTTCTTTCCATGCTCGCCCTCGGCGCCGTCATCGGCTTCGTCGGCGCGGGCGGCGCCGGCGTCACGATCACGCTGCTCGTCGTCGGCTTCGGCGTGCCCGTGCATACGTCGCTCGCCGTCGCGCTCGCCGCCATGACGTTCACGACGCTCTCGGGCGCGGTGTCGCATTTCCGCCAGCACGAAGTCGTCGTGGCGACCGGCGCGGCACTCGGCCTCGGCGGCGCGCTCGGGGCTTTGGGCGGCGCGGCCGTGTCGAACCTCCTCCCCGCGAAGGAGCTCGGCACGGCGACGGCCGTCATGATGCTCGCGAGCGGCGGCCTGCAGTACATGAAGCTCTACCACCCGCAGTGGCTCTCCGCGCACTTCCCCGTGCGCGAGACGCTGCTGACGGGCGCGCCCCTCTGGCGGCGCGGCATCCCGGTCGGCATGTGCTGCGGCTTCCTCGCCGGCGCGTTCGGCATCGGCGCGGCCGCGTTCATCCAGGTCGCGCTCATGGTGCTGTTCGGCGTGCCGCTGCTGCAATCCATCGGCACGTGCATGATGATCATCCTGCCCATCTCCGCCGCCGGCGGCCTCGGCTACCTCGCGTCCGGCCACCTCGACCTCATGATCTTCCTCCAGACGCTCGCCGGCCTCACGATCGGCGCCTGGTTCGGCGCAAAGGGCACGCACCTCGCCCCGCTCCCCGTCCTGAAAGCCTCCATCGTCGGCATGAGCGCCATCGGCGGCATCATCATGCTGTTGGGACGATAAACAAAAAACGCCGCCGGAAAAACCGGCGGCTCCCACGCAGGGTTTACGACGTCCCCGTGGTATTCAGGCTGGTCACAGGATCACTCTCCGTCCAGCCATTTGCAGACGTAGTGACAAGTCACGCCTGCTGCGACGGAGATAAAGAAGGAAAAGAAGTAGTGTGTCGCCAAGTTACCCACCCCCTTTTGGCGGTGGTCCCGCGACAAGAATATTTTATCACGCCATAATGATTGACACAAGACAGCAGTTGCCTTATAATATAGATGACTAAGGAATTGAGGTAGTGCCAAGTTGCGGCCGCGGGATTACAACCCGCGGTTTTCTATTGTCAAAAAATGCCCGTGAGAACATGTTTGCGTGTTCTCACGGGCATTTTTGCGTGCGCGGAAAAATCTCAGCCGATCTTCGCCGTATGGATGACGTTGTAGCCTTTGTCGCCGAGCGCTTTCGCGAGGGCGTCGATCTCTGCGTCGTCCGTGAGGTCCGTGCGGACGATGATCTCGTAGCGGCCCGTCGGCTGGCGGCAGGTGACGAGGCTGTCGATGGAATAGCCCTTGCCGGCAAAGATACCGGCGATGTCGGCGACGACGCCGATGCGGTCTTCGACGTCGATTGTCAGGCGCGTGCGGCCCTGCTCGAGCGCCATGACGTCGACGAACGTCTTGAAGATATCCGTCTCCGTGATGACGCCGACGACAGCGCCGACGTTCGAGACGACGGGCAGGCCGCCAATCTTTTCCTTGTACATGAGGAGCGCGGCCTCTTCGATCGTCGCGTCCTCACCCACGGAAATGACGTTCTTCTGCATGATGTCAGCGACTTTCAGCTTCGACAGGAGCGTCGTGACCTCGTAGCGCGACAGCGTCGTCGCGGGCGACGGCGAGACGCGCATGATGTCCTTGTCATTGAGGAATCCGACGAGCTTGCCGTCCTCGACAACAGGCAGGCGGCGGAAACGCCCTTTCTTCATGAGGCGCGCCGCCGTGTCGATGCCGGTGTCCGGCGTGACGACCGTCGGGTTCTTCGTCATGCGGTTTGCTACGAACATATGATCAAGACCTTTCTATCATGAAATCAAACACCTTGCGCCGCGAGCTTTTCCTCCATTGCTTCCATGACGAAACTATTGAGCGATTCGCCGTGCTCGATGGCATAAATCGCCGCGCGGCGGTGGATGTCCGGCGTCGTGCGGACGTTGAAACTGCCCTTGTATGCGACTTCCGGTTCAACCCCCTCAGCTTCACAGACATTGAAATAATCGTCCACGACCCCATGAAAATCTTCGACAAGCTCTTTCGCGGTGTTCCCTTCATAAGAGAGCAAAGAACGGATGCCAAGCACCTTTCCGAAAAGAACACCATCGCTTTCAGAAAATTCAATGCTTCCCACATATCCACGATATGTCATGGTATTTTTCACAGCAATCCCTCCTTTTTCAATGCATCAATGATTTCTTGCACCTGATAATCAAGCAATTCCTTGCGTGGGTGCGGCTTGTGCAAAAAGATATGCGATTGTGCACCTTTCCGCGTGAATAGCACGCGCGAACCGCTCGTCTTTCCTTTGTTCGAACGTTCATAGGAAAGATAGCCGAGCAATGTCTCCGCTTCCTCGAACGTAAAGTCCTTCGGTTTTGACTTCAGTCGTGCGATGAGCTTGTCCTTCTTCCCCATGAAGATTCCTCCCTTGCTTTGAGTATATCATGAGGAATGGCTTTTTGCAACTGAATATAGTTGCTGATGTTTTATGCCTCAGCCGCCGAGATATGCTTTCCGCACGTCTTCGCTGGCGGCGAGTTTTTTCGCGTCGCCGCTCAAGGTGATTCTGCCCGTTTCGAGGACGTAGGCGCGGTTGGCGATGGAGAGGGCCATGTTGGCGTTCTGCTCGACGAGGAGGACGGTCGTGCCGCTCTTGTTGATGTCTTCGATGATCGAGAAGATTTCCTTGATGAGGAGCGGCGCGAGGCCCATGGAAGGTTCGTCGAGGAGCAGGAGCTTCGGGCGGCTCATGAGGGCGCGCCCCATGGCGAGCATCTGCTGCTCGCCGCCGGAGAGCGTGCCGGCCACCTGGTCTTGGCGCTCTTCGAGACGCGGGAAGAGCTCGAAGACGTGCTTCTTGTCGGCCGCGATGCCGTCTTTGTCCTTGCGGATGAACGCGCCGAGGTCGAGGTTTTCCATGACGGTCATTTCCGTGAAGATGCGGCGGCCTTCCGGGACCTGCGAGATGCCGAGGCCGACGATCTTGTGCGCGGGCGTGCCCGCGATGTCTTCGCCTTGGAATGTGATCGAGCCCGTCTTCGGCTTCAGGAGGCCGGAAATCGTGCGGAGCGTCGTGGATTTGCCCGCGCCGTTCGCGCCGATGAGCGTGACGATCTCGCCTTGGTTGACCGTGAGGGAGATGCCTTTGATGGCGTGGATGGCGCCGTAATAGACGTTGATGTCGTCAATTTTGAGCATTGGTTCTGCCATTTCTTACTCCCCTCCCAGGTAGGCGCGGATGACTTCCGGATCCTCTTTGATTTCGGCCGGCGTGCCCTCGGCGATCGTGCTGCCGTATTCGAGGACGTAGATGCGCTCGCAGATGCCCATGACGAGCGCCATGTCATGCTCGATCAGGAGGATCGTGAGGCCGAACTCTTTGCGGATCCACTCGATCATGTCCATGAGTTCCTTCGTCTCCTGCGGGTTCATGCCGGCGGCCGGCTCGTCGAGGAGCAGCAGCTTCGGCTTCGTCGCGAGCGCGCGGGCGATCTCGAGGCGGCGCTGTGCGCCGTACGGGAGGTTCTTCGCCTGTTCGTTTGCATGGCCTTCGAGGTGGAAGATCTTCAGCAGGCGGTAGGACTCTTCTTCGACGCGCTCTTCTTCGCTGAAGTAGCGCCCGAGGCGCAGGACGGATTCCAATAATCCATATTTGACATGGCTGTGGAACGCGATCTTGACGTTGTCGAGCACGGAGAGTTCGGAGAACAGGCGGATGTTCTGGAACGTGCGGGCGATGCCTTTCTGCGTGATCTGGTACGGCTTCAAGCCCAGGAGGCTTTCGCCCGCGAACGTGATCGTGCCGGTCGTCGGCTGGTAGACGCCCGTGAAGAGGTTGAACGCCGTCGTCTTGCCGGCGCCGTTCGGCCCGATGAGGCCGACGAGCTCGCCCGGGTTGATATACAAATTAAAATCGGAAACGGCTTTGAGGCCGCCGAAGACTTCTGAGACGTTTTCGCATTTCAATAATGGCTCAGGCATTTTTGTCGCGGCCTCCTTTCTTTAATAATTTCTGGAACGGGCCGTAGTCCGTGATCTCCATGTAGCCAAACAGCCCCTGCGGACGGTAGAACATGAGGAGGATGAGCGCGAGCGCGTAGATGATCATGCGGAACTCCGGCCAACTCGCGAGCGCGGCGGAGATGAACGTGACGACGAACGCGCCGGCGATGCTTCCCGTGATCGAGCCGAGGCCGCCGAGCACGACCATGATGAGGTAGTTGAACGACTGCATGAACGTGAACGAGTTCGGGCTGATAAGGTAGAAGCTGTGCGCGAACAGGCCGCCCGCGACGCCGGCGAACGCCGCGCCGATCGTGAAGGCCATGACTTTGTACTTCGTCGTGTTGACGCCCATGGACTCGGCGGCGACTTCGTTCTCGCGGATGGCGAGGCAGGCGCGGCCGTCCGTGGAGTTCACGAAGTTCTTGACGAAGAACAGCGTGAACAGCATGATGAAGAACACCCAGGCAAACGTCGTGTTGTGCGGGATGCCTTTGAAGCCCGCCGCGCCGCCGACGTAGTCGATGTTCATGATGCAGATGCGGATGATCTCCGACATGCCGATGGTCGCGATGGCGAGGTAGTCGCCGCGCAGGCGCAGCGTCGGGATGCCGACGAGGAAGCCGAGGAAGCCGGCGAACGCCGCGCCCGCGAGGAGCGCGAGGCCGAACGGCAGGTGGAAGAACGTCGTGAGGACGACGCTCATGTACGCGCCCGCCGCCATGAAGCCCGCGTGGCCGAGCGAGAACTGGCCGGTGTAGCCATTGATGAGGTTCAGGCTGACGGCCATGATGATGTTGATGCCGATGATGATGACATTGAGCTGCCAGAACGAGCTCAGGATGCGCTCCGTGATGAGTGCTTGGAGCACGGCGAAGATGCCAAGGCCGAGGCCGAGCATGATGAGGTCGTTTTTCCTTAGATATTTCATGCTGCCGCCCCCTTACACTTTTTCCTTGACGTCCTTGCCGAAGATGCCGGCCGGGCGCACGAGGAGCACGAGGATGAGGATGGCGAAGGCCGCCGCATCGCGGAACGTCGAGGAGATGAAGCCCGAGACGAGCGCCTCGACGACGCCGAGGATGAGGCCGCCGACGACGGCGCCCGGCAGGATGCCGATGCCGCCGAGGACGGCTGCGACGAACGCCTTCATGCCCGGCATGATGCCCATGAGCGGGTCGATCGAGTTGTAGTAGACGCCGACGAGCACGCCCGCGACGGCGGCGAGCGCCGAGCCGATGCCGAACGTGTAGCTGATGATGCGGTCGGAGTCGACGCCCATGAGCTGCGCCGTCTCGACGTCGAACGACGCCGCGCGCATGGCCTTGCCCGTTTTCGTTTTCTGCACGATATACGTGAGGACAATCATGAGCACGGCCGTGATGCCGAGGATCAGCATCTGCTGGCCGTTGATGACGATGCCGCCGACCGAGACCGCGACATCACCGAACATCGCCGGGAACGTGCGCGGCGTCGGCGAGACGAAATACATCGACGTGTACTCGAGGAAGAACGACACGCCGATGGCCGTGATGAGCACCGAGATGCGCGGCGCATGGCGGAGCGGCTTGTACGCGAGCTTCTCGATGACCATGCCGAGCGCGCCCGTCACGACGAACGAGATGAGGAGCGCCGGCACGATGGAGAGATGTGCCTGCGTGATGGCAAAAAATCCGATGTACGCGCCCACCATGTAAATATCACCGTGGGCGAAGTTGATGAGCTTGATGATGCCGTAGATCATCGTATAGCCGAGCGCGATCAGGGCGTAAATGCTCCCGAGCGATATGCCATTGATGAGCTGCTGCAACAATTGCTGCAAGACTTCCATATCGTAGACCTTTCTTTCTTCTTTCAGCAAAAGAGAGGAAGACAGCAAGATCGCTTCGCTGCCTTCCCCTCACAAAAATCTGTTTCTACCAGATTACTCCGGCATGATCTTCGCGACCATGACGCGGTCGCCGCCCTTGTTCTCCAGGATAACGGCCGGCTTGATCGGATTGTGATCCTTGTCGATCGTGATCGTGCCCGTGCCGACCTTCAGGTCTTTCGTCTCAGCGAGCGCCTTGCAGATCGCTTCCGGATCGTCGCTGCCGGCGCGCTTGATGGCGTCGATCAGCATCTTGCCGGCATCATAGCCGAGCGCTGCGAAGACGTTCGGCGCATGGCCGTATTCCTTGTTGAACGCATCGATGAAGCCCTTGACGGAATCGTCTTTGTCGGAGAAATGCGTGCTGAAGTACGTGTTGTTCAGCGCGTCCGCGCCGGCGATGTCGGCGACTTTCGGATCATCCCAGCCGTCCGTGCCGAGAATCGGGCACGTGATGCCGAGCTCGCGGGCCTGCTTGACGATCTTGCCGACTTCTTCATAGTAGGCCGGGACGAAGATGACGTCCGCATTCGCCGCCTTGAGCGTCGTCAGCGTCGCCTTGAAATCCGTGTCCTTCGCGACGAACGCCTGCTGGTCGAGGACCTTGCCGCCCGCGGCCTCGAACTTCTCCTTGAAGACTTTGCCGAGGCTCTTGGAATAATCCGTGCTGTTGTCGACGTAGATGACCGCCGTCTTCGCTTTCAGCGTCTCCGTCGCGAACTTCGCCATGACAGAGCCCTGCTGCGGGTCGATGAAGCAGGAGCGGAAGATGAACGGCTTCACCTGGCCGTTCTCGACCGTGACGTCCGGGCTCGTCGCATCCGGCGCGATGACCGGGATCTTGTTGTCCGTCGCGACCTGCGACTCCGCGATGACGTTCGCCGTGACGGCCGGGCCGACGATGACTTTGACGCCGTCATCGGAGATGAGCTTCGTCGCGGCGTTGACCGCCTCGGACGCCTCGGACTTGTTGTCCGCCGAGACGAGGTTGATCTTCTTGCCGTTGACGCCGCCCGCGTCGTTGCACTCCTTGATGGCGAGCTTCAGGCCGTCCATCGAGGCGCTGCCGTAGTTCGCGACATTGCCCGTCAGCTCGAAGTTCGCGCCGATCTTGATCTCGTCGCTCTTCGCCTGATCGCCGCCGCAGCCGGCAAGCACGCCGCCCATGAGCGCGACGCCGAGCGCTGCGCCGATGAGTTTCAGGCTTTTCTTCCCAAACACCATTGGATACCCTTCCTTTCTTGCTCGCTGCAAAAAGCAGGAGCGTCATGGCGGACGTACTTGTGCGATTCCTGCCCGCCGATGAACTTGATGCCACTTATTATAATTGACACCTTTACAAGCGTCAAGGTTTTTCCCTCGGTATACATGAAAATTTGCGCATGAATGTTTTTTTCAAAGGGACAACGCGCCCGAAAAAATCTGTTCGTGGTAAAAATTCACTACTTCCTAGCGTCATTCGTTCGCCCTTGATGCGCGTTTTTTCTGATTGTTTCCTGAAGAGTGTAACGTTTTGCGTTTCCATGGAAAACATGATAAAATAAAATGGAAAATGCCGAAAGGAAGCGTTGCACATGGTCCTCCTCTTGACGGCGGGCATCATGGGCATCGCGCTCTTCCTGCTCGCCCGCCTCGCAAAGCGCGCGGGCATCCGCATTGCAGGCCGGGCGCTCGCGCTCGCCGAATGCTTCGCCATCGCGATCGCGCTCGGCATCCCGTTCGTCGCGCCGTTCCTCACGGAAGGCTACTATATGAAGCTCGCGGCGATGACGATCGGCGCCGCCGTCCTCGTCACGGCGTACAACGCATACCTCTGCAAGCACGCGCCCGAGGCGGAAGAAAGCGACGCCGACGCGCGCGAGACGCTCGCCGACCGCATGCGCGCCGCCATCGGCCCCGACCACTTCAAATGGGAACGGCCGAGGAAAGAACCCGTGCCCGAACCGGTCGAAGACGTCGCGCCCGCGCTAGCGGACGAACCGCAGTCAGACGAAAAACCTGCACCGCCCGCCACGCCCGCGCCCGTCAAAGAGCCGCCAAAGATCGAGCTCCCCGGCCCAGGCCCGGCGCCGGAAACGATGGACGAGCCAGAGGTTGTCGAAGAAGCGTCCGAGCCAATTTCTATCGAGAACGCCGAGCCCTCTCTTACGGGCGAGCCCCCCTCTCCGAGGGGGGGCGGACCGCGAGAGCGGTGGGGGGTGTCCCCTGCACGACAGGAGGACAAGCACGCCGAAATTTCCGCGGGTGCGACCAAGAACGAAAAGCCTGCCGAGCTTCCAGAACCCGAAGCTGTCGACGCAGTTCCAGAGCCCGACCCCTTCGACGCCATCACCGCCGAGATCGCCGAGCTCGCAACGCTCGACGACTTCCTCGACTACGCGGACGCCGCGCAGAAGCGGGGCGACCTCGCGCGCGCGACGACGGCCTACGCGAACGCCGTCGACCGTTTCGTCGACGATCCATACATCATTTACCTCTACATGGATCTCGGCAACCTCTTGAAGCAGCAGGCGCGCTACGCCGACTGCATCAATGTCTACCACGCGGCGCTCTCCATCCCGCAGCTCGCCGAGAACCCCGCCATCGCGCGCGAGTTCGAGCACGGCATCCGCTTCCTCGGCATCGTGCAGGCCGTCCTGCGGCACCATCACGCCGAGGACACGCCGTTCGGCGACATCCCGGACGCCATCCGCGCCGAGATCGAAGCGACGGAAGCGGCGCTCGCAAAAAAATCAGCCAGCAAGGGTGAACAGCCCTGAGCATATATTTCATCTGCCTCAAAAAACTACAAAAACATTTCATTGGAGGAATCTGAATGAAGAAAAGTGTAGAAATCCTCGGTCTCCCGATCATCAGCATCACGGAAGGCCGCGAGCTCGGCATGAGCAAGACGCTGCTCATCGACGCGAAGAACGGCAAGGTCGCCGCCATCACGATCGAAGACGAAGACTGGTACCGCGGCGTCAAGCTCATCCCGTACGAGTCCGTCATCGCCATCGGCGACGACGCCGTCACGATCACGAACAGCGAGAACATCCTGAAGCTCGACGACGCCGGCGACTACGAGAACCTCCTCGACGAGAACATCCGCGTCATCGGCACGAAAGCCATCACGAAGACGGGCTCGATCCAGGGCAAGATCTCCGAGCTCTTCATCGGCGACGACGGCACGATCCAGAAATGCGAGATCACCGCGCCTGACGGCACGACGAGCGAAGTCATCGCCGACCAGATCTCCATCTTCGGCAAGCAGGTCACGGTCATCGACCCGACGGGCGAAAAAAAAAATGAGCTGACGCCGGCCGCCGCGCACGCGGAAAAGGCAGCCGCCGCTCCGGCAGCTCCGGCTGCTCCGGCACCAGAAGCGCCGAAGGCGGAAGCCCCGAAGGCGGAGCCACCGAAGGCAGAAGCTCCAAAGGCGCCGGAAGCGCCGAAAGCCGCTCCTGCCGCCAAGCCGGAACCGCCGAAGGCCGCAGCGCCCGCGCCAAAAGCCGAGCCGCCGAAACCGGCCGCTCCTGCAAAACCGGCAGCACCCGCCGCGCCGAAGGTCGACCCGAAGCAGGCCGCTGCCGACAAGGCCACGGAAGAGCGCCATCGCCGCTTCCTCCTCGGCAAGAAAGCCACGCGCACGATCAAGATGGACAACGGCATCACGATCGTCGAGGCCGGCCAGGACATCACGGAGGAAGTCCTCCAGAAAGCGAAGCTCGCGAACAAGTTCATCGAACTTTCCATGAACGTGCAGTAAGTTGCTCCGCAAAAACTTCACAGCATAAAAAAAGACGTAGCTCCCGCAAGAGTTACGTCTTTTTTCTATGTGTGCCACACGAGCATCAGTCATCCTTTTTCGCATCCTTCGCGAACGTCGAGCTCGCGTCGGCGTGGGCGACGTAGTAGGCTTCGTCGTCCGGCAGGTGCTCGGGGTCGAGGTACCACGGAAGATGGCGCACTTGCAGGCGGCCACGCGTGCCGATGGACATGCCGATGGAATAGCTCGCGCCCGGCGCGTAAAGCGCGAACGTCGTGTCGCACGGGCAGAAATCCACCGCTTCCTCGAGCGGAACCTGCCGATACTGCCGGCCGGTCTGCACGTACGCCGCAACATGCGCAGGGAGATCGTCAATGACGATGCCCGTTCCGACTTTGTCCACGAACGGATAGCGCCGCAGGATCTGGTAGAGGCGCGCGACGAGACCCGAGGGGCACGCCTCGATGGGCAGCACGTCGGGGTCCGTGTAGACGAACGGCGTGCGGATGTCGAGATAATCAAGGATGCGCGCCCGCCAGAGCGCGCGGTGGCCGAAATTGCGCGAGAGTGTCAAGAGCCGCACGCGCCCATCCTGGATGACGTCCTGATAGTACGCGAGGAGCGGCGGATACGTCGACGCGTTGTCGATGAGATAAATATTTTGGTAGCCCGCCGCGAGCAGCCAGTCGACGAGCTGCCGCAGGCACGTGAGGCGGTCGCGGCAATTGATGAAAATCGGGAGCTCGAACGTCTCGCTGAGCGCCATCTCCGGGATTTCGCGCGGCGCAGGGTCGAGGAGCCCGTCCGCCCACGCATGCGCGGCCAGCGCGGCGTCGGCCGCCTCGTCCCCCGTCTGCAACTGCGGCCCAAGCGTCAGCGCGAGATTGTGCGCCGCTGCACGCCCTGCACGCGCATCCCGTACCGCCCGGGCATACGCCGTCTGCGCCTCCTGCGCGCGTCCGAGGCGGAAGAGCGCATTGCCATGATAAACGTCGTACTCCGCATCCTCGATCCCCGTCTCGCGCAAGCGCTCGAACTGCCGCACCGCCTCCGCGAAATCGCCCAGCCGGTACGCCGCGATGCCCGCCCATTTCGCCGCGTCGAGCCACGGGCTCCGATGGCAGGCCACGCTGATGCGTTCATACGCCGCCTCATATTCGAGCGCACGCGCCGCGTCCCCCGCCGCGAGCGCCGCACGGCACGCATAGAGCAAGACATCCATCGACGCCAGCGGCGTCTCCTCCCAGTTCTGCCCCCCCGTAATGAGCAAATGCTCGTGCTCACGGAGCAAAAACGCTGCCATGCCGCGCGCATCGCACGCCTCCTTCGCCCGGGCAAACGCCGCCCATTCCGTGCGCCACAAATCTTTTGCAACAATCTTGCCTTCCGCCATGCCACGGCCTCCTTTTCCTATGCTCAGAGCCGCTCGAAATCCTTTCCCGACGGCAGCGCATCTTTCAGCATTTCCGGCAGCTCGCGTGTCAGCCGGTACGCGCTCACGCCCATCGGCTTCGTCATGTCGCGCAGGGAATATTCCGCGACGACAAGCACGTTCCGATTCTGATTTGACCTTGTCGAGCAATGCGATGATATGCCCCCATGGCAATTTTGCAAAAACCTTTTGCAAAATCTCCTCTTCCGGAATCTCTCTGGCAAATTTTTTCATGTAACGCAGATTCCGCCCGGAAAAGCCTTTGATGTGTGGAAAACTGCTTTGGATTTCTTTGGAAAGCCGATTCGATGAACGCCATCTGCTCCTTGTCCAAGAGCGCGCCCTCTGCTGTGTCTTTCATATCCATTCTTCCTCGTCAGCTCCTGTCACGCCTGCTCGTCGCGCAGCGCCTTGTAGAGCAGCGCGTCGAAGAGCGCGGCATCCGCCAGCGAGGGCTCGTGCTGCATCCACGCGGTGAAGCTTTCCATTTTTGTCCTACCCCCTTATTCGCCGCCCGCGCCCGTTTTCCTCTAAAAAATATAGTGCACGTCCATCTCGGGTGAAAGGAATTCCGTCCGCCCGGCGAGGTAGAGCGGCAGGTTCGTGAACGCGCCGTCTTGCTTGTAATTCCGCGCCGAGTAGCGGAATGCGGCTCGTGGCTGATACTTTTCGAGATAACGGCGAAAACTCGCTGCTTGCCGCATCGTGCCGGCCTTCACTTCGACCGGCACGACCTCACCGTGCCATTGCAACAGGAAATCGATCTCGTGCTGCGCATCGGGCGCGTAGTAATGCGGCGCGGCGGGGAGCTCGCCGAGGAACTGCTGGAGCACGAAGTTTTCCGTCATCGCGCCCTTGAACGGGAACGCCTTGTCGAAGAGGATCGCTTCGTTTTCCACTTCGCCCATCGCATTCAGGAGCCCGGTGTCGAGGAAGAAGAGCTTGAAATGACTTTGCATCTCGTACGCTTTCAGCGGATAGCCCGGCTGCGCGACGTTGTAGATGCGATGGAGGATGCCGGCCGAGACGAGCCACTCGACGGCTTCCTCGAATTCGCGCGCGCGTGCGCCCTGCTTCACGAGGCGGTATGTGAATTTTTCGTTTTCCCGTGACAGCTGCGGGATGATGCTGCGGTAGACCATGAGGATGCGTGCCGCATTCACGCGGCCGTTGTGCTTCGTGAAGTCGTTCTCGTACAGGGCGAGGATCGCGCGCTGGAGCTCGCGCACGCGGCGCGGGTCGTGCTCGTCCGCCCATGCGGCGACGCACTCCGGCATACCTCCGATGATGAGATACGTCCGGTACGCCTCCATGAGCCGCTCGTGGAACGCATCGGGAATCGCGACGCCCGGCCGGAGCGATGCGAAGAGCGCGGCGAGCGTTTCGTTCGTCGCCGTGAGAAATTCCGCGAACGTCATCGGGTAAATCGACAGCAAATCGACCTGTCCGACGGGATACGAATGCGGCGTGGCGAGATACGTTCCGAGCAGGCTGCCCGCCGCGATGACGTGCTGCTCCGGCATCTGTTCGCGGAAATATTTCAAGGCGTTCAGCGCGTCCGGACACTCCTGCACCTCGTCGAACAGCAGAAGCGTCCTGCCCGCGCGGATCGGTTCGCCGGAGAGAAGCGACAAGAGCTCGACGAGTCGCGCCGGGTTCTTCGTCTGCGCGAACATCCCCTTCAGATCGTCCGCTTCGTCAAAGTTGCAATACACGACGTTCTCGTAGCAGCGCCGCCCGAATTCGCGCATGAGCCACGTCTTCCCGACCTGCCGCGCTCCGCGCAGCACGAGCGGTTTCCGATCCTTCCGCTCTTTCCACGCTGCAAGCTCCGCCATCGTGCTCCGTTCCATCCGACCGCCCCCTAGAAAAACGATACCATGCACATAACTCGTTTGATTTTTACCTTTATTTTACACATTTTACCTTCGATTTTCTACCCTGATTTACACATTTCCCGGCTCCAAAGCAGACGATGATTTCACATTTCATGACATCAAATCTCCGATGAAGATGCCTCCCGCAAAACAAGAGACCGATTGTCTTTTCGGGTCAGAAAAAAACTGCCATGCATTCTGCATAGCAGCTTCGACATCATCTCATCTGCGATTTTCGCGACCGTCACTTGTCACGGCCGCAGGTTCATCGCGCGGAACGCGCGGGTGCGGACGCGCTCGACGAAATTGCGCGGGCGCAGGATGTTCCTCACGGCCTTGCGGAGTTTTGCGTATTCGTTGAGTTCGTCATTCACGCGGTACGTGCGGAAGAACGTCGTGAGGCCAATCTCATGGAGCGTCTTGCCCGCGCCGTCTTTTTTGAGCCAGGCGACTTCGTTCTTCGCGCCGCCGTCCGCATCCGCGCTCTCGGGGAACGCGTCCATCGCGTCCTCGAGCTCGAGCTCGGCGAGCAGCTTGTCCGTGTGCTCGACGAGCAGCACGTAGCTTGCGAGATTCGCGCGCCAGCTCGCGGGCCGGCGGCGGATCACCTTTTCCACGCCTTCTTTTGCGAGAGCTTTCCGTTGTTCGCTGTCCATGATAAACGCCTCCGCTTTGCTGTTTTTTCTATGATGCAAAGGAATGTTTGGAAACAAAAAAGGCCTTGCTGAATAGCAAGACCTACGATGTCTAAATGGTGGGGTTAACAAGATTCGAACTTGTGACCTCCTCGATGTCAACGAGACACTCTAACCAACTGAGCTATAACCCCATATGTGTTTGTCGGCGCTCCGTCGCGCCGTTGTCTTAACGACAAGACATATTATAGCAAGGTGGATTGGGGTTGTCAACAAGTTTTTTCGAAAAACAGAAAGTTTTTTCGAGCGTGGCTCAGAGGCCTGCCGCCGCCCGCATGGCTTTCGCGTTCTCGCTTGCGCTCTTCGCATCGTTGAATGCCGCGAGGGCCTGCTTCGCTTGCGTTTCGCTCGCTGCGAGCACAAGCTCGACACGGCTGCCGAGGATCTTGCGCGCCTGGCGGAAGACAAATTCGTAATCTTTGTTTGTCGAGAGCAGGATGTACGTGTCGGCGAGGTCGCTGTGCGCGGCGTTGACGAGCTCGGAGACGGACGGGCACGAGCCGGGGCAGCCGGCGACGACGACGTGCGCACCGAGTTTCTGCCATGCTTTTGCCTCGACAGCGTCCTCGGCGACGGCGACGCAGGCGACGCGCATGACAGCGTCCTGCGGCGCGAGCGCGTGCGTCTCGCTCATGTTCGTCACGCGCATGTCGCGGAGCGGCCCCCAGCCGACGGCCTGCTCGAGGACGGCGCCCGGATGGTTCGTGTGCAGGTGGATCTCGACGCCGCCGTGCTGGCGGCTGAGCTGGACGAAGGACGCGAGGTTCTTCAGCTGCCTCCTGAGCGCGTCCGTGTCGGCCGTCGGATTTTTCACGCGGAACTGGATGCAGTACGGCGCGACCTTGTCTGCGCGCGGGTCGGGCATGCCGCTCTGCGCTTCGAGGCCGAGCGACAAGCTCATCGCCGGCGAGACGAAGTTGCCGTCGAGGCCTTTCATGCAGCCATTGAGGAAATTGAACATGATGCGCGCGCCGGCGTCCTCGCGGCCGATGCGCGTCAGCGCGTCCTCGCCCGCGTCGATGGCCGCCGTGAGGATCTCCGTGATCGGCACGTTCGCGCGGACGGCGTGGTACGCGCCCTTCGCGACGGCCTTCGCGACCGTGATGATTGGCCGCTCCTCGCCCTCGGGCAGCACGCGCTGCGCGTAGAGGATGCCGTACTGGAACGCCTTGCCGAACTCCGAGCTCGTCGCGTTGTACTTGCCGAGGAGGCCCTTGCCGATGCCTCGGAACAGCTGCGCGAGCACGACGCCCGCCTGCCCGCGCGCACCGAAGACCGCTGCCGTCGCGACGCGGCGCGCGAGGCCGCCGATGCCGTCGTCGCTTGTGTCGGCGAGCGGCTGCACGGCCGCCGCCATCGTGCGCAGGATGTGCGTGCCCGGCAGCGTCCCGCCGCCCTTCAGCGCGTTGATGTTCTCGTACTCGAGCAGGAACTCGCTGTACGCGCCCATGACCATGCGCTTGTAGTCGCTGCCCGTGATGACCTCTTTATTTCCTGACATGTGTCTCACCCTTTGCGTGTGCCCTTAATTTCCTTTTTCCGCGCCACGGATTTTTCCGTACCACGATTTGATTCATGGTCGAAAAAAATCTGCGAAAACGTCCCGCAAAAAAAGGATTCTACGATAGTATTCGCGAAATAAGGTAAATCACCTTTTTTTATGACGAATTTTTTCAAGAAACGTTGCAAAAAATAATCTGTATGTTTTTCTTGCGACAGCAACGCATATAGAAGCCTTCCCCTACGGGGAAGGTGGCGCCGCAGGCGACGGAAAGGGTGTCGAAGGTACGCCCTACCTCCGCCACCCTCTCCACCGCTAACGCGGTCCCCCTCTCCCGTAGGGAGAGGCTGCTGTATCAGCTACGCTCGGCAACAGATGATACTATCCCGATAGGAGATACAAATATGCCAACCCCAAACCAAACGCTCGAAGCAGAGCTCAAAAATGAAACCGCCCCGAAAAAACGCGGCCGGCCGCGCAAGACGGAGGCGGAGAAGCGCGCGACGCAGGAACGGCGCAACGCCGTGCGGCGCGAAAAACGCCGGCTGGCGCGCGAAGCGAAACTCGCGGCCGCGAAAAATGCAGACGATGCGACACCGGAAAACGCACCGACGACGGTCGCGAAATATCGAAACGAGGCAACGAAACCGATGAACGAAAAACATACAAACACCACTGCGCCCGCAGAAACGTCCACGGACGCAAAAAAAACAGTGGACACGAAAAAAGCGCCTGTGGCGCAGAAAAAAGACACGGATCATAAAACCGACCGCATCTTCGCGCTCGACATCGGCACGCGCAGCGTCATCGGCATCGTCGCCGAACCGGCGGCGGACGGGACGCTCCAGATTATCGCGACCACGCGGCAGGAGCACCGCACGCGCGCGATGCTCGACGGACAGATCCACGACGTGCCGCAGGTCGCGGCCGTGATAAGGAGCGTCAAGGAAAAGCTCGAGCAGGAAGTCGGCCCGCTCAAAAGCGCTGCCGTCGCGGCGGCCGGCCGCGCGCTCTACACGATGACGGCGACGGCCGAAAAAACGTTCGGCGGCGTCATCACGACGGCAGCGGAGCGCGACCTCGATTTCGCCGGCGTGCAGGCGGCGCAGGCGAAGCTCGCGGCCTCGCACACCGTCGACGACCCGACGCACTACTACTGCGTCGGCTACAGCACGATCCATTACGCGCTCGACGGCATCCCCCTGAAGAGCCTCGTCGGCCAGCGCGGCGACCAGGCGACGGCCGAAGTCATCGCGACGTTTTTGCCGCGCCAGGTCATCGACTCCATGCAGAGCGCGCTTGCGGCCTGCGACCTCGAGATGCGCGCGCTGACGCTCGAGCCGATCGCCGCCATCAATGTGCTCATCCCGCCGACGATGCGCCACCTGAACCTCGTCCTCGTCGACATCGGCGCCGGCACGAGCGACGTCGCCATCACGAAGAACGGCTCCGTCATCGCCTACGGCATGGTGCCGAAGGCCGGCGACGAGATCACGGAGGCCATCAGCCAGAACTTCCTGCTCGACTTCAACGTCGCCGAGGACGCAAAGCGCACGGCGGCGGTCGGGGAAAAGGTCGCGTTCTCTGACATCCTCGGCGCGAGCTACGACCTCGCGGCCGCTGACGTCATCAAGCCCGTCCTGCCGTCCATCCGCGACCTCGCGGGCTCGATTGCGAGCGAAATTTTGCGCCTGAACAGCGAAGCGCCGCAGGCCGTCATGCTCGTCGGCGGCGGCTCGCTCACGCCGATGCTCAAGGACTACGTCGCCGAGGCGCTCGAAATGCCCGCGAACCGCGTCGCCGTGCGCCAGCCGGACAAGGTCGTCGGCGTCGGCGAGATCCCGGAGGTCCTCCACTCCCCCGACGCCGTCACGCCGCTCGGCATCCTGAAAATCGCCTCCATGAACACGCTCCATTTCCTGCGCGTCCACGTCAACGGTCAGGAGCACAGCCTGTTCAATTTTCGCGCGCTGACCGTCAGCGACGCGCTGCTCGCCTCGGGCATCAACCTCAGGAAGTGGAACGGCCGCCCCGGCCTCGCGCTCATGGTCACGGTCGACGGGCAGTCGCGCTCGTTCCCCGGCACGATGGGCACGCTCGCGCACATCACGGTCGACGGCGCTGAGGCCGATCTCGACACGCCCGTGCGCGACGGCAGCGACGTCGTCGTCACGCACGGCGAGAACGGCACGACGCCCGAGCTCCACGTCACGGACGTCCTCTCCGTGCCGCCCGCGCTCCACATCACGCTGAACGAGCGCCCCGCCGCCATCCCCGCCGACATCCTCGTCGGCGTCGACAAGGTCGGCCCCGACTACATCCTGCGCGACGGCGACGTCGTCACGAGCCGCCTCGTCTCGACCGTCGGCGAAGCGTTGCGCGCCGCCGGCTGCCCGCCGCAGGGCCGCCGCATCCACTACACGCTGAACGGCAACGACACGACGTTCGTCAGCACGCCGACCATCCTCCTCAACGACCTCGCGGCCTCGCTCTCGCTCTCCGTCCACGAAGGCGACCGCCTGACGTACGAAGAGGGCGTGCTGCCGACGCTCGCCGCCGCGCTCCACATCTCCGAGCTCGACGCCTCGCTCGTCCTCTATTACCGGGGCGAGGAGCACAAGATTCCGTCTGCGTCCCTCGTCCTCGAAAAAGACGGCCAGCGCGCCCGTCCCGAGACGCAGCTCACCGAGGGCTGCACGATCCGCTACGAAAAATCCGAACGCCGCGCCACGACCGTCAGCGACGCCCTTGCCGCCGTCGGCTTCCAGCCGCCCGCCGCCACGAGCCGCGTCAGCGCCCAGATCCTCGTCAACCACGTCCCCGTCGACTTCACCGCGCCCGTGAAAAACGGCGACACCCTCGAAGTCAAGCTCATCCCCCTCGTCCCCCGTCCAACGCCTGCTCCAGAAGCTCCGGTCGAAGAAAAAACGACCGACCCCGAAAAACAGGCACAGGCTGAAAAATCCGCCGCCATCACTGCCGCGCTGGCCAGCAATGCGACGGGAGCAGCTGATGCGATGGACGCGGAAAATAATCCCGCGGCCGCAGAAAATCATGCGACGGACATAAGGAGCGCGACAGCGGTCACGGAAAATCACGTGGCAGACGCAAGCGGTGCAACCGCAGTCACGAAAAATCCTGCGGCGGACGCAAAAAGCACGGCCACGGTCGCAGAAAATCCGTTGGCCGCAAAAAATCCGGACGCCGCCGCGCACAAAGGCCTCAACAGCCTCGCCGAAGCCCTCGGCATCACCGCCGCCGACGTCCCCCCGACCGCGCACCCCCTCTCCATCCCCGTCCCCGGGTCACTGATCACGGGCACAGAAAAAAAGCCCGCAACCATCTCGATTGCGGACCTGATGAGGGACGACTGAACATCTGCAGGATTTGTAGCGCGCAGAAAAATGTTGGAAAGAATAACATCACAGCAACACGCACGCGCCCCAAAGCCTTCCCCTCAGGGGAAGGTGGCGGCGTCAGCCGACGGAAAGGGTCCCCTGTACGTTCATTGAATTCGTACGCCGTAACTCCTCGCGGGTGCGAGCACGAAAAGTTACAAGTGCCTGCGCGCACCGGCGACATCCAACAATCTACAGATTCATCAGACGCACAAGCGACCCGCTCCTGGCGCTGCGCTTCGCTCCGCGCCTGTCCTCTCCCTGGGGGAGAGGCTTAGGTACCAAAAGCCTTCCCCCCAGGGGAAGGTGCCGAGCTTGCGAGGCGGAAAGGGTCCCCTGTACGGCAGGTGCATTCGTAGGGCTGAACTTCCGCGGGTGCGAGCACGAAACGGTTTGGGGCTTCTGCGCGCACCGGCGGCTTCAAACGGCCTGCGTATTCACCAGTCCTACAAGCGACCCGCTCCGTCGCGCTTCGCGCGCCACCTCCGCCTGAAGGCATAAGCGACCGCATCGGCGCTAAAGCGCCGTGCGTCTGCTTATCCCTGAGGGAGAGGCTCTGGTTCCGAAAGCCTTCCCCTCAGGGGAAGGTGGCCCCGAAGGGGTCGGAAAGGGTCCCCTGTACGTTCCATGCGTCCGTACAACATAACTCCACGCGGGTGCGCGCACGAAAAGTTACGAATACCTGCGCGCACCGGCGACATCCAACAATCTACAGATTCATCAGACGCACAAGCGACCCGCTCCTGGCGCTGCGCTTCGCTCCGCGCCTGTCCTCTCCCTGGGGGAGAGGCTTTCAGGACTTCCACCTCCACCGTCTTATCTTTACACCATAGTATTCCGTCACCCCAAAAAACGCCCCGGCCCGGCGCTGCTCGTGAGAGCGGCGCCGGGCCGGGGTGTTGTGCTTCGTTATGGCGTTATAGCGTTCATGCCTGCAGCATCTGCATCAGATTTTGCGCAGAGTCATATATTGGTCTGAATGCTCTGCATGCTGGATTTGCAGTGTTTGCCCATTATTATACACGTTCAAAAATGCATCCCTCGTATCAGCAACGCTCGTATAACTCCACGTGCAATTGACCCTGCCGTCCATCACGTACATATCCATGACCAGCTTGTCTCCTGCATCGAAGAGCGTTCCAGAACTCGGTTTGACCACCGTGATGATATAATCTCCATCATTGTCCTGCTCAAACCGCACGACGGATCCACGCATGTGCCTCGTCCAATCAAAAGGGGCGTCCACTTCTGTCACCCGGTACGTATTCCCCACAAGATCCCCAAGCGTCATCGCTTTCGCTTCCGACGTCCCGAGTGCTCCGCCGATGCCGGTCAGGAACATGGCGAGCAATGCCACGAGGGCGAAGTGTTTGAACATTCTCATACTCATCTACCTCCAGTCGAGTAAAACAAGAACAATCCCGACCTTATGGTAGCATGGATGTCCCCCCGTCAAGACATTTGTATATTATTCTTTAAATTCTTGCAAGGAATCGCTGCTGATCCTGCCGTGGATGTGCGGATCGTTCACGGCTTGCGCGATCAGCTGGCAGACGTCCGCGAAATGATTTTGGACGTCGCGATTCGTCAGGCGCAGGATGCGGAAGTTTTCGTGCGCGAGGTAGTTCGTACGGCGCTCGTCATTTTCATACGCCTCCGCGCCGTTGTGCGAATCGCCGTCGAGCTCGAGGATGAGCCGCGCTTCGTAGCAGACGAAATCCACGATGTACGGCCCGATGGATTTCTGCCGCTGGAATTTCCACGGGCAGCCGCGCAGGTAGTCATACCACAGATGCCGCTCCGGCGGCGTCATGTCATGACGGAGCTCCGTCGCACGGTGGCGGGCAAAAGACGTGTAACGATGTTCTTTCTTCATGAAAGAATCCTCCATATTTTGCAATTTTCTGTGCGCACCGGCGGTATCAAACGACCTGCATACTCATCAGTCCTGCAAGCGACCCGCTCCGTCGCGCTTCGCGCGCCACCTCCGCCTGAAGGCATAAGCGACCGCATCGGCGCTAAAGCGCCGTGCGTCTGCTTATCCCTGAGGGAGAGGCTTATGTGCCCAAAGCCTTCCCCTCAGGGGAAGTTGGCGGCGTCAGCCGACGGAAAGGGTCCCCTGTACGTTCATTGAATTCGTACGCCGTAACTCCTCGCGGGTGCGAGCACGAAAAGTTACAAGTGCCTGCGCGCACCGGCGACATCCAACAATCTACAGATTCATCCGACGCACAAGCGACCCGCTCCTGGCGCTGCGCTTCGCTCCGCGCCTGTCCTCTCCCTAGGGGAGAGGCTTAGCCCCAGGGGAAGGTGCCGAGCTTGCGAGGCGGGAAGGGTCCCATGTACGTTTGATGGGCTCGTAATACGTAACTCTTCGCGGGTGCGCGCACGAAAAGAGCTCACCCGTCCACAACCGGAATCGCAAGATGCATGGCCGTGCCCTCTCCGAGGGCGCTGTCCATGGTGATGGTGATGTCGTGTTGTTCGGCGATCCAGGTGGCGATGGAGAGGCCGAGGCCGGTGCCGCTGACGCCTTCGGCTTTCGTGCGGGAGGTGTCGACGCGGTAGAAGCGTTCGAAGACTTTCGCTTGCTCCTCGGGCGCGATGCCGATGCCCGTGTCGGCGAGCGTGAGGATGATGCGGTCGCCCTCCCGCACGCTCGCCGCTGTGATGCGGCCGCCCGGCGGCGTGTATTTTTTGCTGTTTTCGAGGAAGATGCGCAGGAGCTGGCGGATGAGGACGGGGTCGGCATAGATCGTGGCCGCGTCGTTCTGCAGGAGCTCGACGGTGTGTTCTGTCGTGACGAGCTTCATCTTTTTCATGACGTCGTCGACGAGCTCGTTGAGCTTGATGTTTTCCTTGTGCAGGACCTGGCGCTTCTGGTCGGCGCGCGCAAGGAAGAGGAGCTTTTCGATGAGCTGCTGCATGTTTTCGGCCTCGCTGCGGATGGCGTCAATGCCCTCGTGGAGCACCTGCTCATCCCTCTGCCCCCAGCGCGCGAGCAGGTCGGAGTAGCCGAGCATGACGGTGACAGGCGTGCGGAGCTCGTGCGAGGCGTCGGAGACGAAGCGCTGCTGCTGCGAAAAGCCCGCTTGCAGGCGGTCGAGCATGTGGTTGAACGTGACGGCGAGCTCGTGGAGCTCGTCGCGCGTCGGCGGCACGTCGATGCGGCGGCTCATGTCACGGACCTCGATGTCCTTCGCCGTCGCGATCATGTCGCGCACAGGCCCGATGACGCGCTGGCTCACGAACGCGCCAGCCGCGAGCGCGATGAGGAAGCCCGTGAGGATGAGGAACAGCAGGAAGCGCTGCAGATCGAAGAGGAACTGCTGCTCCGCCGTGATCGTGCGCAGGAAATGCAGGCGGTAGATCGAGCCGCCATGCAGCACGTCGCGCGTCGTGTGATAGAGGACGGTGTTGCCGACAACGGAGACGTCCATGTCGGGGTCGGCCCAGAACGGCTTGCGCACGAGCTTGCCGGCCTCGACCTCCTCGAGGCTCGGGTAGCGCGCGTCGGTATCGACGATGTTGCGCCCCATGATGTCCATGACGCGCAGCACCGTGCCCGGCACGACGGGAGTGTCCTGCCAGAAGCCTTTCGAGAACCACTCCCCGCGGTCGAGTTTCGCCGTGACCTGCTGCTCGGAGATCTCCATCGCGACCTCGGCCTGATGGTAAAAGGAATAGTAGATGCCGAAAATCAGCGCGCTCATCGTCGCGAACAGCACCACAAAAAGAATCACGGCGTACACCGCCGTGATCTTTGTCGAGATGCGCACGCGCGCGAACGGACGATCCATCCGCGCGGCGATGCGCGCCCACATGTTCGTTTTTCCTTCCGGTACGCGCTCAGTCTTTGATGACATAGCCGACACCGCGGACCGTGTAGATGTACTTGTCGCTGAAGCGCTCGTCGATCTTCGCGCGCAGGTAGCGGATGTAGACGTCGACGACGTTCGTGTCGCCGGCGTAGTCGTAGCCCCAGACCTCCTGGAGGATCTGGTCGCGCGTCAGGACGTTGCGCTTGTTGCGCAGCAGGTACTCAAGGAGCGAGTACTCCTTTTTCGTCAGGTGGATCTCCTCGCCGTTCACCGTGACCTCGTAGCGGCTCGGATAGAGCACGAGATTCTTGCACGTCAGGCGCTCGCCCTCCGGGCCGTCCGTCTCCGTGTGCTTGCGGAGCGCCGCGCGGATGCGCGCCATGAGTTCCTGGATCGCGAACGGCTTCGTGATGTAGTCGTCTGCGCCGAGGTCGAGGCCCGTGACCTTGTCCTCGAGCTCGTCCTTCGCCGTCAGCATGATGATCGGCACGTTCGAAAACTCGCGCACCTTGCGGCAGACTTCGAAGCCGTCGAGGTCCGGCAGCATGACATCGAGAAGCACGAGGTCGAACTTCTCCTGTCCGATGCGCTCGAACGCGCGCTGTCCGTTGTCCTCCGTCGCTGTCTCATAGCCTTCGTGCTCGAGCTCAATCTGCAAAAAACGGGCGATGCGGCGTTCATCCTCCACGATGAAAATGCGTACTGGTTCTTCCGTCGCCATGGTATTTCCTCCCAATCCATCCTATTTTTCTAGTCAAGTAACTTTACTATATAACGAAACGACGGGAAATGAAAGACTTTCCCGTCGTTTTTAACAAAATATGAATCTCAAACGTGTTGTTTTTTGCGCCTTCCTGTCGATACGATGAATTTTTGAAGGTTCAGCGCAGGAACATCTCGCGGAACAGCGCGAGGAAGTGCTGCGCGGACTGGGAGAGCGTGCGGTTTTTCAGCCAGGCGACGACGGTGTGCGTCGTGATCTCGGGCGCAACGAGGCGCTTGTAGAAGAGGTCGCCGTCCGTGAGGAGCGTCTTCGACGAGATGGGGAGGATGGCGAGGCCCATGCCCATTTTCGCCAGGAGCAGATCCTGCACGATGCTGTCGGAGACGCAGAGGATGTCGGGCGTGAAGCCGAGCTTCTTGCACTCGGTCGTGAAGAGCGACTGCCAGCGGAGCGGCAGGATGATGGGCTGCTCTTTCAGCTCGTCGAGGCGGACCTGGTGCGGGTCGCGGCCGATGCTCGTCGCTTTGTTCATGACGGCGACGAGCGGCTCGTTCGGCAGGACAATGGACTCGTAGAGGCGCGCGTCGACCTGCGTGCGCGTGATGCCGATCTCGATGACGCGGTTGTCGAGGAGGTCGAGGATGCGCGTGCCCTCGCCCTCCCAGAGCTGGAACGTGACCTGCGGGTAGCGGCGGTGGAACTCCGTGATGAGCTCCGGCAGCAACATCGCGCCCGACGTCGTGATCGTGCCGAGGCGGATGCAGCCGGCGACGCCGGAGCCGATCTCCGTGATCTCGCGCACCGTGCCGTCGACCATGCCGAGGATGTGCTCGACGCGCGCGTAGAGCACGCGCCCAGCGTCCGTCAGGCGGATGCGGCGGCTGCCGCGCTCAAAGAGCTGCACGCCGAGCTGCGTCTCGAGCCGCTTCATCTGGCGCGACAGCGCCGGCTGCGCGATGCCGAGCCGCTGCGCCGCATGGCTGATGTTCCCCTCCTCGACGATCGCGTAAAACGCGCGCATGTCCTTGATTTCCATAGAACTGTCCTTTCTCCGGCGACGAGCGTCTTCTATAGCAATTCTGGATAGTTTCCAAACTTTATGCGTATATTATACGATTTTCAGCATAAAGGTGCAACAATCTTGAAAAAGAATGCATAAAAGAGCGACAAAAACGGCACAACATCCGTGAGATGCTGTGCCGCTGATTCAGCGCCGTTGCGCCATCATGATCTTGCCACCCCTGCGGTGATCCGGGTAGATGAGCGTGAGGAACGTGATGCCGCCCAGCGTGTAGCCCGCGAGCATGAGGACGCCCATCGGGATGGCGCTCGCCGCGCCCATGACAGAGAGCGGCACGATCGTCACGAAGAGCACGGGCAAGGTGTAGCCGATAGGCGCGTCCAGCAGGAAGCCCGCGAGCAGCGCCGCCGAGCCGATGACGGGTATGGCGATCGAGCCCATGAGGAGCTCGACGTCCGGCACGCGGCCCGCGAGGCGCGCGGGCACTATGCCGCAGACGAGCAGGCCGACGCCGATGCCGCCGAAAATGAGGCTGAACACCTGCGGCGTGACATGATAGATATTTTGGAACAGGAACGTCGAGCCTGCGAGGTACGAAAAGAACGCGCCGAAGACGAAGCACTGCGTCAGGCAGTGACCCAGAAAATATTGATCGTGCAGCAGCGCGGGAAATTTGCGGAACGATGCGCCGAGATCGGCGATGCGGCGCTCCACGGGCAGCGTCTCGCGGTAGACGACCGTCGCACCGGTCTGCACGAGGCCGACGATGATGAGCAGCACGAAGATGCCGCGCCAGTCGGCAAACAGCAGCACCTGCCCGCCGATGACGGGCGCGAGGATCGGCGCGAGACCGTTCACCATCATGAGGATGGCGAAGAAGCGCGTGAGCTCGACGCCCTCGGCGACATCACGCGCGATCGCACGCGCGATGACGATGCCGGCGGCGCCGGCGAAGCCCATGAGGAAGCGCAGCGCGAGGAACACATAGATGTCGCGGACGAGCGCGCAGCCGGCCGCCGTCAAGGCAAAGACAATCATGCCCGCGAGGAGCGGCGGCCGCCGCCCGTAGCGGTCGGAGAGCGGCCCCATGATCATCTGCCCGGCCGCCATGCCGATCATCGTCATCGTCAGCGTCAGCTGCGCGAGCGACGCCGAGATGCCGAAGTCCGTCGTGAACTCCGGCAGCGCCGGCAGATACATATCCGTCGAAAGCGGCGCCATCGCGCTCATCATGCCGAGGAAGAGCGTGAGGAACAGGCGCATGCGTTTTGTCACACCATAAATGAAATCACCTCAGTTACAACTATATCGCCTCGACATTAAAAACACGCCTGTGCTATACTTAACATGCTGCTCACCCCTACACCACGCAGCGAAGGGGGTGTTTGAATGGCGCTCTTTACCATCGTAATGTCTGTTACGGCAGGCGTGATCACTCACTGCATCTGCAAGTGGCTGGACAGACATTTCCTTGACTGAGCAGACAGCCCGAGCGACTGAGCACAGCCGCAAAACAATGTGCAAGAAGCCCCGCAAGTATCACCAGTACTTGCGGGGCTTCATTGTGCAGCGTTGGTGTCGTCGTGGCACTCTCTACCTTTGCACACCTATCTTACCACATATGCAACTGCCTTTCAACAATTTTTCTAGATGCAAAATGACCGCTTCGGCTTTCTCGTCACCAAAGCGGTCATCTCGTCGTTGTGCAGTTTTTCATGTGCATTTGTTCCATTTCCAAATGGGACACCCTTACCGGCCCATCGGACTCCCCTCCTTCATTTGGAATCATGTCGGCGGGCTCGGGGAACGGGGCGATCTCCTCCGGCGGTATTGCCGCCTCGCCTTTTCCCTTTGCTTGATTGTATTATAGTGTAAAGTTGTAAACTTGTCAAGCGTTTTTTGAAATTTTATGCTATAATGCTTCCATATAATAATAGAAGCAAAGCAGGTGCCAGAATGGTGACGATCAAGCAGATTGCGGACATGTGCGGCGTGTCGCGCGGGACGGTGGACCGCGTGCTGAACAACCGCGGCAACGTGAAGCCGGAGAAGCGCAAGCGCGTGCTCGAGGTCATGCGCGAACTCAACTATCAGCCGAACCCGGCGGGCAAGGCGCTCGCGGCGCGCAAGCACAAGCCCGTCGTCGGCATCCTGCTGCCGTCCGAGGGCATCGTGTTCTTCGACGACGTGCTCGAGACGATGCACCGCATGGCGCGGCGCTACGAGGACTACGGCGTGCGCTTCGTCTGGCGGCTGCTGCGCGGCTACCACGCCGACGAGCAATGCGCAGCCATCGAAGAGCTGCGCCACGAGGTCAACGCGCTCATCGTGAACCCGATGAGCGAGCCCGCCGTCATCCAGAAAATTGACGAGTGCGTCGCCGACGGCATCTTCGTCATCACGATCAACAACGACGTAGAGCTCTCGCACCGCCAGCTCTACGTCGGCAGCGACTACTACGAGGGCGGCCAGACGGCGGGGGCGCTGCTGCAGATGATCGGGCCTGAGGAGCTCAAGACGGGCGTCCTCATGGGCTCGAAGGCGATGCTCGGCCACCGCCAGCGGCTCGACGGCTTCTGCGATATCTTGCGGAAAAATCCGCACTTCGAACTCCTCGCCGTCGAAGAAAACGAGGACGACGAGCGCATCTCGTATGAAAAGGCGAAAGCGATGCTCGAAAAATATCCCGAACTCAACGCGCTCTTCGTCATTTCGGCCGGCGCGTCTGGCGCAGGCCAGGCCGTAAAGGAGCTCGGCCGCGTGCAGAGCGTCACGCTCATCGTCTTTGACACGATCCCGACGACCGTGCAGCTCATGAAAGAAGGCGTCGTCAAGGCCGCGCTCTACCAGCACCCGCACCAGCAAGCCGCGAAGGCCATCCGCGCCGCCTTCGAATACCTCGTCAACGGCGTGCGGCCGGAAAAACAACAGGACATCGTGCAGAACGAGATAAGGATTTTGCAGAACGTCGGAAGATAACGAAGGCGCTGTACCCGAAAAGGGAGCAGCGCCTTCGTTTAGTTGCTATTCTCTGCCACGCGTTCTCCCCCTCCGTTCGATTCTTTTTTATCTAATATCTTCTATCCAAGGCATCCGCATAAACAGCGTCTATCCGACGCTCCACCCAACA
This sequence comes from Selenomonas sp., assembly GCF_022771645.1. Taxonomy (GTDB): domain Bacteria; phylum Bacillota; class Negativicutes; order Selenomonadales; family Selenomonadaceae; genus Selenomonas_C. The sequence continues at coordinate 27,354 of NZ_JALFCU010000039.1, forward strand.
AATTAGAGGATTGTTAAGAACTTTGGGCTCCAGCCACCGGTTGCGCACATGATCGATGCATGCGCATCCCGCATACACAACGAAGGAAACCAAGATCAGATACCCGCTGGAATACGGGCTTGCCGTCCATGCCTCGCTCTGGAAAACCTGTTTCCAAATCACAGGGATGAATGCCGGCGTCTGGTGGATGATGTAGACGGCGAATGCCGATGCCGCAAACCAATTGATCACGCGGTTGCAACCGAGATCCGCATGCTGGAAAAAATAGAAAATCCCCATCGCACAGAGCATGTTCGGCAAGGTCTTGTAATCGGCAAGATACGCGCTTGCCAGTTTATGCAGGATGCCTGTCTGCGTCATGGACGTGCAGACGAGGACGGCGTACAGCAGGATCGCCAAACATAGCACCGTCCATTTCCCGAAACGAATCCGTTGCGACAGATAATGTTTATAGTAGCCGATGGACACATACGAGAGCGAGAACCATACGAGGATGTCCAGCCACTGGTCCTCTGTGCGATCAAACGTGTAGACCGTCACCCAAAGGCTGGTGAGGAAAAAGCTCACGATGACGAGCAGCCGCAAAGAACGCTCCGGCCATGCGAGAATTTTTTGCAACCACGGCGAAAAGAGCAGGAGTGCCAGATATGCAGACGCAAACCAGACAGCCTTGCCGAGGAACGGGAAGATGCCGCGCACGATATCCTTCATCGGGACGGGGAATCCGAGCAGCACGACGATAAGCGTGATAGGCGCGACATAACACCAGACTTCGAGATAGAGTTTCGTGATGCGCCGCGCGCGGAACGGTGCGTCCACCATGAACCAACAGCCGAGGAATAAAAAGACATTCACAGCAATCCGCGCGCCGCTCCCCATGAATGCCCCCACCCAGGCATTCATGCCGACCGCTTGCGCAGCACATCCACTCTGGCCGAAGCAATGCCCTGCCACAATCATGAGCATCGCCACGATGCGCATGAGTTCCCAGCGGCTTTCCCTCAGTTTCGACAAACATGACACCTCCTTTCCAGCCGATGCGCTTTATTGGAACACATCGACGTCCAGGAAAATATCCTCGAGGTTGACGAGGAAATCGTCGTAGAGCGAGACAGGGATTTCCGTCTTGGCGGCGGCGCGTTCTTCGTCACTCATCTGCCGGAGCTCCCAGTCTTCGTAAATCGTGTACGTCTCGTCAATCACGAAATGACCATCGACGTTGTAATAGACTTCCACGAGCTTCTGCTGCGGCGTGACGAGCCAGTATTCCTTGACGCCGGCCGCTGCGTAGTGCACCATTTTCGGGCCGCGATCGTTTTTCGACGTCGACGGCGACAACACTTCCACCACCAAATCCGGCGCACCATGGATGCCATCGTCCTTGATGATCGACCGGTCGCAGACAATCATAGCGTCAGGGATATACCAATTTTTATCATCGAGGAACACATCCGTGCCATCCCCGAAGGCCATGCACGTCTTGCCCCTGAGATAGCGCTCGAAAAGAAACGCGATGTTGAGCGCTGCGCGGTTGTGCACGCCCCGCGGCCGCGGCGACATGAGAACCGTCCGCCCCTCGATGCGCTCGACGCGCGGCGGCTCTTTGTATGCAAGATTGTCCATAACGATGCCCCCTTTTTTAGCTTTTCCCTTCTTAAATTATATCGCGAAAACAAGCAAAAAACGAGCCCTTTTGCAAAGGTGCAACGTCGTTCTTTTTACGGGGATCATCGTCGTGGATCGTGCGTTACTCCGCGATGCCCGGCGTCGTCATGGCGCGGGGGCTGAGGATGTGGTTCATGCGTTCTTTCGAGAGGATGCCTTTTTCGAGGATGACCTGGCGGATGGGCTTGCCGGTGTTGTAGGCTTCTTTCGCCAGCATCGCGCTGTTCTCGTAGCCGATGTGCGGCAGGAGCGCTGTGACGACGCCGACGGAGCGGTCGAGCCAGGCCTTGCAATGCTCTTCGTCCGCTTCGAGGCCGACGAGGAGCTTGTCGACGAACGTGTTGACGGCGTTCGTCAGGCAGTTCATCGCCATGTAGAGGTTGTGCGAGATGACGGGCTCCATGACGTTCAGCTCGAACTGGCCGTTCTCGACGCCCAAAGAGACGGCGAGATCGTTCGCGATGACCTGGTAGCACGCCTGGTCGAGGACTTCGGCGATGACGGGGTTCACCTTGCCCGGCATGATGGACGAGCCCGGCTGGCGCTTCGGCAGCTTGATTTCGGAAAGGCCGCAGCGCGGGCCGCTCGCCATGAGACGGAAATCATTCGCCATCTTGATGAGCACGAGCGCCGTCGTCTTCATCGCGGACGAAACGTCGGAGAACGCATCCGTGTTGTTCGTCGCGTCGATGAGGTTGTCGGCCGTCTGGTAGCGCTCGCCCGTGACCTCGCTGAGCTTTTCGGCGACGATGGGGATGTACGTCGGCTCGGCGTTCAGCCCCGTGCCGACGGCCGTGCCGCCCATGTTGATGACGTGGAGGCCGGCGCGCGCGTGGTCGATGCGGTCGATGCCGCGGCGCACGGCGGAGGCGTACGAGCCCATCTCCTGGCCGAGCGTGATGGGCACGGCGTCCTGCAGGTGCGTGCGGCCCATCTTCAAGACATCCTTGAACTGCACGGACTTTTTCTCGAGCTCGTCCGCGAGGCGCGCGAGCGCCGTGATGAGGCGCAGCGCCTTCTTGTTCGTGCAGACCTTGATACTCGTCGGGAACGAGTCGTTCGTCGACTGCGCCATGTTCGCGTG
>NZ_JALFCU010000093.1 GCF_022771645.1 Selenomonas sp.
GCGCCCGCCATGACCTGCGTGTTGAACGTGCAGTGGAACGCGCGGTAAAACGGGAAACGCGCGAGGAACAGCACGGAAAAAAGCAGCGACTCGATCGCGCCAATCGCGAGCCGCACGCGCGAAAATAGCGCTTCGCGGGACGGAAAAATCAGCACGGGGACGGACGCGAACAGGAACGCGAACGCCGCGCACCAGCCGGCCGTCTTCAGCGACAGCCGCAGGCCGACGAAATTCGCGAGAAGAATTTCCGCGACTGGCGTCCCGGACGCCAGAAAATTCGACAGCGCGGCCATGAAAATCACGCGGTACACGCAGACGAGCGCGAGCATAAAAAGGAAGAGGCGCAAGTCACGCTGGACGGACGCGAAAAATGCGCCCGTGCGGGGGGGATGGGTCGAAAAAATATTCATGAAAGGCTCTTTTCTGGTAGAAGGTATTTTTGAGGATGAGATACACGCCCCAGAAAGCCTTCCCCTACGGGGAAGGGGGACCGCGTTAGCGGTGGAAAGGGTGTCGAAGGTAGGCCGTGACAAATCGCACGATAGTTATGGCGAAGAAAGTAATTTGTTCATGCGGCTCTTCGCCGTGACTATCCAGCATTCAGTTACGTCCTACCTTCGACACCCGCTCCGTCGCGCTGCGCGCGCCACCTCTCCCGGAGGGAGAGGCTTTCGTGATTGTTACGCTCGCAATAGAAACTCACAAATCATATCTCGATAGGTTTCATTATTTTGTTGGGTCAGCACAGGATTTTCTCCAATTCTTGCCACGCGGACTCCGCAGAAATGACGCCGAGGCAGTCGAGCCCTTTCGGGCAGGCACGCGAGAAGCAGCGGACGCAGGGGCGGTCGGCGAGCAGGAGGTGGCCGTAGGGGCCGTAGGGGCCGGTGCGTTCGGGGATCGTGGGGCCCATGAGCATGACGGTCGGCGCCTGGAGCGCGATGGCGAGGTGGCAGATGCCGGTGTCAGGGCCGAGGACGGCGGCGGCGTGCTGGAATGTCGCCGCGAGCTCGGGGAAGCTGAGCTTCCCCACGAGGTCGACGGGTGGGATCTCCATGAGGCTGGCGATTTTCGCTGCCCGCCCCTCGTCTACCGCGCCACCGCCGACGAGCACGGGGATGAGTTCGTGGTCGTATAAAATATTCGCGAACGCCGCGAGGTTCTCCTCCGGCCAGCGCTTCGTCGGCCAGTTCGCGCCGATCGGGAGCGCGACGTATGGGTTCTTCATGTCCGCACCGGCCTGGCGGAAGCGCGCGGCCGCACCAGCGAGCGCGGTCGCCGGCACGTCGATGGGGAAGTGGACGGCGCTGCCGTCCGGCGCGTATGGGACGCTGACGCCGAGCGAACGCACGACGTCGAGGTAGCGCTCGATGACGTGGTCGTGCGCGTGCGGCCCGACGACGGGACGCGAGACGTGTGCGCTGCCTTCGCGCATGTCGACGGGGCCGAGCTTGCGCCCGTTCGGCGCCTCGGCGAGCCAGGCGATGGCCGCCGACTTGAACAGGCCTTGCAGGTCGAGCACGAGGTCGTATGTGCGGCGGCGGATCTCGCGCTTCAAGGGTCCGACGTGCGACAGGATGCCGCCGAGCGAGCGGAATTTCTGTTTTTCAAACACAACAATATCGTCGACGCACGGATCCATCGCGACGATATCGCGGGACACGGGCTCGACGACCCAGGTGATGTGGCTGTCCGGCCACGCTTTTTTCAGTTCGTAGCTCACGGGCAGGGCGTGCACGACGTCGCCGATGGAGCTGAGCTTGATGATGAGGATGTTCTTGAGGTTCACGACTTGTCCTTTTCTGTCAAAACTTCTGCACGGATCTTTTCAATCACGTTCGTCGTCGATCTCCCGGCGACGAGGCTGACGAATTCGACGCGGCCGCCGTAGCTCTGCACGATCTTCGCCTCGGGGAGCGTCTCGAGCGTGTAGTCGCCGCCCTTGACGTAGACGTCGGGGCGGACTTTTGCGATGATGGATTCCGCCGTCAGCTCGTCGAACAGCACGACGGCGTCGACGGACGCGAGCGCGCCGACGACCTCCGCGCGGTCCATCTCGCTGTTGATCGGCCGCGACGGCCCTTTGTTCGCACGCACGGACGCGTCGCTGTTCAGCCCGAGCACGAGCACGTCGCCGAAGGCCTTCGCTTTCTCGAGATAGCGCACGTGGCCGGCGTGCAGGATGTCAAAGCAGCCGTTCGTGAAGACGATTTTCTTGCCGCCCGCGCGCAGGATGCGGCAGAAGTCGGCGATATCTTTTTGAGGAAGGAGCATCGGTCACCATTCCTTTCGTCATGGATGGAAATATCTGTCACATTATATCATTCATTTTCGAAACATGGTATACTGATTTCGTTGCTACACCCAAACTGGCAACAGGGAGGGGGCTAGTTATGGCTATTGACGCGTTCTTCTTCAACGTCCTTGCTGGTGTCGTATCGTGTGCGATTTGGTACGGCGTCCAGAAATGGTTCAGCAGAAAGTAGCAACCTGTTGCGCCTCTAAAAAAACGAGCCCCTGCGGTGTGCGTCCGCAGGGGCTCGTCGTCTAGCTATGTAGACGCGCTCTTCAAGCAACTTCAGTATATCACGATGACGTTCGACTGTCCACCATCACGCCCCATATTTTTTCTCGAACGCGTCAACGGGGATCGGCGGCGAGAAGAGGAAGCCTTGCAGCGAGTCGCAGCCGGCGGCGAGGAGCTTTGCGGCCTCGTCGAGTGTCAAATCCATCGCAGCCACGTGTATCACCTGTGCCTTTTTATTTGATCTCGCCGACATCCATGCTGATGTCGAGCGCCTTGACGCTGTGGGTGAGTGCGCCGACGGAGATGACGTCGACGCCGGATTTCGCGACGGCCTCGATCGTCTCTTCGTTGATGCCGCCCGAGGCTTCGACGATGGCGCGGTGGTCGATGAGCTTCACGGCCTTCGCCATGGCCTCCGGGGCCATGTTGTCGAGCATGATGGCGTCGGCCTTGCCAGCGAGGGCTTCTTCGACGCCTTCGAGGCTCTCGACCTCGATCTCGATCTTCATCATGTGGCCGGCGAATTCGTGCGCGCGCTTCAGCGCTTCCTTTATTCCGCCGGCGACCTTGATGTGGTTGTCCTTGATGAGGATGGCGTCATAGAGGCCGAGACGGTGGTTCGCGCCGCCGCCGACGCGGACGGCGTACTTGTCGAGGAGGCGCAGGCCCGGCGTGGTCTTGCGCGTGTCGACGAGCTTCGCGCCGTACGGCGCGGCGATGGCCGCGAGCTCGTGCGTGCGCGTCGCGACGCCCGACATGTGCTGCAAAAGGTTCAGCGCGAGGCGCTCGCCCGTCAGCACGGCGCGCGCCGAGCCGTGGACGGCCGCGATGATCGTGCCCGGCGTGAGCTTCACGCCGTCTTCGAGGCGCGTGTTGAAAAAGATGCGCGGCTCTAACAGCTCGAACACGCGGCGCGCCACGTCGACGCCCGCGAGGATGCCCGTGTCTTTCGCGTGGATGATGCCCGTCGTCTCCATTTCGGGAGCGACGAGGGCGAGCGTCGTGACGTCGCCGCCGCCGATGTCCTCTTTAAGCCATGACAGCAAGCTCTCGTCCAGTCCAAATATCGTTTCCATCGTGCTGCTCGTTCCTTTCCCCAGTGGTCGCAGGTTTCTTTCCGACGGTTTCATTTTCCGTCATTTCCTCGCGGTTGTCAAGGAAATGACGGCGCCAGCGGTCGCTCTTTTCGGGGTAGTCCATGCGGTAGTGCGCGCCGCGGCTCTCGCGGCGGCGGAGCGCGGCCTGCGCGATGAGCTCGTCGACGATGAGGCGGCCGCGGAGGTCGAGCTCGTCCGCCGTCTCAGCGGCATAGCCGTCGCGCAGCGCGGAGAGGCGCTGGAGCTCCTGGATGGCCTTGCGGATGCCGCCGTCATAGCGGCGGATGCCGAGGTACTGCGTCATGAGCGTCTGCGTCTCGCGGGTCAGGCGGTCGGTGTCGGTTAACACCGTGGTGCGGAGGCCTTCGGAGGTCCAGTAAAGGTCGGGGGAGAACAGGGAGGGAACGGCAACGTTGGCGTTTGACTCGTTTCCAGCGACGATTGCCGTCGTTTGGCGATTCTTTCGCAAACCCGCTCCGTCCGCTTCGCGGCCACCTCTCCCTGAGGGAGAGGCTTTTTCTACGATGTCGTCCGCAGTTCGTCTTCCAAACACCAGTCCCTCTAAAAGGGAATTGCTTGCGAGGCGGTTCGCGCCTTGGAGGCCGGTGCAGGCCGTTTCGCCGGCGGCGTAGAGGCCGGCGATGTTCGTGCGGCCGTGTTCGTCCGTGTGGACGCCGCCCATCATGTAGTGCGCGGCGGGCGCGATGGGGATGTATTCTTTTTCGATGTCGACGCCGTACTCCTTGCACGTCCGCGCGATCATCGGGAAGATGTTCGCAGCGTGGTCGATGACGGTCGCGTCGAGCCAGACGTGGTCGCTGCCCGCGTCCTGCATCTCCTTGAAGATGCAGCGGGCGACGACGTCGCGCGGCGCGAGCTCGGCCATCGGATGATAGCCGGGCATGAAGCGTTCGCCCTTCATGTTGCGCAGGAGAGCCCCCGCGCCGCGCACGGCCTCGGAAATGAGGAAGTTCGGGCAGCCGTCGAGCGCGAGCGCCGTCGGGTGGAACTGCACGAACTCCATGTCCATGACGTCCGCGCCCGCGCGCCACGCGAGCGCCATGCCGCTGCCCGTCGCGCCCTCGGGGTTCGTCGTCTTGCTGTAAAGGCGTCCCGTGCCGCCCGTTGCGAGGATTGTTGCGGGCGCGCGCAGCACGACCTTTTTGCCATCCAGCAGCGCGACCGCGCCATAGCAGCGGCCGTCTTTCGTCAGGAGGTCGACGACGTAGCAATGCTCGAGCGGCTGGACGTTCGCTTCCTTCGCGACGATCGCGTTCAGCGCGCGCGCGACCTCCGCGCCCGTCGCATCGCCATGCGCGTGCACGATGCGGTTGCGGCAGTGGCAGCCCTCGCGGCCGAGCGCGAGCTTGCCGTCTGCCGTGCGGTCGAACTCCGCGCCGTGTTCGGCGAGCTTCGCGACGTCTTTCGGGCCCTCCGTGACGACGATCTTTGCGATGTCACGATCTGTCAGCCCCGCGCCCGCGACGAGCGTGTCCTCGAGGTGGAGCTCGGGGTTGTCATCGTCGCCGAACGACGACGCGATGCCGCCCTGCGCCTTGTCCGTGTTGCTGTCCGAGAGCGTGTCGCGCACGGCGAGCAGCACGCGCTTTCCCGCCTCGGCGAGCCGCCAGGCCGCCGACAGCCCCGCCACGCCCGAGCCGACGACGAGCGCGTCGGCCTCATACGTCGGGAGATTCCTCGTATCGAAATTCATCAAGTAACGTTGCATGTTTGTTCGTACTTCCTTCTACCTAATAAATAAAGCCTTACAATTACGAACGTATTTTCTTTCTATTGCGAGCGTAGCTCATACAGCAGCCTTCCCCGGAGGGGAAGGCTGCTGCATCCGCCACGTTTGGCAACAGATGAAATAAATCAGAGATTCGAAACGGATTTTTTGTCCAAAACTCATTTCCCCGTAATCGCGAGCATCTTCTCCAAGGCGGCCACGGACTTCTCGCGGATGTCCTGCGGCACGACGACGCGTGGTTCGAGCGTCTCGAGCGCGTCGCGCACCTTTTCGAGCGTCGTCTTCTTCATGTTCGGGCAGAGCATGTGGCGCGAGGCGAGGTGGAACTTTTTGCCGGGGCAACGCGTCTCGAGCTCGTACATCACGCCTTCCTCCGTCGCGATGATGAAGTCCTGCGCGTCGCTCTTTTCCGCATACTTCACGATGCCCGTCGTCGAGCCGACGTAGTCCGCCATCGCGCGGAGCTGCGGCCGGCACTCCGGGTGCATGAGCACGGGCGCGGCGGGATATTTCGCCTTTGCCTCGGCGAGTTGCGCCTCCGTCAGGCCCATGTGCGTCGGGCAGCCGCCCTTCCAGCAGAACATCTTGCGTCCCGTCTCGCCCTCGACGAACGAGCCGAGGTTGCCGTCGGGCAGGAAGACGATCTCCTTGTCCTCGGGAATCGAGGCGACGACGGCCGCCGCGTTCGACGACGTGCAGCAGATGTCGGCCATCGCCTTCACCGCCGCCGGCGTGTTGACGTACGCGACGAAGACCGCGTCCGGCTTTTCCCGCCGCATCTGCGCGACCTCGCCCGTGAGCGAGTCCGTGAACATGCGGCACGTCGCGTCGGCCGCCGGCAGCAGCGTGATCTTCTCCGGCGCGAGGATGTTCGCCGTCTCCGCCATGAACTTCACGCCGCAGAACACGATGACCTCCGCGTCCGTCCCCGCCGCCTGGCGCGACAGGCCAAACGAATCGCCCGTGTAGTCCGCGATCTCCTGGATCTCCTGCGGCTGGTACAGATGCGCGAGGATGATCGCCTTGCGCTCCTTCTTCAGCCGCTCGATCTCGTCGATGATATCTTCCATTTTCGTAGTTCTCCTCAAAAGTGGACACAGTTCCTAAAAACTGGTCATAGTATACGACGCAGGCCGCGTTTTTGCAAGAAAAAAGCGGCGCTGTCGCCGCTTTCATGATATACTGTCTGTGGTTGTCGTTCAGCTCAACCTCATCTTATTGAAGGGAGGTGAGAGCCATGGATCCACTCTTCGCAACGTTCCTCGTAGGGATCCTCTCAAGCTTAGCCGCTTCGATGATCTATGATTTCCTCAGACGTCGTTAAAAATCGACAACCAGCGTTCCGTCGGTCTACACCAACCGACAATGACGCGAGAAAAGCCCCTGCGGGACACCACTCCTGCAGGGGCTTTTCTTTTCGGTGAGCGCTATGGCACACACTCTTCGCTTTCAGGTGTATTATAACACTTCATTCACCCTCATGCAAGAGGCTCACCCTTCGTACACGAAATTCAGCGATGTCGCCGCCCGTTCTCTGAGGCTCGGCGCTTTCTGATCCTTCTCCGAGAGGATCGTCGGCGCCAGCGGCCACGCGACCGCGATGTCCGGGTCGTCCCAGCGGATGTTGCCGTCGCATTCCGGCGCGTAGTAGTTGTCCGCCTTGTACTGCACCTCGACGTCGTCCGTCAGCGTCAGGAATCCGTGCGCGAAGCCGCGCGGGATGAAGAGTTGCCGCTTGTTCTCCGCCGAGAGCTCGACGCCGACCCACTCCCCGTACTGCGGCGAGCCCTTTCGGATGTCGACGGCCACGTCAAAAATCGCGCCGCGCGTCGCGCGCAGGAGCTTTGCTTGGCACATCGGATTCAGCTGGTAGTGCAGGCCGCGGAGCGTTCCTTTCTCTGCCGAATACGACTGATTGTCCTGCACGAAATCCACATGGATGCCCGCCGCTTCCATCTTCCGCTGCGACCAACTCTCCATGAACCATCCGCGCGCATCGCCGAACACCTGCGGCTCGACGACGACGACGCCTTTGAGCTTCGTTTCCGTGACCTTCATGCTAAAAAACGCTCCTTTTCCATCCCGGCGCCGCGCGCCGCATCCTTCTGTGCCTATTGTATCCGAACGCGCGCCCGCTGTAAAGCTACCCCTGGATCGCCCGTCGCTTCATCACATAATTCCACAGCGTCACGATCCCCGTCGCGAACAGCTTCGCGATCATGTAATAGACGCCGCAGAGATCGACAAACACGTACATGCACACCTGATTCAGCAGCAGCCCTGCAAAACTCGACCCAAAGAACAGCGCCCGCCGCCGCGCCGTCTGCTCGCCCGCACCGCGGAACACATACGTCACGCACAGCCAGTAGTTCACGACCACCGAAAGCGAAAACGACAGCCCCGACGACCACAAATACGGGATCCCCGCGAACTCCGTGAACGCGTAGAGCATCCCGTAGTCCACCAAAAAACACCCGCCGCCCACGACGAGAAACCGCGCGACCTCCCGGAACCGCGCGCTCGCCCACAATTCTTTCCTCCGCAAGATTCGTTCCTTTCCATGCCCAAGTTCACTTGTTTCTTATATCATGGAAATCCGGCGGCACCATCGTGATGCCGCCGGACAAGTTACTTCGAGAGACGAGATTCTTTTTCGATGCGAGCGACGTTTTCAACGGTCGTATTCGCAAGCTTCGCGATCTCTTCCAGCTCCATGTTTCCATTTTGCAAGAGATTGCAGACGAACATCCGCGTCAATTCGGCTTCGGCCTTCGCCTTGCCTTCTGCACGACCCTCTGCACGGCCTGCCGCACGGCCTGCCGCAAGTCCTTCCGCTTTCCCTTCTTCGATGGCTGCTTCTTTTGCATCAATGAAGTCATTGTTGTAATCGAGGATGGCGGACTCGCGCTGGAGGTATGCCCAATACGCGCGGCCGAAGACGAACTTGAACACGAGATCGTTCGTCGGATCGTAATGCCGATGGACTGCCATGCGCATCGCCTCGCTTTCTCCCCCCTTATTTTATCGTTTGCATCGGGAGATGGCAAGAGGAACTGTGCAGATCGCCCGCCGTCCACAACAACAAACCGCGCGCTCGCGAAACGTGCTTCACAGCCTTTACGGTTTTTATATTTTATCATCCATGCAGTTCAATGCCCACAAATTTTTAATATTTCTTGTATTATTTCCTGCATCGTTTATAAATTTTATAAATGATGGGCATATATGTCTTGATGATGACTTTCTCGTCGATGCGGATCTCGCGCTCCGCGCGGAACAGCACGTCGAAGAGCCACTGCATATACGCTTGAAACGTGTCCCATGGCAAAATGAACATATTGCAGTAGTATAGCCGATTGCTGTTTAGCGCCCTGTGCATCGCTGATACCATGCCGTCTCTGCCGCATGCGTTTTCCACAAGGGATGTGTTATCTCGCGCGATAGCCCCAGCATCAGCCGCCAGATCATGCCGATGCGGTCGCTCTGGCCGCGCTGGAGGCGGCGGAGCATGACGAGGAGGAGGGAGAGGCGGACGAGGGGGAGGCAGCGGGGGTGGTATTTCTTCGTGAAGAGGAGGCGGCTGCGGATGGTGCAGTAGTCGGCGAGGTAGGGGCGGGCGCGGCGGACGAAGACGGCGACGAGGTGCGCGAGCGCGTCGGGTTCGACGATGGTGTCGTTGTTGAGGATCCAGACGTAGTCGCAGTCGTCCTGCTGCATCGCGTAGCGCAGGGCGATGTTGTTGCCGCCGGCGTAGCCGAGGTTTTCCCGCGACTGTAGATCATATGAACTGCCTCATGCTTTCCTGCGCGTCTGTCGTTGCGGTGGGTTCTTTGCGGCCTTGGCGGCGGAGCGTTTCGACGGCGTCTTTGACGTGCTGGGAGGCGCCTTTGCCGATGGCGACGATGGCGTCGGGGGTTTCGACGAGCAGGATGCCCTGCAGGCCGATGGCGACGAGGAGGCGGCTGCGGCTCCAGAGGAGGGAGTCTTTGCAGTCTTGTGCGAGGACGTCGCCGCGCGTGGCGTTGCCGGCGAGGTCTTTGGGCAGGATGTCCCAGACGGCGTCCCACGAGCCGATGTCGTTCCAGTAGCAGGTGAGGGGGACCATGCGGACGCAGCGCGAGCGTTCGGCGACGGCGCAATCGATGGAGACGGCGGGGAGCGCGGCGAACTGCTCGGCGAAGCGCGCGAGCCCCGTGTCCATGGCGGAGGCGATCGCGGGCTCGCAGGCGGCGAGTTCGCTGCGGAGGAAGCCGCCGGTGAAGGCGAAGAGGCCGGAGTTCCAGAAATAACGCCCAGCGGAGACGTAGCGCTCGGCGGTCGCGGCGTCGGGTTTTTCACGGAACGAGGCGACTTCGTAGGCGTCGCCGTCCGCTGCGCCGACTTCGATGTAGCCGTAGCCGGTCTCGGGGGATTTCGCGGGCACGCCGAATGTCACGAGACAGCCGTCTTGTGCGACGGCCGCGCCGCGCCGGATGCAGGCGGCAAAGACGCTGTCGGGGCGGATGACGTGGTCGGAGGCGGCGACGACGTATGTTTCGCCCTGGGGGCTTTCGAGGCGTTCTTCGGCGTAGAGGAGCGCGAGCGCGATGGCGGGCGCGGTACTCCTCGGCGCGGGCTCGCAGACGATGTGCGCATCGGAGGCGCCGCAGGCGGCGAGCTCGTTTTCTACGAGGTAGCGGTAGGCGGCGTTCGTCACGATGAGGAGGTCGGAGGCGGAGACGAACGTGAGGAAGCGGCGAATCGTGTGCGCGAGCAGCGACGCGTCGTCCTCGAGCGCGAGGAACTGCTTCGGCTGTGAGGCGCGCGAGAGCGGGAAGAGCCGCGAGCCGCCGCCGCCGGCGAGGATGATGACTTTCATGAGAAGGTGTCCTTTTCCGTAAGTTTCCTCTATTGTACCGTGAAATAGAGAGCGCCGCAAGGTTTGTCCTTGCGGCGCTCTTGTGTCATGTGATGGAAAAACGTTGTTGCTGCGCCTCAACGAAGGCGGCGATCTCCGCGCGGAAGCGTTCGGGGCGGAAGCGTTCGGCGTTCGCGCGGCAGGCGGCTGGCGTGATCTCCGCGGCATGTGCTTCGAAGGTGCGGACGGCCTCGACGATGCTCGTCGCCGTCTGCTCGGGGAAGAAGACGCCGGTCGGGGCGTCTACGTCGAGGCCGCGCACGGTCTCGAGCGCGCCGCCGCGCCCGTAGGCGATGACGGGCGTGCCGCAGGCCTGCGCCTCGACGGGCGTGATGCCGAAGTCTTCCTCGGCGGCGAAGACGAAGGCTTTCGCGTGCTGCATTCGTTCGCGCAGGACGTCGTCAGGCTGGTAGCCGAGCATCTCGATGTTCGGCCCGGCGATGGCGGCCGTCTTTTCGTATTCGGGCCCTGTGCCGATGACGACGAGATGCCGGTCGGGCGTGGTGTTGAACGCCTCGACGATGAGCTTCATCTTTTTGTACGGCGTCATGCGCGAGGCGGCGAGGTAGTAGTCCTGTTTCTCCGCGCAAAGGGCGAATTTCGCGACGTCGACAGGTGGGTAGATGACGGCGGCCTCGCGGCCGTAGCATTTCTGCACGCGGCGCGCGATGAAGCGCGAGTTCGCGATGTAGGCGTCGACGCCGCTCGCCGTGCGCGTGTCCCAGAGGCGCATGTAGTGGAGGATGAGCCGCGCGAGCCAGCCTTTCGCGCCGTGCGTGAGTCCGGCCTCGCGCAGGTACTGGTGCGTGAGGTCCCAGGCGTAGCGCATCGGGCTGTGGATGTAGGAGATGTGGACTTGGTTCGGCCCGGTGAGCACGCCTTTTGCGACGCAGTGCGAGCTGCTGATCACGAGGTCGTAGCCCGTGACGTCGAGCTGCTCGATGGCGAGCGGCAGCAGCGGCAGGTAGCTCTGGTAGTGGCGCCGCGCGCCGGGCAGGCGCTGGATGAACGTCGTCTGCGGGTGCTTGCCGCGCAGGAACGCGCGTTCCGCCTCCGGCACGAAGTCGCAGACGGCGAAGACGTCGGCGTCAGGGTAGAGCGCCAGCAGCTCGCCGAGCACGCGCTCGGAGCCCGCGTACGTCACGAGCCATTCATGGACGATGGCAACTTTCACGAAAAAACCTCCGATGGATCGATGAGTCGATGGGTCGATGAGCGTTCGGTCAGGGCTGCTGCGCCGGCACGTCGGCGGCGCGGACGGTCTGGATGGTGCGCAGGCCAAAATGGCCGGCGATGGAGCGGTTGAGGCCGGCATGGTTCTTCTCGCGCGGGGCGATCCGGCCGAGGTCGTAGGCGGCGCAGAAGCGGTTCGGCGGGAACAGCGGGTCGATCGTGACGTCGAGATGGCCGCGCGCCCGCTCCGCCTCGATGGTCTGGACGGCGGCCTGCCAGGCCTGGTGGTAGTCGGCGACGCCGCGCTTCGCCTCACTGCCGAGCGAGACGAGGCCGAGCAGGCAGAACGCGACGAGCAGGCAGCGGAGCGTGCGTCCTTCTGCGCCTGCGATGGCGTCTGTCAGGAGGATGCCTGCCGCGATCGTGAGCATGAGGATTGGCCCGAGGAAGATGCGGTTGTGGAGCGTCGTCGCCGCCGCGAGGGCGAACGCGCTGACGAACGCGCCGGACGCATAGAGCGCGGCGAGCCACTTGCGGCCACTGCGCCCGTAGAGCAGCAGCAGGACGATGACAATGGCGGGGAGGAGGCCGCTGTCGTACTGCAGCAGCCGCATGCCGTTCGAAAAGACTTTGCCGATAATCGAGGCGAGCGCTGTCGGATGCTGTTCCGCTGCGAAGCGGGCGAAATTGCCAGGCGCGCACCAGAGGAGCGCCGCGCCGCAGGCCGTCCCCGCGAGGGCGGCCGCCACCCAGCCGGGCAGGTGGTCGCTTTGCAGGCGCGCGTGCACGGCGAAGCCCGCGAGGATCCAGAGCAGCGCGACGGAGACGTTCTCATTCATCCAGCCGGCGAACACGCCGAGCACGAAGACGCCCACCCACGCGACAGGATGTGCGAGCCAGGTCATGGACGCGGCGTCTTGCCTGCGGCAGAGCGCGAGCAACGCCAGCGGCAGCAGGCTCGCCCAGAGGTAGTTCGCGCTGCCGGAGATCCAGAGGAAGTCCTGGCCGAACGCAGGCAAAAACGCGAGCATGCAAAAATTCACGAACAAAAAGCGCCCGGCGAACGACCAGCGCCCGCCGCCGATGTTCGCGCAGGCGAGCAGCACCATGACGACGTACGCGAGCGCGTTGAGCGCGTCCGCCGTCGTGTCCGGGAGCGCGAGCAGCACGAGGATCATCTGCTCGCCCCAGACGCGCCCGCCCCAGTGCAGGTAAAACGCGCAGAAATTCTGCCACCACGAGGAAAACGACGTGAGCGCCGCGCAGCCCGTGGCCTTGCCAAAATCGTCAGCCACCCACGGCGTGAGGTGGTTCAAATAATACAGCCCGCCGAGGACGGCGAGCACGAGGATGACGCAGGCGGCGAGGTAGAGCCGCCGTGCGGTCGTAGGTTTCAGATGCAAATGGGAACGCTCCTTTTTTCTCACGATGGCGGCCGCTCAGCGGATGCGGTCAAACGGTTCGATGTTGCTCTCGGCCGCGATGTAGTGCGGTCGGCGCTTCGCTTCGAGGTAGAGTTTCGCGATGTACTGGCTCATGATGCCGAGGCAGAGCAGCTGCACGCCGGCAGCGAAGAGGACGATGCAGGTCGTCGATGCCCAGCCGTCGACGAAGTAATCGACGTTCGACAGCTTTTGCACGACGATGGTGACGAGCATGATGAACGAGCTGATCGTCATGGCGAGGCCGAGGAACGACGCGATCGAGAGCGGCACCTGCGAGAAGTTCACGATGCCGTCGACGGCGTAGCGCACGAGCCCCCAGAAACTCCATTTCGTCGTGCCGGCCGCACGCGGCGGGATCTTCGCCGAGATCCATCGCGTGCGGAAACCGACCCAGCTGAAGATGCCCTTCGAAAAGCGGTTCACCTCGCCCATGGCGACGATGGCGTCGACCATCTCGCGCCGCATGAGGCGGAAATCCGTCGCGCCGTCCATCATCTGCGCATCGGAGATGTGGTTGATGAGCCGATAAAACCGGTGCGCGAACCAGCTGCGCACGACGGGCTCGCCCGCACGGTCCTGCCGCCGCATCGCGACGCTGTCACAGTCGCCCTCCTGGAGCAGTTCGTACATCTGCGGCAGGAGCGCTGGCGGGTGCTGCAAGTCGCAGTCCATGACGGCTGCGTAGTCGCCGCGCGCGTTGCAAAAGCCTGCGTACATCGCGGCCTCTTTGCCGAAATTGCGCGAGAACGACACGTACTTCACATGCGCGTCTGCCGCCGCGAGCCGCCGCATCTCGGCGAGCGTCCCGTCGCGCGACCCGTCGTCGACGAACAGCAGCTCGTAATCGACAGGCATCGAGGAGAGCACGCGCGTCGCCTCGTCATAGAACAGCGGCAGCGCCGCCGCCTCGTTGCAGCAAGGCACGATAATGGAAATCGTCTGCATAAACGCCTCTTGAAAAAACACAACATCTGTTGTAAAATACAATGTAAGAGAAGCAGCCACGGTTGACGGTTGGTTGCCTCGCGCAGTTGGTTACATCATAGACATAACCGCCTTTGGTTGGACTCCCGGGGCGGTTATTGTTTTCTGAGCATCATGAGGATGCAAAGCATCAAGAACAAGATGAGGGTCATCTGATCCATCCGAATCACCTCGCCTTCCAGGTATATTTCGACCTTTCTGCGAGGCTATAAACTCCAACCGCCGACCGTGTGGTGGCTGCCCCTACGTCCTGCATTATACAACAAACCGCGTGCATCCTGCAACCGGATGCACGCGGTTTCTTCGTATGCCCTTTTGGAAGATGCAGCGTTGTCATCAAGCCTCACGGCTGCTTGAACCGGATGATGAATCCGTCGCTGCTCTCTTATGTTAGCACAAGCGCCCCCCGTACAAGACATGATGAAGTTGCAGGGAATTCATGGTAAAAAAAGAAGCCGTTGCGGGCGGCAACAGCTTTTGATGGTCGTGTGGTTCACTCGAATGTCGTATCTTCGAAAATATCGTGAAGGTGTACGATAAAGTCATCGCAGAGCGAGACGGGGATATCCGTATGGATGGCGGCGAGTTC
This sequence comes from Selenomonas sp., assembly GCF_022771645.1. GTDB lineage: Bacteria > Bacillota > Negativicutes > Selenomonadales > Selenomonadaceae > Selenomonas_C. Next base: position 14,463 of record NZ_JALFCU010000093.1, read on the forward strand.
TTCTTCCGTCATGTGGGCGCGGTCTTCGGCGTCGTAGTCTTCGTAGATTTCGTCGAGTACGAAGACGCCGTCGTGGTTCAAGTAGGCTTCGACGGCCTCGGCGAGGGGGTCGACGATCCAGTATTCCTTGACGCCGGCGGCGGCGTAGTGCTGCATCTTCGTGAAACGGTCATGCTTTTTCGTGGAGGGCGAGAGGATTTCCACGACGAGGTCGGGCGCTCCGTAAACGCCGTTGTAGTGGATTTTCGAACGGTCGCAGACGATCATGGCATCCGGAATGTAGACGTTTTGATCGTCGAGATGAACTTCCGTGCCGTCTGAGATGGCTTTGCACGTTTTTCCGTGAAGGTAGACGGCAAAGATGCGATAAATATTATCCGCGACGAGGTTGTGCTTCATGCGCGGGCGCGGGGACATGAGGTATGTTTTCCCCTCGATGCGCTCCGTGCGTGGCGGGGCGATGTAGGCGACGTTTTCCATGGAGATCGCTCCTTTCTTTGTTTCGTGCGTCGGTGTTGTTTCTTTTATTGTAGCGTGAACAGGAAAAAGCCGCAAGCGGTTTCGCTTGCGGGTATGTGTCAAGATTTTCTCGAAAAAAAGATTCCTGTATCAAAAATTTACTACATCAGCACGCGACGACCGTGGATAACACCTTTGCCAAACGTCCAATCGCACTAGAACCTGGTGCGTCCACGACAATATGTCCGTGCTTCACGCCCTCGTGTTCTTGGAATTTCGGATTTTTCAACGCACGTCGGACAGCGTTGCGGAAGTCCGGCGTGTATTTCTTCTGGAACGTTCCTTCGTTTGCCGCCATGACAGAGCGCAGGTCGCCGTTCTTTATCGCCGTCAGTATCCTGACCATCGCCTGGCCGCCATTCATTCCCCAGCGGCGTCCCTGCTTCTTCATGCGGTAGCTGTACAGGCGGTGGTTGCTCTCGCACGTCCCGAGACTTCCTGCATACTGACCGAGGCCGCGTTCTTCCAAGCGCGCCATGTATTCCCAGTTCCGCTGTAGATAAGCTCTGAGCCGTTCCACATGCTCTTCCTGCTGCTCGTCTGCCGCGTTCGCGGCAATCGTGTCAAGAACCACGCTGACGCATTCCCAATCGCGCTTCCGCAATGCCTTGTGCAGTTCGCTGTTCAGCTTCTTCCCAGCCCATCCGACGCGGTCTTTGATTTTCCGATTCACATGGTAGCCGTCCCGGAAATGCTCGTGGCGGAGCGCCTTGACGATGATTTCGTCAAAGACCTCCTTCTCGTAGCCGGAGCCTCCGTCACTATTGCTCAGGACAACCGTGTTCCGCAGATCGTAATGGTTGCCGAGATAGGCGAGCATCTGGTCGACGGCATCCTGCCGGTCAAAGGATGCAACGTAGTGCGTCCCGACGAGCTCGCGACGCTTCCCGTTCATCCGCACGCCTTCGGCAATCTGGAAGCGGTGGATCTCGAGGTGCTTCCGCGTCCCCTGCGGACAGATGGTGACGCCGTCTCCTTCGATCATCAAGACTTCTGGCTTCCGCAGTTCCTGCCCTTCGTCAACGGCTTCCTTCTGCGCGTCTTCCTGTTCTTCGCAACGCTTCCCGACGGCACGGACGATGTTCCCGACCTGCTGGTGGCTGAGGCTGTTCGGCGTGAGCTTGCTGACGGCTGCCGATGTCTGACGGTAAGTCGCACCTGCTGCGATCTGCGCGACCAGGTACTCGAAATACGCGGTCATCCGCTTGTACTTGCGGAACCCTACGGCATCATCGAGCGGGTAACAACCGGGCTCTCCCGCCTTTTCCATGCGCCTGCGGCGAAACGTCATCGGTCCGAAGCTCGTGAGGATGGTGCGTGCATCCCGCCGCTCCACGCGCCATCCGTCCTTCTTCCAATCCTCCGCAATTTCGTCATCCAGCCATTCCATTGCAATCCCGAGAGTCTCGCAGATCAGTTCCGCGAAATATCGCTGCACGCTTTCTTCCCAAGAAATTGAGTCTTCTGCATCCTTTAAAATCTTCAAGAGTTCTGCTATAATTTCTTTCATAAGAGGCCTTTCTTGTGTAATCCTGTAATAGTTAGCACTCTATAGGATACAGGCCTCTTATTTCTTTTGCAACCTCATCACCGAGAACTATTTTACACTAAGCGCTTGCGGCTGAAATGTTGCAATTAGTCTTTCTGGTCGAGCACGGCGATGGAGGCGACCTGGTCGCCTTCGGCCGTGGTCATGAGCTTGACGCCGGTGGTGTTGCGGCTGATGAGGCGGATGTCGCTGATGTTCGTGCGGAGCACGATGCCGCCCGTCGTGATGAGGAGGAGCTCCTGGTCGGGGTGGACGACGCGGAGGCCGACGACGTCGCCGGATTTTTCCGTGACCTTCAGGTTGATGAGGCCTTTGCCGCCGCGCGTCTGGACGCGGTATTCCTCGGCCTCCGTGCGCTTGCCGAGGCCGTCCGCCGTGACGGTGAGGACCTCGGAGTTCTGGCGCAGGCTGTCCATGCCGATGACTTCGTCGCCGTCGTTGAGCTTGATGCCCTTCACGCCGCGCGCGACGCGTCCCATCGGGCGCACGTCGTCCTCGCTGAACGCGATGGCCATGCCCCATTTCGTGCCGAGGATGATGTCATGGCTGCCGCTCGTGAACTTCACGCCGATGAGGTCGTCGTCCTCGTCGAGGTTGATGGCGTTGAGACCCCCCTTGTGCAGGTTCTGGTACTCGACGAGGCGCGTCTTCTTGACGATGCCTTTCTTCGTCGCGAAGAACAGGTACGCCTCGGGGTTGAATTCCTTGACCTGGATGATGGCCGTGATCGTCTCGCCCGCCTGCAGCTGCAAGAGGTTGATGATGGCCGTGCCCTTTGCCTGGCGGCTGGCTTCGGCGATCTCGTAGGCTTTCAGCTGGTAGACGCGGCCGCGGTTCGTGAAGAACAGGATCGTGTGGTGCGTCGTCGTGATGAGCATGGACTCGACGAAATCTTTTTCCTTCGTTGCCATGCCCTTGATGCCCTTGCCGCCGCGGTTCTGGCGACGGTACGTGTCGAGCGGGATGCGCTTCACATAGCCGCCGTGCGTCAGCGTGATGACGACGTCTTCTTCGGCGATGAGGTCTTCCACATTGAGCTCGCTCGTGTCGATCGTGAGCTTCGTGCGGCGCGCGTCGCCGAATTTCTTCTTGACGTCCGTGAGCTCCGTCTTGATGATGCCGAGGATGCGGTTCTCGTCGGCGAGGATGGCTTTGTATTCTTCAATCGCTTTCAAGGTTTCCTGATATTCCTGCTCGATCTTTTCGCGTTCGAGGCCGGTCAGGTGCTGCAGGCGCAGGTCGAGGATGGCCTGGGCCTGACGGTCGGAAAGGGAGAAGCCTTCCATGAGGGCGGCTTTCGCGATGTCTGCTGTGCGGCTCTCGCGGATCGTCGTGATGACGGCGTC
>NZ_JALFCU010000054.1 GCF_022771645.1 Selenomonas sp.
GAACTCTCAGGGACGCGACCACGGCTGGTTCGTTGCCTACGGGCCCTTCGACAACCCGAACATCGTCGTGGCAGTCATCGTCGAGCAGGGCGGCTTCGGTTCGCAGTCAGCTGTGCCGATCGGCCGCGAGATCCTCGAGGCTGCGTTCCATGTCGGACGCTACGCACCCGAGGCGCAGGCGGCAGCAGCGGCCGAGGCGGCGAAGAAAGCGGCCGGGCAGAAGCAATAAAAATGGATGGGACATATTTTGAAAGGAAATGCAGGAACCATGAGTGACGAAATCGTAAGGATCAAAGGGACGAAGTCCGGCCTGCAGCTCTTGTTCGCCGCGGGCGCGACGTACGACGAGATCGAGGCCGAGATCCGCGACAAGCTCGCGAAGGGCTCCGGCTTCTTCTGCCGCGGCACGGTCATGCACGCGATGGAAGGATCGCTCGAAAAAGACGAAATGGAACAGCTCCGCAAGCTGTTCCATGACGCAGGCGTCATTTTCAGCGTCACGCGCCGCCATTTTGGGAAAGAAACGAAGCAGGCGAAAGAGACGCGCGAAACAGCCATCGAGGCGAAGCCCGTGCTCGCTGCTGACGCAGAACCAGCGGAGCAACCAGCGGCGGACGACGAGGCCATGCAGATGGTCATCGTGAACCGCACGCTCCGGGGCGGGCAGGAAGTCCGCACGAAGAGCTCCGTGCTCGTCGTCGGCAACGTGAACCCTGGCGCGCAGATCATCGCGGGCGGCAGCATCGACATCCGCGGCACGTGCCGCGGCATGGTGCACGCGGGCGCGTTCGGCAACCAGAACGCGTTCATCGTCGCCGACCACCTCATGCCGACGCAGATCCGCATCGCCGACCTCATCGCGCGCTCGCCTGACACGGCGCCCGGCGACCTCGAGAAGACGGCGAAGCCGGAGCGCGCGTCCATCAAGGACGGCCAGATCGTCATCGAACCGATCGAGCGTTAACCTTTCGAAACAACCGAAGTATTCGTTGCATATTCATTGTCCAAACACGAGAAAGGCAGGAACAAAACAGATGAGTGAAATTATTGTCATCACGTCCGGCAAAGGCGGCGTCGGCAAGACGACGACGACGGCGAACCTCGGCATGGGCCTCGCGATGCGCGGCAAGAGCACCGTGCTCATCGACACGGACACGGGCCTCCGCAACCTCGACCTCCTCCTCGGCCTCGAGAACCGTATCATGTACGACCTCATCGACGTGACGCAGGGTCGCGTGCCGTACAAGAAGGCGCTCGTGCGCCACAAGAAGGTCGAGAACCTCTACCTGCTGCCGACGTCGCAGGTCAAGGACAAGAGCGCCGTCAACCCCGAAGAGCTCGTGAAGCTCTGCGAGGGACTGCGCAAGGAATTCGACTACATCCTCATCGACTGCCCGGCCGGCATCGAGCAGGGCTTCCAGACGGCCATCGCGGCGGCGGACGTTGCCATCGTCGTGACGATGCCGGAGATTTCGGCCGTGCGCGACGCGGACAAGATCATCGGCGAGCTCGGCCGCGCCGACAAGGAAAACATCAAGCTCATCGTCAACCGCATCCGCCCACAGATGGTCGAGGCCGGCGACATGCTCGACATGGCGGACATCAACGACATCCTGTCCATTGACTGCATCGGCCAGGTGCCGGACGACAAGATGGTCATCACGAGCACGAACCGCGGCGAGCCGTGCATCACGATGGACAAGTCCACGGCCGGCCAGGCGTACCGCAACATCGTCGGCCGCATCCTCGGCGAGCAGATCCCGTTCATGGAGTTCCCGAAAGAGGGCGGCGTCTTCTCCCGTCTCAAGCGCGTCTTCGGTATGTAAGGGGGAAGAAGGATGCTGAAAGCACTTATGAAAATTTTTGGCAAGCAGGAACCGTCGGGCAAGGTCGCGCGCGACCGCCTCAAAGTCGTGCTGATCCACGACCGCGCCGCCGTCTCGCCCGAGATCATGGAACACCTGAAGCAGGATATCCTTGGCGTCGTCGCGAAGTACATCGACATCAATCCGCACGAAATGGATATTTCTCTTGAAAAAGACGAGGATTCTGTCGCGCTCGTCGCGAACATCCCCGTCACGAATCTCCGGCACGGTGGGAAGCGTTGAACAAAAAAATCTTCAAGCGGCTCGATATGCCGCTCATCCTCGCGACGGCGGGCATCATCCTCATGAGTCTCGTCATCATCGGCAGCGCGACGCACATCAACGCGCCGAGCGAGGAACGCTACTGGTTCGTCCAGCGGCAAGGGCTGTTCGCGCTCATGAACGTGGCGCTCGCGGCCTTTCTCATGAATTTCGACTACAAGATGCTCGCGGGGTATCGGAAGAAGTTCTACATCTTCAACCTCGTCATGCTGCTCGCCGTCATGCTCGTCGGCCAGTCGGCGCTCGGCGCGCAGCGGTGGATCGTCATCGGGCCGATCAGCCTGCAGCCGTCCGAGTTTTCGAAGCTCATCATGATCGTCTGCCTCGCCGGCATGATGGAGGAGCGCGTCGGCCATCTCAACACGCTGCATGATCTCCTGCCGATTGCGGCGTACGTCGGCGTGCCGTTCCTCTTAGTGCTGAAGCAGCCGGACCTCGGCACGTCGCTCGTCTTCATGGCGATCTTCTTCGGCATGATCTTCGTCTCGGGCATCCGCTTGCGGCTCCTCGGGGGCATCTTCGCAGCCGGGCTCGCGGCCATGCCGGTGCTGTGGCATTTTTTGAAAGACTATCAAAAAATGCGCATCATGGTCTTCATGGATCCAAACGTCGACCCGCTCGGCTCCGGCTACCACATCATCCAGTCGAAGATCGCCATCGGTTCGGGCATGCTGTTCGGCAAGGGGCTGTTCCACGGCACGCAGAGCCAGCTGAACTTTTTGCCGGAAAACCACACGGACTTCATCTTCGCCGTCGTCGGCGAGGAACTCGGCTTCATCGGCGCGGCGTTCCTGCTGCTGCTCTACCTCGTCGTGCTCTGGCGCGGCGTGCAGATCGCGCGCGACGCGGCCGACACGTTCGGCCGCCTGCTCGCCGTCGGCATCACGTCGATGATCGCGTTCCACGTGCTCGTCAACGTCGGCATGACGATGGGCATCATGCCCGTTACTGGCATTCCGCTGCCGCTCATGAGCTACGGCGTCAGCTCGCTGACGACGAATATCATGTCGATTGCGATCCTCTTGAATATTCATCAGCGAAAACAAAAATTATTATTTTAGACAAGGAAACGGGGCGGCTCGACGCCCCGTTTTTCATAAGGAGAACGGAACAAATGGTACACCTCGACCCCAGCGTATTGCAGAGCGTCGAAAAGCCGGCGCGCTATACGGGCAGTGAATGGAACGCCGTGATCAAAGACCATGCGGATGTGAAGTGCACGTTCGCGCTCGCGCTGCCGGATGTTTACGAGGTCGGCATGAGCAACCTCGGCCTCGCCATCCTTTATGAAATCCTCAACAGCCGCGCTGACATCGCGGCCGAGCGCGTCTATGCGCCGTGGACGGATATGGAGCGCATCATGCGGGAGCAGGGAATTCCCTTGTACTCGCTGGAAACGAAGACGGAAATCAAACGCTTCTCGTTCCTCGGATTTTCCTTGCAGTACGAGATGATTTATTCGAACGTGCTGAACATGCTCGACCTCGCGGGCATTCCGCTCCATGCGGAGGAGCGCACGATGGACGATCCGTTCGTCGTCGGCGGCGGGCCGTGCGTGTACAACGTCGAGCCCATCGCCGCATTCTTCGACTTCTTCGTCATCGGCGAAGGAGAAGAAGTCATTACGGAAATCTGCGACGTCTACGAAACGTGGAAGGCGGACGGCTGTCCCGACGGGCGGCGTGGGTACTTGCGGCGCTTGTTGGACGTTGATGGCATCTACGTCCCATCGTTCTATCAAGACGCATACGATGCGGACGGACATTTTGTTGCGCTGACGTCGAAAGACCCGGCGGCCAAGCCTGTCATTTATAAGCGCGTCGTCAAGGACATGGATGCGGTGAAGTCCGTCGAGCATCCCGTCGTGCCGTACATGAACATCGTGCACAACCGCATCATGCTCGAATTGTTCCGCGGCTGCTCGCGTGGCTGCCGTTTCTGCCAGGCCGGCATCTGCTATCGCCCGGCACGCGAGCGCACGGAGGAGCATCTGCGTGCGATGGCGCGCGGGCTTGTCGATGTCTCGGGCTATGACGAGATGAGTCTGACATCGCTGTCGTCGGCCGATTATTCGTGCCTCGGCCGCCTCGTCGATGACCTCATGGACGAGTTCCGTCATGAAAAAGTCAGCTTCTCGCTGCCGTCGCTGCGCATCGACAGTTTCTCCATCGACCTTGCACACAAGATGCAGCAGGTGCGCAAGTCCGGCCTGACGTTCGCGCCCGAGGCCGGCACGCAGCGCCTGCGCGACGTCATCAACAAGGGCGTGACAGAGGAAGACCTCCTCACGGCTTGCGGCGCGGCGTTCCGTCAAGGATGGAAGCAGGTGAAGCTCTACTTCATGATGGGCCTGCCGACGGAGACAGACGAGGACGTCATCGGCATCGCAGAGCTCGCGAAAAAAGTTGTCGACCTCTACACGGAAATCAAGGGCAAGCGCGGCGTCAAGGTCACAATTTCCGTCGCCTGTTTCGTGCCGAAGCCGTACACGCCGTTCCAGTGGTTCGGCCAGGTGCCGCTCGCAGAATTCGAGCGGCGGCAGCAGCTTTTGAAAGAGCACATCACAGATCGTGCCATCACGTTCAACTACCACGACGCGCGTCTCTCCGTCATCGAGGGCGCGTTCGCGCGCGGCGACCGCCGCCTCGCGCGCGTGCTCGAGCAGGCATGGAAGGGCGGCGCGAAGTTCGACGGCTGGAGCGACCTCTTCCAGAACGACATCTGGCATGAGGCATTCGAGAAATGCGGCCTCGACATCAAGGACTACGCAGAGCGCACGCGCGGCTTTGACGAGCCGCTCCCGTGGGAGATCACGTCGCCGGGTGCGACGAAGGACTTCTTTTTGCGTGAGTGGCGAAAGGCCATGGCTGCCGAGCTCACGGAGGATTGCCGGCGCGGCAAGTGCTCTGCCTGCGGCATTTGCCCGACGCTCGGCGTGCACGTCATCGATTACAAGAAACAGGAAGACGCGCGCGGCGTGCTCAAAGAAAAATTCGTGCCGCAGCCACACCATCCCGAGGACGGCGGCAAACAGCAGCAGCCCGTCTACTGGTATCGCGCGCACATCACGAAGGACGCGGACGTGCGTTTCGTCTCGCATCTCGAGTACGCGGACGTCTTCATCAAGGCGTTCGATCGCGCGAAGCTGCCGATGGCATATTCCGAAGGCTTCAACCCGCACATGAAGATCGCGTTCGGCTCGGCGCTCGCCGTCGGCGTGTCGAGCGAGGCGGAGTACATGGACTTCGCGCTCCGAAAGCCGCTCGCGCAGCCCGAGGTCTTCGACCGCCTGCGCGCGCAATTGCCACCGGGCATCCGTGTGCTGAAGCTCCAGCCCATCACGGGCAAGCACATCGCGCTCATGACGCAGGCGGATGAGGCGGGCTACCGCATCCGCGTGCCGCTCCACGACGAGCTCGCCGGCCGCGACGCGGTGCAGGCCGCTGAGGCCGCCATCGCGCGCTTCAATGCCGCGACGTCGGTTCCATACACGCGCGTCACGCCGAAGAAGACGCGCACGAAGGACATCAAGACATACCTGACGGCGCCGCTCCGCGCGACGATGGAACATGGCATGCTCGACATGCAGCTTTCGACGAAAATCCTCGAGCAGAGCGGCAGCGTGAAGCCGGGCGAAATCCTCGAGACGCTCGCGAAAGAGTTCGGCCTGCCCATCCGCGTGGCGGAAGCCGACATCCATCGGACGTCTTTGACCGGGAAGGGAAAGGATCTGGTATGAAGTCCATCCTCCTGAATATTGTCCCAGAAGAAACAAGAATGGCCGTCGTCGAGGACGGCGAACTGCTCGCCGTCGAGGTCGAGCGCGCTTCGCATGCGCATCTCGTCGGCAACATCTACAAGGGCCGCGTGCAGAACGTCCTGCCGGGCATGCAGGCCGCGTTCGTCGACATCGGGCAGGAGAAGAACGCGTTCCTTTACGTTGGCGACGGCGCGCCGCATGATGTGCCGAAGGATGTCGCAGCCAAAAACGCGAAAAACGAAAAAATCCATGTCGGGCAAAATATCATCGTCGAAATCATCAAGGACGCGACGGGGACGAAAGGCCCGCGCGCCACGACGCATCTATCGATCCCTGGCCGCAACCTCGTGCTCATGCCGACGGCGGCGTACACGGGACTCTCGCGGCGCATCGAGGATGAAGCGGAGCGCAGCCGCCTGCATGCACTCGCGGAGCGGTATGCGCCCGAGGGCATGGGGCTCATCGTGCGCACGGCGGCCGAAGGGCTCAGCGAAGAGGCGTTCGCCTCGGACGCGATGTATCTCGCGAACCTCTGGACGTCCATCGCGCGGAAGTTCCAGCACGCGCACGCGCCGGCGCTCCTTTATCGAGATGCCGACCTCCTCGTGCGCATTGTGCGCGACCGGTTCGGCGAAGACATCGACGAGCTCATCGTCGACGACAAAGCTGCATGCGAGCGCGTGCGCGAACTCGTCGGCTTTTTGTCGCCCGCGCTCGTTGAGCGTGTGCAGCATTACGATGGCCGCGAGCCGCTTTTCCAGAAATATCATATCGAGCAGGAGATCGAGCGCGTCGGCGCGCGAGAGGTCGAGCTGAAATCTGGCGGCTTCCTCGTCATCGACAAGACGGAGGCGCTGACGGTCATCGACGTCAACACGGGGAAATACGTCGGCAAGACGAACCTCGGCGACACGGTCTACCAAGCGAACCTCGAAGCGGCAGCCGAGATTCTCAAGCAGCTCCGCCTGCGAGACATCGGCGGCATCATCGTCGTCGACTTCATCGACATGGAGACGGATGCGCAGAAGGCAGAGCTCCTCGCCGTCCTGCGCGACGGCGCGAAGAACGACCGCGCGAAGACGAACGTCATCGACATCACGGCGCTCGGCCTCGTCGAGATCACGCGAAAGAAATCGCGTTCGAATTTCGAGAGCGTCGTCTACAGCGCGTGTCCCGTCTGCCATGGGCGCGGCCGCATCGAGTCGCCCGAGACCGTCTCCATCCGCATCAGCCGCGACATCCGTCGCATGGAGCACAAGGCGCACGCGAAGAATGGTTACGAGATCGCCGTCCACGAGACCGTCGCCGAGGAACTGCGGCAGAACCAGCTCATGATGAACCTCGCGGCCGAGTTCGGCACGGACATCAAGGTCGTCGTGCGGCCGGGCATCCATCCCGAGACGTACACGATCTTGCAACAGTCGTGACAAATCCTCTTGTATCTTCCATAAAGAAATGCTAGGATAACAAGAGTGTTATCATTTCATTCATACGTTCACATAGAAAAGAGTCAACCACAATGAACAAACAACATCTGACGGCCGCCGTCCTCAGCGCGGCCATCCTCACGTCATCCCTTCCGCTCACATCGGCCGCAGCGGCCGTGACGGACGCGAAGCCGCAGGCTGCGACGGTCGCCACGACGACGACGGAGCCGGCCGCGACGAAAGCGGATACGGCCACGACGCCGGCAAAGACGGACGCGACAGCTTCAACGGCTGACACCGGAAAAGCAGACACCGCTGCAACAACGGACACGGCGAAAACGGAAACAGCAAAGACCGAGCCGGCAAAAACGGAAACCACCGAAAAAACAGAAACGGCAGCAAAGACCGACGAGGACGCGATCCTCGACAGCCGCAAGATCAGCATCAACCTCGCGGCGCGCTCGCTTGCCGTGTACGAAGGCACGAAGCGCATCCGCCTCTATCCCATCGGTCCCGGCAAGGAATCGACGCCGACGCCCGTCGGCTATTTCAAAGTCGAGTCGAAAGACCTCAACCCGACGTGGACGGATCCCGACGATCCGGAGTATTCCATCCCCTCAGGCGACGCGAACCCGCTCGGCTACCGTTGGATGGAGTTCCAGGGCAACTACGGCATCCACGGCACGAACAAGCCGGAGTCCATCGGCCATTACGTGTCGAACGGCTGCGTCCGCATGAATGAGAAGGACGTCGAAGCTGTGTTCGACCTTGTGAAGGTCGGCACGCCCGTTGAGATCACGTACAACCGCATCGTCGTCGAGAAGACGCCGGACGACCAGGTCGCGTTCTATATTTATCCGGACGGTTACGACCGCCAGCCGCTCGACGTCGCGGAGGCGACGAAGTGGCTCAAAGGCTACGGCGTGCAGAATTTCATCAGCGACGAGGACATCGAGCAGAAGATTATCGCCTCGGACGGCGAGCCGACGTACATCGGCAAGGTCTACAACATCACGGTGAACGGCAAGAAGCTCGAGAACAAGGCCGTCGAGCAGGACGGCATCACGTACCTGCCGGCCATCGACCTCGCGGACGCGTCGGGCGTGAACCTCGGCTGGGATGAAAAAGACGAAGTCCTCATCAGCACAATCGGCAAGGCGACGGGCTACGACAAGAAGGACAACCTTTACTGCAACGCCGACGACGTGACGACGCTGTTCCCGCTGAAAGGCGGCCGCAACGGCAAGGAATATGTCTACAAGACGGTGAAAGTGCCGCCGAAGACGACGCAGCCCGTGAAGCCTGCGGCGGAGACGGAGAAAACGACGGAGACGGCGGACGCCGCGCAGGCGGGCACGTCTGCAACGCAGCCGGAAACGAAATAAAACAGCACACCATTTGAGGAGCGATGATAAAAGATTGCCACGCGGCAGGAACTTTTATCATCGCTCTTTTTTTGACAGGAGGTCATTTCATGAAGCGTTTTGTCATCCTCGACGGCAGCAGCCTGTTCTTCCGCGCGTTCTTCGCCATCCCGCCGCTGACGGCGCCGACGGGCGAGTACACGAATGCGATCTTCGGCTTTGCGACGATGTTCCTGAAGCTCGTCAGTGAGCTCAAGCCGGACGAGCTCGTCATCGCGTTCGACAAGAGCCGCCACACGTTCCGTACGGAGCTCTATCCTGACTACAAGGGCACGCGCGACAAGACGCCTGTAGAGCTCAAGAGCCAGATTCCGCTCTTGCAGGAATTCTCTGCGACGCTCGGCGTGACGTTCCTTGAAAAGGATAACTACGAGGCTGATGACATCATCGGCACGCTCGCGACGCAGGCGGCCGCCGCAGGCTATGAGGCCATGGTCGTCACGGGCGACCGCGATGCGTTGCAGCTCGTGCGCCCGAATCTGCGCGTGCTCATGACGAAGAAGGGCATCACGGATCTCAAGGCGTACGACGAGGCGGCATTCACGGAAGAATACCAGATGCCGCCCATCAAACTCATCGACCTCAAGGGCCTCATGGGCGACTCGTCCGACAACATTCCGGGCGTGCCGGGCGTCGGGCCGAAGACGGCGACGAAGCTGCTGCTGGAATACGGTTCGCTCGAGAACGTGCTTGACCATGCCGCGGACGTCAAGGGCAAGAAGCTCAAAGAAAATCTGACGACATTTGCCGACCAAGCGCGCCTTTCGAAGACGCTCGCGACGATCAACTGCGCGGTGCCCGACCTGGCTGCACCAGGTGCGTATGCGATGAAGCCAGATTTTGAGCGCTTCACGGCATTCTGCCAGCGCTACAACCTCAATGCCGTGCTCGCGCGTGGCAAGAAGCTGTTCGCTCCGGCCGTGCCGCCAAAAAAAACGGAGGAGCTGACGCTCACAGCTGACGTGCCGCCGCTCTCCACGATCGAAGTCGAGGCAACGGGTCATCACGTCGTGTTCGATTGGAAGGCGTGCCTGAAGGACGGCATGACATTCGACGACGGCAAGCCTGTCGACGACCTCAAGCTCATGGCGTATCTCCTGCACCCCGAGGCGTCCGAGTACACGATTCCCGCGCTCCTTGCGGAGTTTTTTCCGGAAGAAATCCAGCCGGACGCGTTGTCGAAAGAAGACGTCGCCCATGCCATCGAGCGCCTTGCCGCGCCGATGCGCGCGCGGCTCGCGGCGCTCGGCCTGACGAACGTGTACGAGACGATCGAGCTGCCGCTCGTGCCTGTCCTCTTTTCGATGGAGCAGACGGGCGTTTATGTGAACCGCGAACATCTCTCGCAGAAGGCCGAGGTCATCGGCGATAAGATCAAGGGGCTCGAGCAGGACATTTACACGCTCGCGGGCAAGACGTTCAAGATCAACTCGCCGAAACAGCTCGCAGGCGTCTTGTTCGACGACCTTGGCCTGCCGCCCGTCAAGAAGACGAAGACGGGCTACTCGACAAACGCCGAGGTGCTCGAGCAGCTCAGATACCAGCATCCGATCATCGAGTGCATCCTCGCGTATCGCCTTTGGACGAAATTGAAATCGACGTATCTCGATGGCATCGCAGGACTCATCGACGAAACGACGAATCGCGTGCACACGAGCTTCAACCAGACGGTCACGGCGACGGGGCGCCTGTCGAGCTCCGACCCGAACCTGCAGAACATCCCCGTGCGCACGGAGGAAGGGAAGGCCATCCGCGCGCTGTTCGAGCCAGGCGAGGGCTATGAGGCGATGCTCTCGGCTGACTACTCGCAGATCGAGCTGCGCTTGCTCGCGCATCTCTCGCAGGACGCAAACTTCATCGAGGCGTTCCGCGAAGGGCAGGACATCCACGCGCGCACGGCAGCCGAGGTGTTCCATGTGCCGCTCGCGGACGTCACGCCCGAGGAGCGCCGCAAGGCGAAGGCCGTGAACTTCGGCATCGTCTACGGCATCAGCGACTTCGGACTGTCGCGCGACCTCCACATTTCGCGCAAGGAAGCGGCCGGCTACATCGACGAATACTTCACGCGCTACCCGGGCGTCAAAGCGTTCATGGATCGCGTCGTCGAGGAAGCGCACAAGACGGGCGCGGTCACGACGATGTACGGCCGCCGCCGCGAGCTCCCGGCCATCCACAGCAAGAATTTCAACCAGCGCTCGCTCGCCGAGCGCATGGCGATGAACACGCCCATCCAGGGAACGGCCGCCGACATCATCAAGCTCGCGATGATCCGCGCCGACCGCATGCTGCGCGCGGCAAATGTCAAGAGCCGCATCCTCCTGCAAGTCCACGACGAGCTCGTGCTCGAAGTCGTGGACGAAGAGATTCCGCAGGTCAAGGAAATCCTCAAAGAAGCGATGGAACACGCGGCGGAGCTCTCCGTGCCGCTCGTCATCGACATCAATGTCGGCAAGAACTGGGCGGAGGCCAAATGATGCGTGTCATCGGACTGACGGGCGGCATCGCCTGCGGAAAGTCTACGGTATCGTCAATCCTCAAGTCCCTCGGCGCAAAGATCATCGACGCGGACAAGATGGCGCACGAGCTTATGCAGCCGAAGCAGGCGCTGTACAATCTCTACGTCGCGCATTGGGGAGAGCGCATCCTGACGGAGCACGCGACGCTCGACCGCCGCGCCGTCGGCGCGATTGTCTTTGGCGATGCGGAAGAACGCGCTTGGCTCGACCGCGCCGCGCATCCCGTGCTTGAAGCCGAGCTGCGGCGCCGCCTCAAGGCGCTCCGGAAAAAGCATAAGGACGTCGTCGTGCTCGACGTGCCGCTGCTGTTCGAATCCGGATGGGACGCATACGCCGACGAGATCTGGGTCGCGTCCATCCCGGAGGCGCTCCAGGTCGAGCGCCTGAAGGCGCGCAATCATCTGACGGAGGCGGAAGCCTGCGCTCGCATCGCGGCGCAGATGCCGCTCGCGGAGAAACGCGCGCGCGCCGACGTCGTCCTCGACAACAGCGGCACGCGCGAATATTTGACGGAGCAAGTTCGTGCGGCATATTTTCATGCAAAAAAAGGATTTTCGTCCCCTGCGTCGAATGAAAGTAACGTAAACGAATCGAAATCAGAAACAATTGCAGGAGGGACCCCGAATGGAAACCTTTGAAATGGAAGTGGGCGGCCGGAAGCTCACGCTCGAGCACGGCAAGATGGCGAAGCAGGCGAATGGCGCCGTGCTCGTGCGCTACGGCGACACGGTCGTGCTCGTGACGGCGACGATGTCGAAAGAGCCGCGCGAGGGCGTCGACTTTTTCCCGCTGACGGTCGACTATGAGGAAAAGATGTACGCGGCCGGCAAGATCCCCGGCGGCTTCATCAAGCGCGAAGGCCGTCCGTCGAGCGACGCGACGCTCTGCGCGCGCCTCATCGACCGCCCCATTCGCCCGCTGTTCCCAAAAGGTTTCCGCAACGACGTGCAGATCGTCGCGACGGTGCTCTCGGTCGACCAGGACAATGCGCCCGAGATCGCGGGCATGATCGGCGCGAGCGCGGCGCTGACGGTTTCGGACATCCCGTTCGACGGCCCGATCGCGGGCGTGCGTGTCGGCCGCGTCAATGACGAATTCGTCATCAACCCGACGGAGGAGCAGCGCGCCGTTTCGACGCTGAACCTCACGGTCGCGGGCTCGCACGACGCCGTCATGATGGTCGAGGCGGGCGCGCAGGAGCTCTCGGAGGAGGTCGTGCTCGACGCGATCCTCTTCGGCCACAAGGAGATCCAGCGCATCGTCGCGTTCCAGCAGGACATGCAGCGCGCGTGCGGCAAGGAGAAGCGGCAGCCGCATCTCTTCCTGCCGCCGCCCGAGCTCGAGCAGGCCATGGACGACTACGCGCGCGAGCGCCTCGATGAGGCGACGCGCAACCCGGACAAGCTCGACCGCGACGCGCACATCGGCGCGATAGCAGCCGACGTCACGGAACATTTCCTGCAGGATTTCCCCGACATGGAAAAGGAGATCGCGAGCGCGTTCCACGACCTCGAAAAATCCGTCGTGCGCCATATGATCACGCATGAAAAAATCCGCCCGGACGGCCGCGGCCTCGAAGAAGTCCGTCCCATCAGCTGCGAAGTCGGCCTTTTGCCGCGCACGCACGGCTCGGCGCTGTTCACGCGCGGCCAGACGCAGGTGCTGTCCGTCACGACGCTCGGAGCCCTTGGCGACGAGCAGGTCATCGACGGCCTCGGCCCTGAGACGACGAAGCATTACATTCATCATTACAATTTCCCCGGCTACTGCGTCGGCGAGGCGCGCCCGATGCGCAGCCCCGGTCGTCGCGAAATCGGCCACGGCGCGCTCGCAGAGCGCGCGCTGCTGCCGGTTGTGCCGCCCATCGAGGAGTTCCCGTACACCGTGCGCGTCGTCTCGGAAGTGCTCGAATCGAACGGCTCGAGCTCGCAGGCGTCCGTTTGCGGCAGCACGATGTCGCTCATGAATGCCGGCGTGCCGATCAAGCGCCCCGTCTCGGGCGTGGCGATGGGCCTCGTCAAAGAGGGCGACGCCTACACGATTCTCACGGACATCCAGGGCATGGAGGATGCGCTCGGCGACATGGACTTCAAGGTCGCGGGCACGCCCGAGGGCATCACGGCCATCCAGATGGACATCAAGGTCGACGGCCTGTCGCGCGACATCCTCGCCTCCGCGCTCGCCCAGGCAAAGCGCGGTCGCGCATTCATCCTCGGCAAGATGCTTGAGTGCATCTCTGAACCCGCGAAGGAGCTCTCGCCGTACGCGCCGCGCGTCGAGACCATCACGATTCCGACAGAGAAGATCCGCGACGTCATCGGCACGGGCGGCAAGGTCGTGCGCGGCATCACGGACGAGACGGATGTCGATATCGACATCCACGAGGACGGCAACATCTTCATCACATCGAACGACGCCGAGGGCATGGCGAAAGCGAAGGCCATGATCCACGATATCGTGCGCGACGTCGAAGTCGGCGAGGTTTACACGGGCACGGTTACGCGCCTGCTGAAATTCGGCGCGTTCGTCCAGATCCTGCCGAACAAGGAAGGCCTGTGCCACATCTCGCAGCTCGCGAAGCGCCGCGTCGAAAAGGTCGAAGACGTTGTGAAGATCGGCGACCAGCTGACCGTCAAAGTCGTTGAGATCGACGAGAAAGGGCGTATCAACCTGTCGCACAAGGCGACGCTGTGATGCGTTTGCAGATGCAGTTTGATTTTTTGGAGGCTTTTTCATGGCAGACAGATATTATCGTTTGACGGTGGCCGGCGTGACGCGCGAGCTGCCAATCCTCAACGTGACGGACACGCTCGCGATCGCGGGCTTCGTCATGCTCGGCGACGTTGAGCTCGTCGACGCGTGCGCGGCCGAGATGGCACGGCACGTGCCGCAGGACATTGACGTCATCCTCACGGCGGAGACGAAGGGCATCCCGTTCGCAGCCGAGCTCGCGAAGCGCATCGGCCAGAAGCGTTACGTCGTCGCGCGCAAATCCGTCAAGGCGTACATGGAGCATCCGCTCTGGGTGAAGGACGTCTCGATCACGACGGAAGGCGAGCAGATGCTCTGCCTCGACGGCCCGGACATCGAGCGCATCAAAGGGCATAACGTCCTGCTCCTCGATGACGTCATCAGCACGGGCGGTTCGATTCAGGCGCTCCGCGAGCTTGCCGAGCAGGCGGGCGGCCGCGTCATCGGCCAGGCCGCCGCGCTCGCCGAAGGCGACGCCGCCGACCGCGACGACATCATTTATCTCGAGAAGCTGCCGTTGTTCGATGCGCAATGAAAAAATACTTGCATGTTCCAAGATTTTATGGTAGCATAGCAACCAATGAAACAACTTTACACAGCAAATGCGTTGCAGAGGAATATTAGGACGCGTGGAGTGGATAGAGAGCATCGGCTTGGTGGAACGATGCCGCAAGATGCGTACCGAACTCGCCTTGAAGCAGCCCGCTGAATTTTGTGCACGAATGTGTAGGCGGCGCCGGAGAGCTCTCCGTTATCATGGAGCAGGATATGTTGGTATCCGGATGAGGCGCCGTTGTTTGGCGCGAAATTGAGTGGTAACACGAAGGTCAGAGCCTTTCGTCTCATTATGAGGCGAAAGGCTTTTTTGTGAGGGAGGACAAAATCATGATGAACTACAAAAAATACAGCAAGGGCTATTTCCTGCCGCCCGTCATCGACACGGAGTGGATGAAGAAAGACGCCGTTGACCATGCGCCCATCTGGTGCAGCGTTGACATGCGCGACGGCAACCAGGCGCTCGTCATCCCGATGAGCCTTGACCAAAAGCTCGAGTTCTACAAGATGCTGATCAAGGTCGGTTTCAAGGAAATCGAGGTCGGCTTCCCGGCGGCGTCCGAGACGGAATACGAGTTCCTGCGCCGCCTCGTTGAGGACGACCTCATCCCGGACGACGTGACAATCCAGGTGCTGACGCAGGCGCGCGAGCACATCATCCGCAAGACGTTCGAAGCACTGAAAGGCGTCAAGAACGCTATCGTCCACGTCTACAACTCGACGTCCGTCGCGCAGCGCGAGCAGGTGTTCCGCAAATCGAAAGACGAGATCAAGCAGATGGCGGTGGACGGC
>NZ_JALFCU010000060.1 GCF_022771645.1 Selenomonas sp.
CTCATCCTCGACGACGGCTTCATCGGCTCGTTCCAGAAAACATGGCTGAAGTCGAACAAATTCAAGTACACGCTCGACGATTACTTCCGCTTCATGGAGAAATTGCGCAAGCGCCATCCAAACGTCCGCACGGGCATCGAGGTCTGCAACTTCCAGCAGCAGGACAAGGTGCACGACATCCTGAAAGATTATCCGTTCGACTACATCATCGGCTCCGTCCATTTCCTGCGCGGCTGGGCGTACGACTCGTCGGAGATCAAGGCCGAGTGGGACCGCCATCCGCTCGAGGACATCTACGAATGGTACGCGGAAGAGGTCGAAAAGCTCGCCGACAGCGGCGAGTATGACATCCTCGGCCATCCATTCAACATCCGCCTCTTCAAATACATTCCCGACTTTGACGTCACGCCGTACCTCGAGCGCGTCGCGCGCGCCATGGCGAAAGCAAAGATGGTCGTCGACATCAACACCGGCACGTACTACCGCTATCCCATCCAGGAAATCTCGCCGTACCCTGATTTCCTGTGCATGGCGCGAAAATATGATCTTCCGATCATCACATCGTCCGACGCGCATCAGCCGGAGGACTGCGGCGCGTACAATGACGAGGCTGTCCAATACGCGCGCGACTGCGGTTACACGCAACTCGTCCATTTCGAGCAGCGCCGCCGCACGCTTGTCAAGCTCGGCTGAAGATTTCACGGACATTTGTCCACTTGGCGCTATTCGTAGAAAAGTCTGATTTGTACGGAATTGTCGCAAAATCACGACTGTATCCATGATACAAGAAAAAACACGAAAAAGATGTTGACAAAGTTACGATAGATGAATATAATGAAACCATAGATAAGGAAATGTTGATCGTCGACAGGTTACCCAAAAAATCTTCATCATGCACTTGATTTTCGTTGAGAAGTTCTCTTACCACTACTTGCGGGGAAGACGAGCATCGAAGAGAAAGGTGCTTGCGATGCCAAGCGGTACGATCGACTGAGGAGGGTCATGACCGCATGGCCGAAGCAAGGAAGAAGGAGCGATTTCAACATGAAAATCAAGATGTATTCCCAGTGGATGGAAGAAAAATCAGTCCCCGTCCGCACCAAACAGTTCACCAAGGCAGCAAAGCTCTTGGGTCATGAGAGTTTTTCCAGCTTTGCCGCTGCAGATGACAAGGTCGGCCGTGATGCGAAGACCGCAAAATCTTCGGATCATCAGGCAGTAGCTGAGTGGCTCGATTGCCGCGTTGTTGGTAAGGTGACTGAAGGAGTCGCATGATGTGAGCAAGCCAAGCAGGAGGGCGGCAGCGGAAGCAGGCTGCATGAGGAAATACGCCCTTCCCTCCGTACTTGTGCAAGGCAAATGAAGGATATGTTCCGGACGACGAAGAGCCGCATCCCGCTGGATGCGGCTCTTCAATTTGCATTTTTTTTCGCAGTCGCGAAAAAAATGCTTGACTTCCCCTCGCCAAATCCCTATAATGTATTTTGTCAGTCGGCGCAAGCGGCTGGAAAAACACAAATGATGCGGAAATAGCTCAGTGGTAGAGCACCACCTTGCCAAGGTGGGGGTCGCGAGTTCGAGTCTCGTTTTCCGCTCCATTTGTTTGCAAAGCTAAGTGTGATTGTTCTGTTTTGGGCCTATAGCTCAGTTGGTTAGAGCATCCGGCTCATAACCGGTCGGTCCTTGGTTCGAGTCCAAGTGGGCCCACCATAAGTTAGTTGTTAGCGCTTTAGCGCTTACAAATAACTTAGCCATTTGCCGCCAGGCAAATAGCTTCCTTGTTTCGCACGTAGCTTTTCATATATTTTATTTCAATAGGGCCCTGTAGCGCAGCTGGATTAGAGTATTTGACTACGAATCAAAGGGTCGGGGGTTCGAATCCCTCCTGGGTCACCATATTGTGGGTAGGTGCCCGAGTGGTTAAAGGGAACAGACTGTAAATCTGTCATCTTCGGATTACGATGGTTCGAATCCATCCCTGCCCACCACGAAAAAATAGAGGTTGTTGCGTGAAAACGCAGCAACCTCTTTTCTTTTATTTGTTTTCGATCGGGCACGACGTCGTCTGCCCGTTCGGGTCGCGGCTCACGGCGTGTGTTCCTTCGAACAACGCCTGACTCATCTTCCGCATGAGCTCGTCTTGTTCCTTCGACGCAGAGTAGACGAGGGCGCTGCCGCCTTCGGGGGTCTCGCCGTCGACGGGCGTGATCGCAAGCTGCAAGCGGTGGTCCTTGTCCTTGCGGAACGAGTGCTTCATGCGCGTGGCGAGCCATTCCGTGATCATCTCGACGTTCTGGAACGAGGCGTTCTTGTTGTAGTCCTTGTACGTGGTCGCCGCGATTTCGGCGGCGCGCTGCTTGTCGTCCGTGAGGCCGAGGATGGAAAATTCCTGCGCCTCGCCCTCGGTGACGAGCTTCGTAACGATATAATGCATCGTGTGTCCTCCTGTGTGCTTTTCTGGATATGCCAGATGCGTAGAACTTATCGCATATCTGGCCTTGCTGGCATATGAGATTTTTTCGAACTGGATATTTCACTCTGCTGCCGTCTGCGCTAGAATCAGGGGCAAAAGGAGTGATACCTATGATTTCTACGACAACGACAACGACAGCGCCGACGCCGGAATCGGTAGCGCGCCCTGTGTTCACGGCGCGCGAGCTCTGCCTCACGGCCGTCATGACGGCGCTCGTGTTCCTCGCGACATTCGTGCCGCGCATCCCGATCCCGCTCGGCTACGCGCATCTCGGCGACGCCGTCATCTTCCTCCTCGCGCTCTCCATCGGGCGGCGCGACGCGCTGATCGCGGCGTGCCTCGGCTCGGCGCTCTCGGACGTGCTCGGCGGCTTCCTGCTCTGGGCCGTGCCGACGCTCATCATCAAGTTCGTCATGGCCGACATCGTCTGGCGCATCGCGGGACGCGGCGCGGCGGGGCGCATCCGCATCGCCGCCGCGTTCCTCGCGTCGTCCGTCTGGATGGCGCTCGCGTACACGGCGTTCGGCGCGGCGCTCTACGCGAGCGTGGCCGCCGGCCTCGCATCGACGCCGGGCCTCCTCATGGAAGGCCTCGTGAATACCATCGCGGCGCTCGCCGTGCTGCCGGCGTTGCAAAAATTCGTGAAGCGATAAGGTTTCATGCATCGAAAGAACGCCTCCCTCGCGGGAGGCGTTCTTTTTATTTCTTGTCTTTGCGATCCTTGGCGCGTTCTTTCGCGGCTTTTTCCTTCGCCTTGACCTTGTCGTCGAGCTTCTTCTGCTGCTCGTAGCGCGCGTAGTCGACGCCCATGCCGGCGAGCTTGTGCTTCACGGCCATGACCGGATGCTTCAAGTACATCTTTTTCGAGCCGCTCTGCATGATCTTGAGGAACTCGCGCGCCTGCTGGTGGCCGAAGCACTCGCCCGTGAATTCGCACTTGTCGCAGATCGGCTTCGTGATGCCGTAGCGGCAGCGGTTCATGCGCGTCATGACGGTCGCGAGGAGCGCCGTGCACTTCGGGCAGAGCTTTTCGCCCGACGTGCCGTGATGGCTGTGGCAGTAGACGCCGAACGTCTTCTTGATGTTCGCTTTTTCTTTCGGAATGTTGTTCTTGACCTCTGGCGGTTTCCGCTTCGGCAGGAAGCGCGAGAAAATGCTCATGGATGATCACCCTTTTTATAAGTTCAAGTGCAGATTGCACGCTCTTCCTATTTTATCTGTTTTTTTCGCGGATTGCAAGTCACGGCAGGAGGTACGGCGAGGAAAACGTGCGCTTCGGGCGCAGCGTCGCGCCGCAGCCGGCGAGGACGATGCGCAGGCGCTCGGGGTTGTCGGAGATGATGCCGTCGACACCCATGCGGTAGAGGCGCGCCATCTCCGATTGCTGGTTGACCGTCCATGGGACGACCTGCATGCCGAGTGCGTGGGCGCTCGCGACCTGCGCGTCCGTGAGACCGCGGTAGTACGGCGAGAAAATATCCGCGCCGATGGCGTGTGCGGCGGCGACGGGGTCGCCGTCGTAGTCGTCGAGGTCCAGCCCGCCGAGGTAAACGTAAGCGCCCGTCTGCTGGTCACGCGTCCGCGAGCCGTCCGACCAGAGCGCGGACGTGCGGATGGCGGGGTCGATCTCTTTCATGAGGCGCAGCGTCCGCCAGTCGAACGATTGCAGGATAACGCGGTCCTGCATGTCGTACTGGCGCACGATCGCGTCGAACGCCTTCACGAATGCCTCGGGGTCGGCGTTGTATTTGTAGAGGTCGCCAGAGGCGGGGTCGGGGTACGATTTCGTCTCGATGTTCATCTGGATTTCGTCATCGCCCGAGGCCTGCACGAGCTCGAAGAGTTCCTCGAGCGTTGGGATCGTCGCGTCGTGCATCTTTTGCGCGGATGCGTTGTCGCGGAAATACGCCGTGCCGGGCTTCAGGACGCCGACGTCGAACGTGCGGATCTCGTCGAGCGTCATGCGGCGCAGGTCGTATTTGTTGGCGCCGACGTAGCGACCCTTCTGGTCGCGTGCGATGTCGGACGAGAGGACGGGCTCGTGGCTCAGGACGATATGGCCGTCCCGCGTGAGCTGCATGTCGCACTCGATTGTCGTCATGCCCTCGGTGATGGCGAACGCATACGCGTACAGCGTGTTCTCCGGCCGCGCGTTGCGCCCGCCGCGATGCGCTTCGGCGTCAAAGACGCGCCCCGCATTCGCATCGGCGCGCGACTCCGCATAGTGGACGGCGAACAGCCCGGCAAAAATGAGCAGCGCGGCAACGATCGCCGTACGGAACGCAGGCGTGGAAAAAAGATGTTTCATCGTGCAGACCTCCTGTGGCTTTAGTGTATCCGCAGCAGGTCGCAACGTCAAGCTTTTTGCACGCGCGGTTGCGGTTTCCCGGTCGCCGTGCTACAATGTCCCCGTGGCAAAAGATGACACCGCTTGAGCGGGTTGTACTTTTCACGCATCGAAAACCGCGCGGGCGCGACAGGGCTGCTTGTATCCCAGGGGAACAGGACGGCCGGAGAAACCGCTGGCGTTCACGTCCTCCTGCGAGGGCGTTCTTGGTGTGATGTTGCGGAAATGATACGCGCACGGCTTTTGCTGTGCGCGTTTTTTGTTCGCCTTCTTTTGCTGCAAAGCCGTAGGTTCTTTTCAGCAGAAGGAGGTATTTTATTTGAAGAAAATCGCAAAATTCCTCGTGGACGACATGGCGCTGTTCGTCGTGCTCGCAGGGCTCGTCGGCGCGTGGCATCCGGAGGTGCTCGCGTGGGTCGGCGGGTATGTGAGCTGGATGCTCGGCATCGTGATGTTCGGCATGGGCATGACGCTGTCGGTCGACGATTTCCGAAACGTCTTGCGCCAGCCGCGCGACGTCGCCATCGGCGTCGCCGCGCAGTTCCTCATCATGCCGCTCGTCGCGTTCGGCCTCGTCCAGGCGTTCGGCCTGCCGCCGGAGCTCGCGATCGGCGTGATCCTCGTCGGCACGTGCCCGGGCGGCACGGCGTCGAACGTCATCTCGTACCTCGCGCGCGGTGACGTCGCACTGTCCGTCTCCATGACGATGACGACGACGCTCCTCGCGCCGATCGTGACGCCGGCGCTGACGTATTTTTACGCCGACGCGCGCATCGAGGTGTCGGCGGCGGCCATGATGCTCTCGATTGCGAAAATGGTGCTCGCGCCGGTGCTCCTCGGCCTCGCGGCGCATCACTTGCTCGGCAAGCGCATCCAGCGCATCGAGCCGGTGCTGCCCGTCATCTCCGTCGTCTGCATCGTGCTGCTCGTCGGCGGCGTCGTTGCGCTCTCGGCATCGAAGCTCTTCGCTGTCGGGCCGATGATGGCGGTCATCGTCGTGCTGCACAATGTCATCGGCCTCGCGCTCGGCTACGGCCTCGCGAAGCTCTGCCGCATGGACAGCCGCCGCGCGCGCACGGTGTCCATCGAGGTCGGCATGCAGAACTCCGGCCTCGCCGCCGCGCTCGCCGTGCTGTATTTCGATCCGGCAGCCGCGATCCCGGGCGCGATCTTCTCCGTCTGGCACAACGTCTCCGGCTCCGTCGTTGCGAACTTCTTCGCGCGGCGCGATGAAAAACAGGAAGCAAAAGAGGTAACGTTCAATGAGTGAACTCAAAATTTTCACGACCGTCGCCGAGACGGTCGCGTATGCGAAAGAACAGAAAGCGGCCGGCAAAACAATCGGCCTCTGCCCGACGATGGGCGCGCTCCACGAGGGTCACATGACGCTCATGCGCGCGGCGCGGAGTGCCTGCGACGTCGTCATCGCGTCGGTCTTCGTCAATCCCGTGCAGTTCGGGCCGAACGAGGACTATGACAAATATCCGCGCCAGTTCGACGCCGACTGCGAGAAGCTCGCGGCCGAGGGCGTCGACGCCGTGTTCCATCCGAGCCCGGAGGAGATGTATCCTGCGGGCTACGGCACGTACATCACGGTCGAGAACGGCATCACGGACGTGCTGTGCGGCGCGCGCCGTCCCGGCCATTTCCGCGGCGTCGCGACCGTCGTGACGAAGCTCATGAACATCACGCGCGCGGACAAAGCGTTCTTCGGCCAGAAGGACGCGCAGCAGGTTGCTGTCGTGCGCCGCTTCGTCGCCGATCTGAATCTGCCCGTGGAAGTCTGCATGGTGCCGATCTGCCGCGAGGCGTCCGGCCTCGCGCGCAGCTCGCGCAACAGCTACATGAGCGCGGAGGAAAAACAAGCCGCCGTCGTGCTGTCGCGCAGCCTGAAAGCAGCAAAGGCGGCATATGAAGCGGGCGAACGCGACGCGGAGGCATTGAAGCGCATCACGCGCGAAGAGCTCGCGACAGAACCGCTCGCCAAGGTCGACTACGTTGACCTCTACACGTATCCGGCGCTCCAGGAGACGACGACCGTCACGGAGCAAAGCCTCCTCGCCATCGCCGTATTCATTGGCAAGACGCGCCTGATCGACAACATCATTCTGGGAGAACAAGCATGATCCTCAACCTTTTGAAATCCAAAATCCACGCCGCGAAAGTCACGGAGGCGAACCTCCAGTACATGGGCAGCATCACAATCGACCGCGCGCTCATGGAGGCGGCCGGCATCCTCGAGAACGAGCGCGTGCAGGTCGTCGACAACGAGAGCGGCGCGCGCCTCGAAACGTACGTCATCCCTGGCGAGCGCGGCTCCGGCGTCATCTGCCTGAACGGCGCGGCCGCGCGCCTCGTCCAGCCGGGCGACACGGTCATCATCATGTGCTACGCGTTCTTCACGCAGGAGGAAGCGCAGGCGTACCAGCCGACCGTCGTCATGGTGGACGGCGAAAACCACGTCAAGGAAATCCGCCACCTCGAACAGCACGGTCAGGTCGGCTGAGAAAAAGAAAAATTCCAAACGATTTGCACACGCAAAACCTGTTCATGTATACATTGACATTTTCGTCGGAATCGTATAATATACTGCACAGGAAAACGAGTGTGCGTATGGAATTGCACCTCGTGTGGCAGCGTCTCCAAGAGAGAATATTTCTCTTGGCGACGCTGTTTTTTGTTTGTGGTTGGGAAGGGAGATTTTTTTCATGATGAACCATTGGAAAAAAGCACTCGCGGCCGCGCTCGTCGGCCTCATGGCCATCACGGCCGGCTGCGGCGCTGTCGCGGAAAAGACGGATTCGAGCAGCAGCTCGTCGTCGGCGGCCGGCGCAGACAAGAAGTACACGATCGCCTGCGATGCGAAGTACGCGCCGTTCTCGATGGAAGTCGACGGCAAGTACAAGGGCATTGACGTCGAGCTCTTGGATGCCATCGCGAAGGAAGAGGGCTTCGAGTACGAGCTCAAGCCGATGGATTTCTCCGGCATCATCCCGGCGCTCGTGTCCGACCAGATCGACGGCGCGATCGCGGGCATGAACATCACGGACGAGCGCAAGCAGAAAGTCGACTTCTCTGACGGCTACATCACGTCCGGCCTCGCCGTCGTCGTGAACAAGGACAACACGGCCATCAACAAGGTCGAGGACCTGCAGGGCAAGACGGCCGCCGTCAAGAAAGGCACGACGGGCGCGAAGTTCGCTGAGGACAACAAGGACAAGTACGGCCTGACGATCAACTACTACGATGATTCGCCGAGCATGATGCTCGCCGTCGCGAACGTTTCGCGCTGTTCCTGTTCTTCGGCGTCGGCGCGCTCTTACATGTGAAATTCAATCCGCTGTTCGCGGCCATCGTCACGCTGACGATCAACGCGAGCGCGTATCTCGCTGAGATTTTCCGCGGCGGCATCCAAGCTGTCGACCGCGGCCAGGTCGAAGCGGCGCGCAGCCTCGGCCTCGGCTATTTCAAGACGCTGCAGAAAGTCGTGCTGCCGCAGGCCATCAAGATCATGATCCCGCCGATCATCAACCAGTTCATCACGACGCTGAAAGACACGTCGATCCTCTCGGTCATCAGCGTGCGCGAGCTCCTCACGATGGTCGGCCTCGCCGACAAGGCGGACGTCTATCCGTCGACGCTCTCCGGCGGGCAGAAGCAGTGCATCGCCATCGCCCGCGCGCTCGAGATGCATCCGAAGATCATGCTGTTCGACGAGCCGACGAGCGCGCTCGACCCTGAGATGGTCGGCGAAGTGCTCGCCGTCATGAAGCAGCTCGCCGAAGACGGCATGACAATGGTCATCGTCACGCACGAAATGGGCTTCGCACGCGAAGTCGCCGACCGCGTCATCTTCATGAGCGACGGCTACATCGTCGAAGAAGGCAAGCCGAAAGACCTCTTCGAGCATCCGCAGCAGGAGCGTACGAAAAAATTCCTGCAGAGCGTCCTGCATCCGATTTGAGACCAAGTTTTTGCCGCGACCGTTCGCGTTTTTGCGAACGGTCGCGGCTTTTTTTATCGCGCGAGGTTTCAGGAACGAGCGGGATGTGGTATGCTAAAGAGAGTATGTTTGAAAGCAAATGATTTGCCGCAGGGCAGAGAATTTTTCGGAGGGAAGTTTTTATGGCGCGGAGGATTTCTATTTTGCTCGTGGCCGTGCTCGTCGTCATCGCGTGCTACGCGAAGTTCCAAGAGGGCGGGCAGGGCGCGCTCGTCGGGTCGAAGGACCTCGTGCTCATTGGCGGGGCGCTGGCAATTTTTGTCCTGCTCAATGTGATCGGGCGGCGGCTGCGCGGCAAGGACCGCTGAGGATGAAGAGGAACGGAGGATTTGCATGGCGGACGTGATGGGGGATCTCGGCAGGGGGCTCGGGCAGGGCTCTCTCAAGAAGATCTTGTCGAGCACGATTGAGACGATCGAGGACAACAAGACGCAGGTCTTCAGCATTTACGAGACGGCGCGCGACGAGGTCGAGGCGAGCAAGAAGCAGCTCGAGGACCTCAAGTTCCAGGTGCGGCAGACGGTCGACCGCGTCGACGCGCTCGAAAAGCAGGAACAGCAGGCGAAGCAGAAGCTCGCGCGCGTCAGCGCCGACTTCAAGAACAGTTCGGAAGAGCGCATCCGCCAGTGCTATGACGAGGTACGCGACGTGCAAGTGGCGCTCGCCGTCGAGCGCGACAAGGAAAAACGCCTGCGTGAGCAGCGCGACAAGCTCGAGATCCGCCTGCGCCACCTCAGCGTCATGCTGCAGCAGGCCGAGCATCTGACACTCGCCATCGGCTCGGTGCTGAACTATCTCTCGACGCAGGTCACGGGGGTCGTCTGGCAGATCGAAAAAGTGCAGAAGGACAAGCTCGTCGGCGCGCGCATCATCAAAGCGGTCGAGGACGAGCGCTACCGCATGTCGCGCGAGCTCCATGACGGGCCGGCGCAGGACCTCGCGAACCTCATTTTCCAGACGAGCATCTGCGAAAAGCTCGTCGACTTCAAGCCCGAGGAGGCGAAGCAGAACCTCCAGGAGATGCGCCAGCAGGTGCGCGACTGCCTGTCGAGCGTGCGGCAGGTCATCTTCGACATGCGGCCGATGGCGCTCGACGACCTCGGCCTCGAGGCGGCGCTGCACCAGCTCGTCGCGAAAATGGCGACGCGCGGCGTCGTCGCGGCGGAGTACCAGCTCGACGGCGACCCCGTGCGCCTGTCGAAATACGTCGAGGTCGCGGCGTTCCGCATCGTGCAAGAGGCGCTCAACAACGTCGCGCACCACTCCGGCCAGAAAAACGCGAGCGTGCGCGTGCTCTACACGAAGACGGCGCTCTCCATCCTCGTCGAGGATCAGGGCGACGGATTCGACATGGACGAGTTCGAGCTCGCGCAGGCGGCAGCCGAGGCGCAGGCAGACGAGACGGACGAGACGGCGATGGATGAAGCGGCCGGCGAGGACGAGGCCGGCACGCCGCCGCGGGAGACGCTGCATTTCGGCCTCACGAGCATGAAGGAACGCGCGAAGATGATCGGCGCGGAGTTCCAAGTCACGTCCGCGCCGGGCAAGGGCACGCGCGTGCACCTGCGCATCCCGTATAAAAAGGAAGACATCGCCGTGCCGCAGAAAGCGGCGGCGAAGAAACGCTGATGGAACGGCAGAAAACGGCGCCCATCGCCGATGCCATGCGGGCGTACCGCGAGGACGGTGCGTTCGCGTTCCATACGCCGGGGCACAAGCAGGGGCTCGGCGCGCATCCGCTCCTGCGCGACCTCATCACGGAGCACGGCCTGCGTGAAGAAGTTTCGCTCATGGAGGAGCTCGACGACCTCCACGAGCCGACCATGTGCATCGCCGAGGCCGAACGCCTCGCGGCTGAGCTCTACGGCGCGGATCACGCCCATCTCATGGTGAACGGCACGACGGGCGCGATCCACGCGATGCTCATGGGCACGCTCGCGCCGAGCGATACGGTGCTCGTGCCGCGCAATGCGCACCGCTCCGTCATCGGCGGGCTCATCCTCGTCGGCGCAAAGCCCGTCTGGCTCGCGCCCGAGGTCGACGAACGCTACGGCATCGCCATGGGCGTCGCGCCCGAGACGGTGCGGCAAGCGGTCGCCGCACATCCTGAGGCGCGGGCGGCGCTCCTCGTCTACCCGACGTATTACGGCGTCGCGACCGACCTCGCGGCCATCGCTGGTCTCTTGCACGACGCGGGCATGCTGCTACTCGTCGACGAGGCGCACGGGCCTCACCTGAGGTTCTTCACAGATGACTCCGGCCAGCCGCGCCAGGCGCTTGACTGCGGCGCAGACGTCGTCGCGCAGAGCACGCACAAGCTCCTCGGCGCGATGACGCAAGGCTCGCTGCTCCTCACGCAGGACGCGCGCGTCGACGACGAGCGCATCCGCGAGGCCGCGAGCCTCCTGCAGACGACGAGCCCGAACCAGCTGCTCATGGCCTCCATCGACATTGCGCGCATGCAGATGGCGACGGAAGGGAGGGCGCGCTGGGCGAACGCGCTGCGGCTCGCGGACGAGCTGCGGGCGGCGGTCAACAGCATCGACGGTCTCCATTGCCTCGGCGCGGACGACTGCGCGACGCCCAGCGCGGCGGCGCTCGACCGCACGAAAGTCACGGTCAATGTCACAGGGCTTCGTCTCACAGGGCCGGAAGCGGAGCATATCCTGCGCTATGACTACAAGATTCAATGCGAGCTCGCCGACGCGCGGAACGTGCTCTTCCTCATCACGTATGCCGACACGGACGCGACCGTCGGGCGGCTCATCCAAGCGCTCCAATCGCTCGCGGAGACGTATCGGAAATCGGAGATACCATCGGAAACTGGTGCGTCAGCGCGTGCATCGGTTTTAACCAAATGTGCAACCGACGAGTTGCGGAAGGACGGCGCGGCGGCGCAAGATGGCGCACCACGCGATAGCAACGCAATCCCATTTCCGCCCGTGCCTATTGCCGCCGTCGATCCGCGCACGGCGTTTTTCGCGCCGAAAGAGCGCATCCCGTTCGAGCGCGCGGCCGGCCGCATCGCGGCGGAACAGATCATGTTTTACCCGCCGGGCATCCCCATCCTCGCGCCGGGCGATCAGATCACGGCGGCGGCCATCGCCTACATCCGCGCCATGCAGCGCGTCGGGCGCAAGGTCGTCGGCCCGGAGGACACGGCGCTCGCGACGGCGAAAGTATTGAAGGAAACCGACAACGAACGAAAGGAAGCAACGGGCGTGAAGGGCAAGCTCATCATCATCGAGGCCGGCGACGGCAGCGGCAAGGCGACGCAGACGAAACGGCTCTACGACCACCTCGTCGCCGACGGGCGGCGCGTCCATCGCGTCGAGTTCCCCGACTACCAGTCGGACTCCTCGGCACTCGTGCGCATGTACCTCGCGGGCGCGTTTGGCGGGCATGCCGACGACGTCAACGCCTACGCGGCCTCGACGTTTTTCGCTGTCGACCGCTATGCCTCGTACCGCACGAAGTGGAAAGCGTGGTACGACGCGGGCGACATCATCCTCGCCGACCGATACACGACGTCGAACATGGTGCACCAGGCCGTGAAGATCGAAGACGAAGCGCAGCGCGACGCGTTCCTCGCATGGCTGCAGGACCTCGAGTTCGCGAAGCTCGGCCTGCCCGTCCCCGACGCCGTCATCTTCCTCGACATGGACTCCGCCGTCGCGCAACGCCTCATTGACGCCCGCGCGAAAGCGAGCGGCACGGCCGAAGACATCCACGAAAAAGACAAAAACTACCTCGCGCGCTGCTACGCGATGTACCGCCTCGTCGCCGCGCGCGACCACTGGATCCCTGTGCGCTGCAGCGAAAACGGCGAGCCGCGCAGCATCGACGCGATCCATGCGGACGTCTATGAAGCGGTTCTCCGTACCCTAGCCCCCCTCTCCGAGGGGGGGCGGACCGCGAAGCGGTGGGGGGAGTCCCCTGTACAACAAGACAAGCCGCATGATGTATCTTCCGCGGGTGCGATCAAGACAGGAGACCAGCCATGATCCAAGAAGTCCTCGTCGTAGAGGGAAAAATGGACGTCGTCGCCATTGACAAGGCCGTCGACGCCGATTGCATCATCACGGGCGGGTTCGCCCTTCATAAAAAAACGCTCGACGACATCGAGAAAGCGTACAAGAAACGCGGCATCATCATCCTCACCGATCCCGACTCCGCCGGCGAGCGCATTCGCAAGTTCCTCGCGAAGCGCTTCCCCGAGGCGAAGCATGCGTTCGTCCCCGTGGAAGACGCGACGGCGCATAACGACATCGGCATCGAGCAGGCGAATCCCGACGCCATCCGCGCGGCGCTCGCGAACGTCCGCACGCACCACATCGAGCCGACGGAAACGTTCACCGGCGCCGACCTCATCCGCGCCGGCATCTCGGGCGGCGCAGACGCCAGCCGCCGCCGAGCCAAACTCGGCGCCATCCTCGGCCTCGGCTTTGCAAACGCAAAGACGTTCCTGAAGCGCCTGAACCACTACGGCGTTACGAGAGAAGAGTTTGAAACAGCTGTTGCGGCACTAGCAAATCAACCTCAGGCCCCCTCCCAGAGGGGGCTGTCAGCGAAGCTGACTGAGGGAGTGTCGGAGGTAGGTCGTGACTAAGCGCTTGATTGTGCAGTCGAAGGAATATCGTTGGAGGAACGAATGAACGAAGAAGAAAAAGAAGTCCTGCATCCGACCATTGCAACTCGTGATGTTACTTTGCATATAATGAAGGCCTTCGGCCTCCACACGAGCAAGAAGCTCGGCCAGAATTTCCTCATCGACAAAGGGATCGTCGACGGCATCGTCGCGGCGGCCGACGTGCACGCGGGCGACCGCGTCCTCGAGATCGGTCCTGGCATCGGCACGCTGACGCAGGGCCTCGCCGAAGCCGGCGCTGACGTCACGGCCGTCGAGCTCGACAAGAAGCTCCCCGCCGTCCTCGCCGAGACGCTCCGAGGTTACGACAACGTGCGCATCGTGCCGGGCGACATCCTGAAAGTCAACATCCCTGAGATCATGGGCCCAGGTGCGTTCAAAGTCGCGGCGAACCTGCCGTACTACATCACGACGCCCATCCTCATGGCGCTCCTCGAGCAGCACCTGCCCATCACGCACCTCGTGACGATGGTGCAGAAAGAAGTCGCCGACCGCATGGTCGCGCAGCCGGGCAGCAAGACATACGGTGCGCTCTCCGTCGCCGTGCAGTACTACACCGAGCCCGAGATCGTCCTCGATGTCCCGCCGCGCAGCTTCATCCCCGCGCCCGAGGTCCAGAGCGTCGTCATCGCCTGCCACGTCCGCGAGACGCCGGCCGTCGCCGTCCGCGACGAAAAGACCTTCTTCCGCGTCGTCAAAGCCGCCTTCGGCCAGCGCCGCAAGACGCTCGCGAACGCGCTCAAAGGCGGCGGCTTCCCGAAAGAAGCCGTCCGCGACGCCCTCGAACACGCTGGTATCGACCCGACACGCAGAGGTGAGACGTTGAGCCTCGAAGAGTTTGGACGTCTCGCCGACGCATTCACA
>NZ_JALFCU010000064.1 GCF_022771645.1 Selenomonas sp.
CGGTGGCTATTCACCACACTTGATTTCGAGTCAAGCACCTTCGACCACTCGGACACCTCTCCGTGTTCTCGTACCAGAACGAGTTATATTATAACACGGCGAGACATACATGTAAAGTTTTTTCTATATGGCCGCAAAGGCGGTATATCTCACTCTTCTGTCGCAGGGACACCCTCGGCCTTGCCGGTCACGAGCTCCCTGCCGCAGTGCTTGACGACGAGGACAGCGAGCGTCATGAGCGCGAGCGCGAGGACGAGCTGGAGACCGTCGACGCCGATGACGAAGTTGCCGGCCATGAGCTTCGCGACAATGCCATAGACGCTCATGACGAGCGCCGTCATCGTGACGCAGAACATGAAGACCATCGGCACGTAGAGCATCCAGCCCTTACGCCCCGTGACTTTGAGGAACACGGCAAGCGCGATGAGCACGAGCGCGGAGAGCAGCTGGTTCGCCGCTCCGAACAGAGGCCAGATGTTCATGTAGCCCGCGAGGCAGAGGCCGTACGCGAGGATGAGCGTGACGATCGTCGCGACGTAGTTGTTCATGAGGAATTTCACGGGCGCGGAGGCCTCCTGGCCTTCGCCCGGCTTCAGCATTTCCTGCAGCGACATGCGGCCGATGCGGGCGACGGAGTCGATCGTCGTCATGCCGAGCGCCGAGACGCACATCGTGATGAAGCACGCGGAGAAGCCGCCCGGCAGGCCGAACATCTCGAAGAAGCCCGCGATAGCGCCGGCGAAAATCTGGAACGGCGTGCCTTTCGCCATGACGCCGTTCGAAGCGGCGGCGCAGGCGACGACGAGCGCGACGACGCCGAGCATGCACTCGCAGAGCATCGCGCCGTAGCCGACGGGCAGCATGTCTTTTTCATTCGAGACGGCTTTCGACGACGTGCCCGAGGACACGAGGCTATGGAAGCCGGAGACCGCGCCGCAGGCGATCGTGATGAAGAGGATCGGGAACAGCGGCTTGCCGTTCACCTCAAAGCCGACGAACGCCGGCATATTGATGGACGGATTCGCGACGAGCACGCCGATGACGCCGCCCGCGACCATGCCGAGGAGCAGGAACGAGCTCAGGTAGTCACGAGGCTCCATGAGCAGCCACATTGGCAGCACCGCCGCGATGAAGCAGTAGCCGAACACGACATAGCGCCACGTCGCGACATCGAAGTACAGCGGAAAATTCATGCCGACGGCGAACATCGCTACGACGAGCGCGACAGCAACGCCGAATTTCAGCGCGCCGGACGGCTTCACTTTGCTGATGAAGACGCCGAAGCCCATGGCGACGACGATGTAGAGCATGGAGATCGTCGCAGCCTGCGCGCCCGGCGTGTTGAGCGTGCCGCCCGCCGCAAAGCCGTTGAACGTCTTCGCGATGATGTCGGAGAACGCCGCGATGATGAGCAACGTGAACAGCCAACAGAAGAGCAGGAACAGGCGGCGGCCCGTTCGGCCGACGTACTGCTCGATGAGCATGCCCATCGACTTGCCCTCGTTCTTGACGGAGGCGTACAGCGCGGTGAAATCCTGCACGCAGCCGAAGAACGCGCCGCCGATGAGGATCCAGAGGAGCGCCGGCGCCCAGCCGAACATCGCAGCGATGATCGGGCCGGTCACAGGGCCCGCGCCCGTGATGGACGAGAACTGATGCGCGAACACCGTGAAGCGCGAGGCCGGCGAATAGTCGCCGCCGTCATTCTTGCGCACGGCCGGCGTCTGCGCCTTCGGATCGATGCCCCACGTCTTCGTGAGCCACCGCCCGTAAAGGAGATACGCGCCCGCAAACCAGACGAGAGCGATCCCGACCAGGATCAAACCAGTCATGATGATTCCTTCTTTCTGTTACCTTGACACACATGATTCCCTGGCAAACACATTGTACACAGAAGTGGATGAAAAATGATGTATTCTGTGTACTGTGTATTATAGGACGCGGATGTTCATGTGTCAACCTGTAACATTCAAGAAGTAATGTTCAGAATATTTCCAGATGGAATTTCGTTGTCGCACCCGCGGAAGTTACGACATAGCAAAAAGCGAGTCCCTACAGGGGACCCGCTCCGTCGCGCTACGCGCGCCACCTCTCCCTGAGGGAGAGGCTTACACTACCATCACGATTTATTTTTTCCGCGGCTTTAGCCGCTGCTCTTGCTTTCTTCCACTGCCACACGCAGCGCATGCCCTTGTGCATTTCTGGGAGCACAAAGCAGCGGCAGCACGAGATGCAGATGGATTTGTCGCCGCCCGCGAGTTCTTTCGGGACGAAGTCCGGCTCCGCGATGAGCGCACGCGAAAGCGAGACCATGTCGAAGCCGGCCGCGAGCACCGTCTCCATGTCGGCGAGCGAGCGCACGCCGCCGACGAGGGACATGGGCTGCTCGGGGACGGCGGCCTTCAGCGCCTTGCCCTCCTCGAGGTAATAGAGCGTCGCGTCCTTCGGCTGGTTGATGAAGTCGACGCCCGAGAGCTCGACGAGGGATACTCCGAGACGGTGGAACTCGCGCAACATATAGATCATCGCGTCATGATAGCCCGCATGGTCGTCGTGCTTCGTATCGAGGTTGATCTTCACGAGCACGGGGAATGCGTCTCCGCATTTCGCATGGATGCCCTCGATGATCTCGCGCACGATGCGGAAGCGGTTTTCCGCACTGCCGCCGTACGCGTCCGTGCGCTCGTTGAACGTCGGGTCGAAGAAGCGCGAGAGCAGATACGAATGCGCCGCATGGAGCTGCACGCCGTCGACGCCGGCGTATTTCAGCCGCGCTGCCGCAAGCACGAAGTGCGAGACGATGCGGTGGATTTCATCGACGGACAGCTCGCGCGCGTGACGATTTTTCTTCAGGTCGCGCGCCGTGACGTCGGCGAGGTCGTCAACGCCGATGGCACGCGGGCCGGCGTGCGAGATCTGTGGGACAAACGCCGCGCCGTGCGCATGGACGAGCTCCGCCGCTTTTTTGAACTGGTCGATATAGCTGTCGTCGTAGATATTGACCTGTTGCTTGTTCGCGCGGCCGAGCGGATCGACGCAGCAGTGGCCCGTGATGATGAGGCCGACGTCGTTTTTCGCGAGCGTCTCGTACATCGCGTATTCCGCGTCCGTCATGCGGCCGTCTTCGGACGGGAGGAAACTGTGGGTCGCTGAGCGGATGATGCGGTTTTTCAGTTTGAGATGCGGGAGTTGGAGAGGGGATTCAACCGAGCTCATGATTCTATTCCTTTCTTGGTTTTGTTCAAATACGAAATTAGTTATGAAGAAAGCTCCCAATTTTTTGGGAGCTCATGATTTCCTTCGCCTATACAATCGTGCAAATTGTAGCGGCCTACCTTCGCCACCCTTTCCGCCTCGCATTCGCTCGGCACCTTCCCCGAAGGGGAAGGCAGCTGGATGTGATACGGTCGCAACAGCTCGAAACAACCTTCATCGATCCACTCTTTGGATGTCGGCGCCGAGGCCTACGAGCTTGCCGACGAGGTCGTCGTAGCCGCGGTCGATGTGGTGGATGTAGCCGACTTGCGTCTCGCCGTCGGCGACGAGGCCGGCGAGCACCATGGCGGCGCCGGCACGGAGGTCGGTTGCTTTCACCTGGCAGCCCGTGAGGCGGTCGACGCCCTCGACGACGGACGTGCGGCCGTCGATGCGAATGTTCGCACCCATGCGCTTCAGCTCGTCGACGTGCATGAAGCGGTTTTCGAATACCGTCTCCGTCACGCAGCCCGTGCCCTCCGAGACGGTCAGCATGGCCATGAACTGCGCCTGCATATCCGTCGGGAATCCGGGATACGGCATCGTCTTGATGTCGACGGCTTTCGTCTTCTTGTCGCAATGCACGCGGATGCCGTCGACGTCCTCTTCGATCTGGACGCCGGCTTCTTTGAGCTTCGCGATGACGGGCTTCAGATGCTCGCTGATCGCGTTCTCGACGTAGATGTCGCCCTGTGTCATCGCGGCGGCGACCATGTACGTGCCGGCCTCGATGCGGTCAGGAATGATCGTGTAGTCACGGCCGACAAGACGCGGCGCGCCGTCAATCTTGATGACATTCGTGCCGGCGCCGCGAATCTTCGCGCCCATGACGTTCAGGTAGTTCGCGAGGTCGACGATTTCCGGCTCTTGCGCCGGGTTCTCGAGGATCGTCTGTCCCTCTGCCATCGACGCGGCCATGATGATGTTTTCCGTCGCGCCGACGCTCGGGAAGTCGAGGTAGATGCGCGTGCCCTTCAGCCCCTCGGGCGCCGACGCCTCGATGAAGCCGTGGCCGATCTCGATGTTCGCGCCGAGCGCCTCGAAGCCTTTGAGGTGCAAATCAATCGGACGCGTGCCGATGGCGCAGCCGCCCGGCAGCGAGATCTTCGCCTTGCCGCAGCGCGCGAGGAGCGGCCCCATGATGAGGAACGAGGCGCGCATCTTGCGCACGAGGTCATACGGCGCCTCGCAGCTGCCGATCGTGCGCGCGTCGACGCGGAGCTGGTGCTTCGACGCGTCGAACGCGGCCGTGACACCGAGGCGGTTCAGCACTTCCGTGATCGTCGTGACGTCTTCGAGCGCCGGCACTTCGTCAAGCACGCTCTCCGTGTCCTGGCCTAAGAGCGTCGCCGCGATGATCGGCAGCACGGCGTTCTTCGCGCCGCTGATCTTCACGCGCCCCTCCAGCCGGCGCCCGCCATGTATAATCAATTTTTCCATTTACCGTCGTGTATCCCCCTACAAGGTTTCGTATCCGTTGCGGACATCGTGTCCTGCTTTCCGAAAATCAGACTTATACTGTATCATATCATCAAGCACATGCTTTCGCAAGCATCCGCGAAAAAAGCAGGAAGCGCGTCCTATGTTCCTCTCTTTATTTCG
This sequence comes from Selenomonas sp., assembly GCF_022771645.1. Lineage (GTDB taxonomy): Bacteria > Bacillota > Negativicutes > Selenomonadales > Selenomonadaceae > Selenomonas_C. The sequence goes on from NZ_JALFCU010000064.1 coordinate 4,858, forward strand.
CCTTGTGATCGACGTGCAGCGCCGTGTGGATGACGTTGTCGATGATGTAGTTCGTCTCGAGCTTCGCCTGGCCTTCCGGCTGCGTCTTCTTTTCGTCCTTCAAGAACTCGATTTTCTTCGGGTGCTCGCGCTCTTCGGCGGCGGCGCGTTCCGCCGCCTCTTTCGTCTCGCGCAGGATGCGCTGCTGTTCTTTTTCCGTCAGCGGCTGTGCCGCCGCGCCCGGCGCGATGATGATCTCGTTGTTGCGGCCGGCGTCGCCGAGCGACTTGAGCTTCGCTTCCGTCGTCTGCGATTTTTCGTCCTCGGATTGGAGCGCGATGCCCGTCGTCTGCTGCAAGAGCAGCAGCGGGGACACGGGAATCATGCCGCCGCCACGCACGTCGAGGTTCAGCAGGCCGTCACGCTGCGCTTTCGGCACCGTGTACGGGATGGTCAGCGTTTCCTTGTCCTTACGGTACGGCTGGATCGTCGTCTTGATGTTGACGGTCTCGCCCGGACGTACCGTCGTCTTCTCAGGGACAGCCGAGACGAGCGTCGCCGTCTGGCGGCCGCCCTGGATCGTCGCATCGACTTGCACGTCGATGATGTCGGCTTCCTTCGTCGCGTCGGCGCAGACCGTGCCGACGGCCTGCATGAGCTCGGAGACAGCGACCTGGCCGACGTCCGTCGTGTTGTAGAACATGTTCTTGCGCTCGAACGTGCCGCCCGGTACGGCGTTCGTGCGCACCTTGAAACCGAGCGTTGCCGTGCTCTCGCCGAGCGTGTCGCTCGTCTTCGAAAGCGCCGCGTACGCGAGGCCGGCCGCGAGCTGCGGCAGGTAGTCCTCGTCATAGGCGATGCGCACGGCGTACGACTGCTCGCGGCCGAGCGACTCGTCCTTGACATGAATCTTCATCGGCACAACAGACGGGAACTCGCCGATCGTGCCGGCGATGCCCGTCTCGCGGTCCTGGTTGATGCGGCCGATGATGTTGCCGACGTTCGCGATTTTCATGCCGTTGCTCTGGCCGGCAATCGTGCCGACGATGGAGGCATCCGTCATGAAATAATTCACGTTGCCCTTGTGCAGGAACGGATGGCCGAACGCGAGGATGCGGTCGCCGTCCGTCGCCGTCACCGTGCCGGTCGCGCCGACCGTGAAGTCGCCGCAGACGATGGCGACGCCGACGGGGCTGCCCGGCTCGAGCCACGCGTCAAAGCGCGTGCCGGCCGTCTCCGCGCCGCCGAGCGCGGAGAGCTGCGTGCCGTCCGTGAGGCCGAGCGTGTTGCCGAGGTATTTGAGGCTCGCGGAGTCAAAGCCCGCCGCGAACAGCCGCCCTTTCGGCACGAACGCCGGCGTCTGCACATGCAGGCCGCTCTGTGCGGCAATGTCCACGGACTGCGGCGCGTTCGCGATGGCGGCCGCAATGATGTCCTCGAACGCCTCTTCACGGTGGACGCGTTCCGACTCTTCGACCGCTTCCTTCGCTTCTTCACGCTGCTCTTCGGCGGTTTCTTCCGCCGTTTTGTCTGCGTCGGCTTTCGTGTCGTCCGCCGATTTGCCTTCGTCCTTCTTTTCTTTTTCCGCCGCTTCCTGTTTTTCCTTTTCCTTGTCGGCGGCGTACTTCTTCAAGTCAAACGTCTGGATGTGCGTCTTGTTCTTCGTGTCCGGCATCGACCAGAGCGGCAGCATCTCGTCAATCGGCGTGATGAAGAACGTATATGGCGTCATGTCCTTGAGCCCCATGGCGACGGCGCCGACGAGCTTGCCGTCGACGTAGACGGGGCTGCCGCTCATGCCCTGCAAAATGCCGCCCGCCTGCTCGACGACGGGGCCGGAGGCCTTCGCCATGATCATCGGCGTCGAGCCTTTGCCGTTGTCAACCGTGCCGACGATGTCGACGGCGAAATCGCGGATCTCGCCCGAGTTGTCGACGACGGTGTACGCCGTGCCGGACATGCCGGGCGCGATTTCGCTCGTGTGCCAGATCTCGTCCATGGCCGACACGGGCAGCAAGGAACTCCCCCACAGCGCCATCGTGATGCCGAGCGCGACGGCTTTCTTCACATACTTATGCAAAATTCCACCTCATTCGCAAATGCGATGCAACAATGATTTTTCAGGTATCGTTCATTATATCATACTCTGTGCACCATGGCACAGGACGCACAACTTTTATTTTTCAGCGTACAAAAACGATCAACGCGGCACGATGACGATGGCGAGGCCGATGCCGCGCTCGCGTCCGTCGGACGGATTGTTCAGCACGCGGCCGCCTGCGACGAGCTCCGACGAGCCGCCGCCGTCGAGGTTCAGCGCATTCTTCGCGCCAAACGCGATGAGGAGGTCGGCCCACTCCGCGAGCGTCTGCCCGTGCGAGTCGGCCTGGCGGCCGTCCGCGACGGCGAGCAGGTACGTGCCGCGCTTCGTCACGGCAAACGCGCTGCGCGGCTCGCGGTGACGGTCGATGTCGCCGAGCTGCTCCGCCGCCGTCGTGACGTCCGCGCGGCCATCCGTGACGAGGCGCGGGCCGACGCTGACGATCTGCGTCGTATCCGTCCAACGGCTTCCGAGGTTTTGCTCGATCTTCACGCTGTCGCCCACGCGCAGGCCGGAGAAAATATCGGCGGCCGTGCCGTGCATGGAGAGCACCCAACCGTTCGAGGGAATCGGCGAGTTGCCGCCGACGCGGACGGCCGTGACCTTGCCATCCACGACCGTGACTTCGCGTCCGTAATTATTCGTGCGCGTCGTCTTGCCATAATATTTATTGTAGAGAACGAGGCTGTCCGTGCCGCGCTCTGCGTCGACGCCGCCGACGAACTGCGTGACGCCGCCGGCCGTAACCTTGCCGGAATACGTGATTGGCCCGAAGACCGTCTGGTTGTCCGTCCGCAGGCCGACGGCGCTGCGCTCGATGTACGTCGTGCCGACGATCGAGCCGTCGATCTTCGTCACACCGATGAGGTCGCCGTTCCAGTTGAAGAACGACGCGTTGATGGCCGCGACGGCGTTCTTGCTGTCGGAAATCGCCGAGAGCTTCGCGAGTCCCGGCACCTGGCCGCCGCCGAGCGCCGGCCGCCACGTGTAGCGCGAGGGATCGGCCTCGAGGAAATACGCCGTGAGCCAGCCGCCTTCCTGCCAGACTTTGTACTCGTACTCCATGAGGCCGGGCGCGAGCTGCCAGGCGATCGTGCCGTCAGGCAGGCCGGCCTGCTTCGCCGCTTCCTTCGCCGCCGCGATTTCCTTCGGCGTCTTCGACGCCGACGTCGGGTTGCCGATTTTTTGTCCGCCGGTCTTGCCCGCCTGCGTGCCTGTCGTGCCCGTCGCCGCAGAACTCGGAACTGCATCAATAAAAATGCGTGCCGGCTTCGAAAGCTGCCCCGCCGTCGCCTTGCAGCCAGGCTTTAGCGTCAGCGTCACGTAGACCTCGCTGCCCTTCGCCGTCCACTTGACGGACTGCACGCGGCTGCCCTGGAACGACGGCTCCGGGACGCTCGACTTCACCGTCACGCCTTTCAGCACGAGCGTGACCGTGCGGCCGTCGTCCGACGTCGTGAGCTCGTAGTCCGCCGTCTCCGAGAGGTCGAGCACGACGCGGTCGTGCTGCGAACCCGAGTGGAAGCGCATGGACGAGAGGCTCGGCGCGGCAAGTGCGAGCGAGGGCAGCGCAAGAAATGCGCAAAAAAGGCATACGGCTATGAAACGTTGAACTCTTCGCATAAAGATTCCTCCATGACATACAAAAGTCGATAAGGCAATACGTTTTGAAACGTCTTGCTGCCTTATCGACTTTTCGTTTATTGGATGCGTGTGCGCACCGGCGACATCAAACGTTCTACAAGTTCATCAGCCGTACAAGCGACCCGCTCCTGGCGCTGCGCTTCGCTCCGCGCCTGTCCTCTCCCTAGGGGAGAGGCTTCTGTAATTGACACGTTTGGCAACAGTCCATACGTTTTTCTGTTACTTGCTCTGCTGTTTCTGTTGTTCAATGATTGCGGCTGCGGTCTGGGCTTCGGCCTGGGCACGCTTTGTTGCTTGCGGCGCGAGCTGTTTGTAGAGCATGTCGCCGAGGCCGATGCCGCCGGATTCCGCCATCTGCTTCGCCATCTCGGAATCGCGCATGTCCTCGAAGATCTTCCGCGCGTTGCTTTCGCCGAACAGCCCGCCCTCGTGGACGGTCGCTCGCATCTCGCGGTACATCATGTTGAGGAACATCGCCTCGAAGCCTTTGCACGCCTCGCGGAGCGCCTTGTCCTCTTTCGCGGCGGCAGCTGCGCTGTCGCCCGAGGCCGCTGCGTTCTTCGCATCGACGGACGCGCGCTTCGCCTCTTGGAGCATGGCGTCGAACGAGGCGGAGGAAGCGCTCGCTTGCGCAGCTTCCGCTGTCATGTTTTGTTGGAAGTTTTGCTGAAGGTTCAAAGGATGGACTTGCATACATGTACTCCTTTTGAAACTACGTGCCTCAAAGTACCCTCTCCGCCTCGCATTCGCTCGGCACCTCCCCCAAAGGGGGAGGCGTAGGTTGGGAGATTAGATCAGTTCGAGGTCGGCGTGGAGCGCGCCGCTCGCTTTCATGGCCTGCAAGATGGAGATCGTGTCGCGCGGCGTCGCGCCGACGGCGTTGAGCGCGCCGACGATGTCGCTGACGTCCGCCGTCGCGGGCAGGACGATCGTGTTGCCCTGGCCTTCCTTGACGTTGACGTTCGTGTTGTTCGCGACGATCGTGCTGCCGTACGTCAAGGGGTCGGGCTGGCTGACATCCGTCGTCTTTTCGACGCGGATGGAGAGGCCGCCTTGCGTGATGGCGCATTCGTCAACGGAGACATTGCCGCCCATGACGATTGTGCCCGTGCGCTCGTTCATGACGATCTTTGCAATGTTGTCCGGCACGACCGGAAGTTCTTCGAGGCTCGCGATGAAGCCGACGACGTTGCCGCGGTAATACGCCGGGATGGAAATGTCGATGCGGCCGGGATTCGCTGCGCGCGCGATGCCGCCGAACTGGCTGTTGATCGTCTGCACCATGCGCGAGCAGGTCGTGAAATCGGGCTGCGCGAGCGAGAGCGACAGCGTGCCGTCCTGTCCGAGGTCATCCTCGACGCTCTTTTCGACAATCGCGCCGTTCGGCGTCGTACCGACGGTCGGGAAATTCTTCTGCGCCTTGCTGCCGGAGTTGCCGACGATGAAGCCGCCCGTCGAGACCGGGCCTTGCGCGACGGCGTACACTTCGCCGTTGCCGGCGCGGAGCGGCGTCTGGATCAGCGTGCCGCCCTGGATGCTGTCGGCATCGCCAAGCGACGAGACCGTGACGTCGATCGTATCACCCTCGCGCGAGAACGGCGGCAGCGTCGCCGTGACCATGACGGCCGCGACGTTGTCCGGCTTCAGGCTGCTCGGATTGATGGAGACGCCGAACGCCTTCAGCATGTTGCCGATGCTCTGCACCGTCTCGAGCGCCTTGTTCGAGTCGCCCGTGCCCGCGAGGCCGACGACGAGGCCGTAGCCGACGAGCTGGTTCGAACGCACGCCCTGGACTTTCGCGATGTCCTTGATGCGCGTGACGGATGCGGCGGCATCCGCCGGCATCGGCGCCATGGAGACGACGAACGCCGCAAGCGACAGCGCCGCCAAAACTTTCTTGAGTCCAATCATAAAGCGATCCTCCAAAATCCTCGTGACGCATCCGCCACAGAATCAGAAGAGAATATTGAAAATCTGCGTCAAGATGCCCTGCCGCTGCTTCGCGTTCAAAGGGCCTTTGCCGTCAAAGCGCACGGTCGCATCCGCAATCTTCGTCGACGGGATCGTGTTGCTCGACGTGATGTCATCCTGGCGGCAGACGCCGCGGAACGAAATCTTGTGCTCATTGCGGTTCTGCCAGATGGACTGCGTGCCCTCGAGCACCATGTTGCCGTTCGGCTGGACTTCCGTGACGGTGACAGTTACATTGCCCGAGACCTTGTTCGTGTCCGAGGCCTTGCCGTCAGCTTTGAAGCTGTCGGAGCCGCTCGCACTCGCCGCCTTGAGAAAATCGAAAATGCCGATGCCGGCAGAAAGCGACGTGTTGCCGCTCTTGCTGTTGCTCGACGATTTCGTCGCCGATGTCGTCGTCGTCTCGCTGATGATGATCGTGACGATGTCGCCGACGTTGCGCGCCTTGCGGTCGGCAAAGATGTTCTGCGTGTACGTCGTGCCGTCATCGCTCCAGAGGGAGCGCGCTTGGGCGGCGGGGGCGGCTTGCGGCAGGAAAGCAGGCGTCAAAAGTGTTGCGCCAGCCAAAATAGCAATACATGTTTTTTTCATTTTCATAGGAAGCACCTTCTTCAACTTCCGACTTTCACGGTATGGGCGTCAACGACGGTGCCGAGGAGCATGCGGCCGGAGCGCGTGTTCTTCACGCGGATGCGGTCGCCGATGCGGCCGCGCTGGAGCGCCGTGCCTTCGGCGCGGACTTCGACGCCGCCCACGTTCGAGACGAGCGTGATGGGCGTGTTGACTTCGATGACGAGCGCGCTTTGCAGGACGCTTTCCGTCAATGGCTTTCCCGCGCTGAGGAAACGCGTCGGCACGCGGCCGGCGATGGCCGCGTAATCTTTGAGATACGTCGTCGGCGGCTCGTCGACCGTGATGTCCGCGAGCTTCACGTCGCCCGCGCCGATGTTCTCGTCCGGCTTCAGGTCGCGCGTCGTGATGAGCGCCGTGTCATAGACCTTCACGCGATAGTAGAGAATCTGGCGACGATAAAAGACTTGGTTGACGTAGACGGAGACGTGCACAGGCGTCGTGCCCGTGTAGCGGATGGCTTTCGGCACGTCGACCTGGCAGATGAGTTCGCCTGAGGGCGCTTTCATGTCCTGCGTCGGACGTGCGAGCGTGATCTCGTGGCTGCGCGTTTCGCCCGTAGCCGCGAGCGCCTGTTCGAGCTTTTCGCTCGCGTACTGGTCGAACTGCGCCGCCGTCACGCGCTGCGGATAGCGCTCCGCCTGCGTGCCCCCGCCATAGGCCGAGGCCACGGGCGGCGAAAGATAGAAGAAGCCGCCCCACACGGCGCAAGCCATGGACACGGCGAGGAGGCTTCTCTTGACGATGTTCATTTATCAGCGCTTCAGGCCGTTCGCGATCTCGAGCATGGAGTCCGAGGTCGTGACAGCTTTCGAGTTCGATTCGTACGCGCGCTGCGAGACGATCATGTTGACCATTTCGTCGACGATCTGCACGGAGCTCATCTCGAGCGTGCTCTGCGTCAGCGAGCCCGCGCCGTCCGTCTCCGGATTGCTCTCAATAGCATCGCCCGAGGCCTCGGACACGACGAAGAGGTTCTTGCCGATCGCCGTGAGGCCGGACGGGTTCACGAAGCGCGCGAGCGTAATCTGGCCGACTTCCTGCTGCGTGCCGCCGGCCGGCGTGCACGAGACGCGGCCGTCGCCCGAGATGACGATGGAGTCGCTCGGCGCCGTCTGGTCGATCGTGATGCCGTCCGCGAGCGGATAACCGTCCGTCGTGACCATGCGGCGGTCGGAGTCGAGTTTGAACGAGCCGTCGCGCGTGTAGGCCGTCGTGCCGTCCGGCATCGTGATGCGGAAGAAGCCCTCGCCCTGGATGCCGATGTCCGTCGGGTTGTCCGTCGTCTGCAATGGGCCCTGCGAGAAGATGCGGTTCGTCGCCGCGACGCGCGTGCCGAGGCCGATCTGCAGGCCCGTCGGGTACTGGCTGTCCGCGCCGGACGCTGCGCCCGCCTCGCGGAGGTTCTGATAGATGAGGTCCTGGAACTCGGCGCGGACTTTCTTGCCGCCGTATGTATTGACGTTCGCGATGTTGTGCGCGATGACGTCCATGTTCGTCTGCTGCCCCTTCATGCCCGAGGCGGCCGACCAAAGTGCTCGCATCATAAGCGTGTTCCTCCCAAGAAATTCTTTGCTCTATTTGTATATCGAAGGAAAGCTGTCAAAACTTAAATCGATTTTACGATGTCGAACGCCCAACCTCGTTCACGGACTTGTCGAGCATGTCGTCTTGCGTCGTGACGGCTTTCGATCCGGCTTCGTAAATGCGATAGTTGTTGATGAGCTGCACCATTTCGTCGACGACATTCGAGTTCGCGCGCTCGAGGACGCCCTGCTCGATCGTGCCTGTCGCGGCCTGCGGCTGTGCGCCCTGCTGCGGGAACCAGAGGTTGTCGCCCTGCTTGAGGAGCGCGCGGCGGTCGGGGAAATCGACGAACGCGAGCTGGCCGATCTGCTCCTGCTGGCCGTCGACGCGGACGTAGACCTGTCCCTGTGCGCCGACGAGAAAGCTCGTCGCGTTCTCCGGCACTTGGATGGGCTGGCCGTTCACGCCGAGGATGTTCTGCCCGCGCGTGTTCTGGAGCGTGCCGTTATTTGAACGGAACAGCGCGCCGTCGCGCGTGTAGCGCACGCCCTGCGGCGTCTGCACGGCGAGATAGCCCGCGCCCGAAATCGCGATGTCGTACGGATTGCCCGTCGTCTCGAATACGCCCTGTTCATGATCTGTCGCAATCTCCGCGATCTCCGAGCCGAGGCCGAGCGTACCGACGACGGGCGCGTCACTTCCGAGGTGGAAGCCCTTGAAGCTCGTCACGTCATTGCGCATGTCATGGTCGTTGATGCGGCGGATCAGCATCGGTTCGAATTCTTCCGAGACGGCGACGTCGCGCTTGTAGCCCGACGTGTTGACGTTCGCGAGGTTGTTCGCGATGACGTCCGTGCGCTGCGTCTCCTGGATCATGCCGGCGGCCGCCGTATATAGTCCGCGCCACATAGGCTGTGCTCCCTTCTATTCCCAATTCTTTTACTCAACAATTATTTATTCGACACAGAAGATATTTATCCTCTTTTTATCTTCCCATTTTGAGATTCTGTGCTTTGCCGTCGAATTTCGAGAACGTGTCGAGGGCTTTTCCGCAGCCGAGGGCGACGCAGGAGAGCGGGTCGTCGGCAAGCGCCGTCGGGATCTCCGTCTCGCGGCGGATGAGCTCGTCGAGGCCGTAGAGCATCGCGCCGCCGCCTGTCAGGATGATGCCGCGGTCCATGATGTCGGCCGAGAGCTCTGGCGGCGTCTCCTCGAGCACTTTCTTCACCTGGTCGACGATGCGCGTCACGGACATGTTCATGGCCTCCGCGGCCTGCGCCGTCGTAATGACGAGGTTTTTCGGCAGGCCGGTCAGCATGTCGCGGCCGCGCACGTCCATCTGTTCATTGCGCGCGTCACCGAACGCCGCGCCGACATGCATCTTGATGTCTTCCGCCGTGCGCTCGCCGATCATCATGTTGAACTCGCGCTTGACATACGCGATGATGTCCGCGTCGAACTTGTCGCCCGCGATGCGCAGGCTCGCACTCGTGACGATGCCGCCCAAAGAGATGACGGCGATATCCGTCGTGCCGCCGCCGATGTCGACGACCATCGAGCCGCACGGCTCGACGATGTCGAGGCCGGCGCCGAGCGCGGCCGCGAGCGGCTCCTCGATGAGCTGCGTGTGGCGCGCGCCCGCCTGCTCCGCCGCCTCTTGGACGGCGCGCTGCTCGACCATCGTACAACCGGACGGGATGCAGATCATGATGCGCGGACGGAACACGAAGCTGTGGCCGACGACCTTCTCGATGAAATGGCGCAACATGCTCTCCGTGATGTCGTAGTCGGCAATGACGCCTTCCTTCAGCGGACGGATGGCGACGATGTTGCCCGGCGTGCGGCCGATCATGCGGCGCGCTTCCTCGCCGATGGCGAGCACGCGGTTCGTGTCCTTGTCGACGGCGACGACGGACGGCTCGCGCAGCACGATGCCTTTGTTCTTTACATAAATCAGCACGTTCGCCGTGCCGAGATCGATTCCGATATCCATGGACATACCAAACATGAATGCTACCTCTTTTTCTATCAAAGCCCTTGCGGGCGATGTTGTCAAAATTTCTGTGACAAATGCGCTTTCGCGCGTTTCTCGACCTATAATATAATATAAATCGACGGCGAATACAAGCGCTTTCAGCCGCTTTCCAAATTTTGTTTCGTCTGCTTCTATCAGCAGGTCACAATTTTTCTTTCAAACGCCGTCAAAATCCATTGACAATAGCCAAATGGAATGGTACGATGAAACCAGATTTTGAGATTTTTTTCACGCAATCAGCAGGGGGTATTCGACATTATGAACAACAGAAGAAAGATCGTCGTCATCGGCGCCAGCAACGTCGGCTCAGCCGTCGCGAACAAGATCGCGGACTTCCAGCTCGCAACGGAAGTCGCGCTCATCGACCTCAACGAGGACAAGGCGTGGGGCGAAGCCATCGACTCGAGCCATGCGACGAGCTGCGTCTACAGCACGAACATCAAGTTCCACCTTGGCGACTACGATGACTGCAAAGACGCGAACATCATCGTCATCACGGCTGGCCCGTCCATCCGCCCGGGCGAGACGCCGGACCGCCTGAAGCTCGCCGGCGTGAACTCGAAAATCATGGCGTCCGTCATGGGCGAGATCGTCAAGCGCACGAAAGAGGCCGTCATCATCGCCATCACGAACCCGCTCGACGTCGCGACGTACGTCCTCTCGACGCAGTTCGATTATCCGCGCAACCTCATCATCGGCACGGGCACGATGCTCGAGACGTACCGTTTCCGCCGCATCCTCGCGAACAAGTACCAAGTGGACCCGAAGAACATCAACGGCTTCGTCCTCGGCGAGCACGGCAACAGCGCGTTCGTCGCTTGGTCGACGACAGCGTGCGCCGGCTTCCCGATCGATGACCTCGACGAGTATTTCCATCACACGGAAAAGCTCAGCCACAAGGCCGTCGAAGACGAGCTCGTGCAGGTCGCGTACGACGTCATCAACAAGAAGGGCTTCACAAACACGGGCATCGCGATGGCCGCGTGCCGCTTCATCAAGTCCGTGCTCTACGATGAGCACACGATCCTCCCGTGCTCCGCGGTCCTCGAAGGCGAGTACGGCATCAAGAACGTCGCGCTCTCCATCCCGCGCATGATTTGCGCGGACGGCATCATGCGTTCGTTCGAAGTGCATCTGACGGACGACGAGCTCGAGAAGCTGCACAAGGCAGCCGCGAGCGTCCGCTCTGCCCTCGACGGCGCCGGCATCAAATAAAATTTTGAACGCCGCATAAAACTGCATAAAATGAAATCGCCGCATGCAAGTTCGATGGAAACTTGCACGCGGCGATTTTTGTTTCCGCATTTTTCACGAATGCAGCTCTTTCTCACAAAATGCCTGTAACCCAGGAATATCTTCCAAGGCCGTACGCCAGACGGCGGTCAACTCTATATTCCCATAACCATGCGCCACGATATTTCGCATTGCTTTGATAGCTTGCCACGGCATTTTTCCATTCGTACTTTCCTTATATTCTTCAGACAATCCTGCTACCAGTTCGCCAATCTGCAAAATGCTGAACGCAATGGATTGCTGATAATCTTCGTCTGCGGAAAAGGCCTCATAGGAATTGCCAAAGCGCTCAATCGTTGTCTGGACACGATGGCAATACTCGATGATATGCCCCAACCGATGCTGGTCAAGCAGCTGCATACAAGCCCACCTTCTCATTCCAGATATGCTCTCGCAGGATTTCTTGCGATACATGACGGATGGGTTGGTTCAACGATGCCACCGTCACGATGTCAACCGGGCAACGGAATGCAGCCTCCAGCGCTGCATAAAGCCCGCCGAGCTTGAAGAGCGTATCAAGGCCGGAACCTTCCGTGTCGATCAAGAAATCGATATCGCTGTCTGCCGTAGCTTCGCCTCTTGCATACGAACCAAAAATGTATACCGCTTTCAGCTTGTAACGCGCAGCAATCGGGACTACAATCTCGCGGATTTCCGCGACGTTATAAGGTTTCATTCCAGCGCCCCCTTTCTTTCATTTCATTTTATCATGATCGTCCTGCATCAGCAATCGTATCACTGAACTTGCATCTGTCAATTTTTATCCGACGCGCTCCCAACGAATGGCATTCTCGAGCTCCGGGTGCTCCTGCCGGTACGCTTTCATGATGGCCGCCCAATCGTAGCCGCGTGCGCTGTTGTGCGCCTCTTCGTTCGGACGCTCGACGACCGTGCCGTCGGAGCGCACGCCGTAGTTCAGCGGACCGTCGAAGTCCGCCGGTGCGTCCTCTGCAATCAGGTGGACGATGGCGCGGTCGTGGCGGTAGGCCGCGAGGCCGTCTTCGAGCGACGATTTCTTCCGGACGCTGCCGGCAGAGAGCGTTCCGTCCGCTGCGTCATCCCCGCCGAGCATCTTGTCGACGATGGACAGTTCCTGCGACTGGCGGTTCATTTCCTGCATGTAGCTGTAGACCGCCATGGACTGCCCGAAATACGTCTTCGGCTTGCCCGTCGTCGCGTCCTTGAGGTCGAGCGGCGAGAACGGCGTGCTCTCGATGTCCTCCTGGAACCATTCGCTCTTCCAGTCGATGTCGATGCAACGCTGCACCGAACCGACCATGGAGCGGATCTTGTTCAGCATCTCATTCTGGTGGTCGCCGTCGAGCATGTCCAAGCGGTCTTGGATGCTCTGGAGGTACGTGTCCTTGCCGCTGCGGATGGCAGACTCCTGCTTGTGGCTGTAGCCGTTCAGCGCCTTGCCGAGCTCCTGCAAATTGCCGACATTCCAGTAATTCTTGGGGTCTTCGATCATGCTGGAAAGATGCGACTCGATCGCTTCCATGTCCGTCGCAAGCGAAAAGACTTCCGCCCAGTTATCATCCGTGAGGAAGAAAATCGGGCCTTCATTCTTCAGCGGCTCGATGGGCTCGCCGACCTCGATGGCTTCCTTCGGGACGGGCACATCGGACAGCAGCGCATCGTTCCGCTGTTTTTCCGCTTCCTGCAACTGCCGTCCGGCGTCGCTGATCTCCACGCCATACGCCGCTGCGAAGTCCTTTGCGCCCTTGCCCTGTTCATCAGCAACAGCCGTTCCCGCGACGGACGCGATGCCATCCTGCTGCAAGAGATGCGCGTGCGCTGCCAGCGCGTTTGTTAGAATCTGCATCCTGTACCTCCGTGTCCTGCATCATAACCTTTCTATATGTTTTTATCGGTGATTTCTATCGTTTTCTTAAATATTTTTTGCAAAAAAAGACCAGCACCGTTGCCAGCGCTGGTCTTTTTCGTCTTGTGTGGTTTTCTGGTAGTTATGCGCAGCTGCTTCAACCGATGGAAATCGTGTATTCCGCATGGAACGTCGCGCTCGGCGCGAGCTTTTGCACGCCCTCCTTGTCCTCGAACGCGCCGTCGAAACCTTCGACGTCCGCGTGGCCATACCACGGCTCGAGGCAGAGGAACGGCGCGCCGCCCTGTTCCGGCATCCAGAAGCCCCAGTATGGGAAGCCAGGCGCGGAGATCGTCAGCGACTTCGCGCTCTTCGTCGAGCGGATCGTGACGGCGTCGGACTTCAAATCGTCGAACGCGAGCACGCCGTCATGGAACAGCGCATCGCTGAGCGGCAGCTGCTTGCCGCGGAGGCACGGCGTTTTCTCGTGCGTGAAGAAGACGCCGGGGGCGAGCTTGACCTTTTGCGCGTCCTCGTCGCGCTCGAACGCGAGATAGCAATCCGCGAGCGTCTCGCCGTACACGATCGGGCAGCGGAACGCGGGATGCGCGCCGATGGAAAAGACCATCTCCGTCGCGTCTTCGTTCGTCACGTCCCACGCAACGCGGATGGAGCGGCCGACGAGCGCATAGCTGACCTCGACGCGGAATTTCCACGGATACTTCGTGAGCGTCTCCTCCGTCCAGCCGAGCGCGAAGCGGATCGCGTCCGCTTTCTGCTCGACGAGCTCGAAGTCCGAGATACGCGCGAGGCCGTGCGCCGGCAGCTCGTACGTCTTGCCATCCACACGATATTTCCCATCAACGAGCTTGCCGACGATGGGGAACAGCAACGGTGAGCTGTACTTCCACCACGTCGGATCGCCGCGCCAGAGGTATTCCGTCTCGTCCGCACGTTCCTTGATGGAGCGCAGTTCCGCGCCGTGGTCGCGCACCTGCACGAGCAGGTCGTCGTTTTCCAATGAATAAAGCATGATGTTCCGTCCTTTCTCTTGCAACGTGTCTGGATGCTGCTTCGATTATATCGAAAAACGCGCGCGAATCCTAGCCGATTCGTTTCCACATTTTGGAAGGAGCCATCAAATTTTCCTCTTTTCACGCCAGCATCTTCAGCCCCGCGATGCCGCCGACGATCATCAGCAGGCAGACCACCTGCATGGGCATCAAGGTCTCATGGAACAGCATGACGCTCGGAACGAGGCGCGTAAAGCCTTCCGAATACTTCATCGCGATCGCCCACGTCACTTCCGTCACGCCGGCGAAGAACAGGATGAGCCAAGCCGTTTTCATGATGTCTTTCCCTCCAAAAGAAAATGCACCGGCTTCCCCGCACCTTCAAAGGCCTAACGGTGTGGGACCGATGCATATTGTTCTGCCCGGCGGCAGATGTTTTATTTGTTCTATTCTACCACAAGAACGGCACTGCTGCCAGCACGTTTTTTATGCGCCCTGCCTCACGCTCGTTTCCGTGCGAACATGCCCGGTTGCGCCGTTTTCAAAATGCGACAGCTGTTCAGCACGACGGCGAGCGTCGCCGTGTTGTGGATGACGGCGGCGTAGAGCGGGCTGATGCGGCCGAGCGCGCCAAGAAGCATGGCGGCGCTGTTGACGAGGATCGTTGCCATGAAGTTCTGATGCACGAGGCGCATCGTGCGGCGGCCGAGCGCGAGCGCTTCCATGAGGCGCGCCGGGTCTTCACCGTGGATCGTGACGGCAGACGACTCCGCTGCGATGTCCGTCTGGCGGCCGCCGAGCGACACGCCGACGTCAGCGAAGGCCAGCGCCGGCGCGTCGTTGATGCCGTCGCCGACCATCATGACCGTGCCGCGCTGCTTCAGCTTGTTGACGTAGTCGGATTTGTCCTCCGGCAGGATCTCCGCGTGGTACGCGTCGATGTCCATGTCCTGCGCGACGCGCTCGGCGACGGCCTTGCTGTCGCCCGTCAGCATGACGATCTCGTCGATGCCGTAGCGGCGCATCTGGTTCAGCGTCTTCTTCATCGCGGGACGAATCGGGTCTTCGATGCCGATGACGCCGAGCAGTTCCTTGTCACGCGCGACGTAAAGGAGGTTCTTGCCGTCAAGGCTGCTGTCGACGATGCCGCCCGTATCTTTCACGCCGTTTTCGGCGAGGAACTTCTTGCTGCCGACGCGGATCGTGCCGCCTTTGTACGTTTCGAAGTCCGGTACCTCGGCGAGCATGCCGCGCGCGACGATCGTCTTGCTGTCGATGTGCTGCGGCGTCTCCCACTCGTGTTCCTTCACGTACTTCTGGATGGCGACGGCGAGCGGATGGACGGAGTGCTGCTCGGCAGAGGCCGCGAGCAGGATCATTTCCTTCTCGTCGACGCCTGCGGCGGTGCGCGTGAACGCGATCTGCGGGATGCCGACCGTCAGCGTGCCGGTCTTGTCGAGCACGACGGTGTCCGTCTCAGCGAGCGCTTCGATGTAGTTGCCGCCCTTGACGAGGATGCCGCGCTTCGCGGCGGCGCTGATGGCCGCCGAGATGGCCGTGGCTGTCGAGAGCTTCAGCCCGCAGGAGAAATCAATGAAGAGGAGGTTCAGCACGCGCTGCCAGTCGCGCGTCGCGCCGTAGACGATGGCCGCGCCGAGAAACGACACCGGCACGAGGAAGTTCGCCATCTGATCGGCGAAGTTCTGCACGGGCGCCTTGCGGTTCTGCGCCTCCTCGACGAGGTGGACGATGTGCGCGAGGCTCGTGTCGCTGCCGACCTTCTCGACCTCGATGACGAGCTCGCCGGCCTCGACGACGGAGCCGGCGTAGACGGGCGAATCCTTGTGCTTCATCGCAGGATTCGACTCGCCCGTGATCGACGCCTGATTCACGGCGGCAGAACCCGCGAGCACGCGGCCGTCGATGACGATCTTTTCGCCCGTGTGCGCGGCGATCGTGTCGCCGGCGTGCACCTGCTCAACAGGAATTTTCTTTTCCACGCCGTTCTCGACGAGCCAGACATAGCGCTGGTCGAGCGACAAGAGGCCGGAAATCTGCGTGCGCGCGCGCTCGGCGGCGTAGCTCGTCAGCATCTCCGCGCCGTTCGACAGTGTGAGGAGCGTCAGGCTCGACTCCGGCTTGCCCGCGAGCACGGATGCGATGACCGCCGTCGCCGTCAGCGTGTCAGCATTGAGCTGGTGCTCCTGCAACGGTCCTTTGATGCCGTTCGTGATGAATTTGCGCGCGAGGAAAATCGTCAGCAGGCTGCGCGCGATCTTCGTCGCGGCGAAGAGCTCCGGCGACGTCTTGCGCAAGATCTGCACGGCCGCAAAGCCCGCGAGCGACACGAGCGCGTCGCGGCGGTACTCGGCGAGGCGCTCGGCCGGCGTGATGGCGGCCTCTTTCGCCGCGCGCACGGCCGCGATCGCGAGCTGCTGGATTTCCTGCGCGGGGAGCGTGCCGACATACCAGATACGGATGAGTTTTTCATCGACGAGCACGGCCTTCACCGTGCGAAAACGGCGGATGACTGCCGCGAGTTCTGCGCGTTTTTCGCGCGGCAGAGCAATCGGCAGGACGTAATTCATGCGCCCGTAACGGAGTGCGCTGCTCATACCGTTCGCCATCCTCTCATGAGCGAGACGGCCCACCAGAGCATCTGCGAGCCGGACGGGTACTGTTTCATCAAGATCATCTTGCGCAGGCCGCGCAGCAGGAAAATGAGGAACACGGCCGAGCTGATGTCGAGCCAGCCGTGCGACGCCGTGCGGATCCAAGCAGAAAAGTCGCGCACCGTGCACCTGCCGCCCGCGCGCCCGCCGTCAGATGCGGCACGGGATTCTGGAAGCGCGGCACGGACTGCTTCGCTCCTCTGCCAAACATCATCTGATGGATGCTCTTGCCGATGGCCGCGCCCATCATGAAACCGGATACATACGACATCCGATCATCTCCTTTTTGCATGCGTCATGATATATTCTTCAACCTTGCGGAGCTCCGCGTTCTTGCGCAAGGTCTCCGGCTCATATTTGATGAGGATCGAGCCCGTGACCGTGCTCGTCTCGACGCTCGTGATCTCGGAGAACGCACCGAGCTGTGCCTGCACCTCGACCTCGAGCGCCGGGTTGTTCACGAGTTGCTTCGTATAGAGCCGCACGCGCCCCGGGATATAGGACGAGATCTCGACGGAACGGATGAAGAGGTCGAGCTTCGTCGTCGGGATCTGGAGCGTATTCATGAGATTCATTTTCATTACTCCTTTAGAAAAATGGGGCTGACGCGTCCTCGCGGAGCGACAGCCCCATTCGGGAAGGCGCAAGAAATAACTTATTTCTTCGCTTCCTGTGCTGCGATCAGATCCTCGAGCTCTTCCTTCTGACGCTGAAGTTCAGCGAGCGGAAGCTCGGCCGTCGGGGCAGCCGGCTGGAGAGCGGCGAGCTGCTGCTCGCGCTCCTGCATGAATCGATAGCCGAAGATGCCAGCGACAGCGCCAACAGCGAGGCCGATCCAAAAATCGGTTTTCTGGAACATGTGGATTCCCTCCTCTGACCATGATTCGCGGGAAGCGCGCCTGCTTCCCTACAGGAATCGCCGAGCGACGCGAGCGTCTCCCGGCGATCCCCGACACAAAAGGGTTGGAATGATAGCGACTACCATTCCAATCCCCATCATAGCAAAGAGTTATGGCCTTGTCAATGAGAACGTCTCTATTTATCAAGACGATTTTTTCCGTCCGCGCGCGCCCGCCATCTGGAAAAAGTCAACGGCGAGCAGCGCTTTCGCGGCCGCGGACTGCGGCGCAGAAATCACGCGAGACGCCTCCGCGTCCTCGACGATGCGGCCGGCGTCCATGACGAGGATGCGGTCGGCGGCGCGTGCAAGGAGCGGCAGGTCGTGCGTGATGAAGAGGCACGCGATGCGCTCTTCCTGCGTCAGCGCGCGGATGAGCGCGACGATCTTGCCTTGCAGGGTCACGTCGAGCGCGCTCGTGACTTCGTCGCAGAGCAGCACGCGCGGATGGGTCGCGACGGCGCGCGCGATCGCCGCGCGCTGGCATTGCCCGCCGCTGACCTCGAACGGATACTGCGCGAGCAGCGCCTCAGGGAGCTCGACGGCATCGAGCAGCTCCTTCGTGCGCGCAGCGATGTCCGCACGCGACCAGCCGCGCGCGCGCATCGGCTCGGCGATGCTCCAGCCGAGCGTCTTGCGCGGATCGAACGACGACTCGGGCTGCTGAAAGACCATCGCGAGATGCTGGAAGCGCTCGCGCGTGCCAAGCTGCCGCGCGTCAAACGTCTGCGCACCGAGCGAAATCGTGCCGCTGTCCGCCGCTTCGAGCCCCGCGATGATCCGCGCCGTCGTGCTCTTGCCGCAGCCCGAGACGCCGACGAGGCCGGCGCATTCGCCGGGTGCGAGCGCGAACGTCACGTCGTGCAGCACGTCTTTCGCATTACGGCCGTGGAACGATTTCGTGAGATGCGTGACGGCGAGCGCCGGTTCTTCATGCAACGCTGTTCCCTCCCCCGATGCGTGGCACGGCGGCGATGAGCGCTTTCGTGTACGCCGATGTTGGCGCGTGGAAAATCTTTTCGCGCGTTCCGTTCTCGACGACGCGGCCATTTTTCAGGACGAGGAGCTCGTCCGCCATGTAATACGCGACGCCCATGTGATGCGTGACGAGGATGAGCGCCGTGCCGTTTTCCTTGCAGAGCGCGAGGAGCTCGCGCACGACCTGGACCTGCGTGACGCTATCGAGCGCGGACGTCGGCTCGTCGGCGAGCAGGATGCGCGGCTTCATGAGGAGCGCCGCGAGGATGCCAACGCGCTGCCCCATGCCGCCCGAGAGTTCGAACGGATACGCGTCGAGCACGCTGTCGTCGAGGTGCAGCTTTGCGAGGAGCGGCTTTGCGTGCTCGCCCAGCTCTGCCCGCGACCAGCCTTTGTGACGGTGGACGCTGTCATAGAGCTCATCGCCGACGCGGCGCACGGGACAGAACGACGCGCCCGCGTCCTGGAAGATCATCGAGAGCACGGGGCCGGCGAGTTTGCGCCGCTCATTCGCACTTTTTTGCAGGAGGAGGTCGTCGTCGAGCAAGATTTTCCCGCCTGTGACCGTGCGCTCGTCGGACGGCAGGCCGAGGATGGCTTTCAATATCGTGCTCTTGCCGCTGCCGGACTCGCCGACGATGGCGAGGACGGCGCCTTCGCCGAGCGAAAAACTCACGTCATGGACGACTTCTGTGCCTTCCCATGCAATCGACAAATGTTGTACGTCTAACATTGTTATTCCTTCGATAACTCTGGCGTGATTTCGTAGTAGTCGGACGGATGCGCGGAGAAGCCTTTGACATTCGGCTTCATGACGAACGACATGCGCAGGTGCGAGGCGTAGAAGTACGCGCAATCGTCGAGGATCAGCTGCTCCATCTGGATGGCGATCGGCGTGCGGTTTTCCGCGCCGAACGTGTTGCGCAGCTGCTCTTCGAGCGCTTCCATCCGGTCGCTTTCATAGAAGCCGCGGTTGTACGCGGAGTTCTTCAGCACGTGCGTCGTGAAGTAGTACTCGGGGTCGCCCGTCGGCGCGTTGACGTTCGCGTTCGAGAACAAATCGTACTCGCCAGTCTTGAGGAAATTCTTGTAGTTGTTCGTGGCATTGACGTCGAGCTTGATGCCGATGTCCTTGAGGTCGGCCTGCGCGGCCTCGGCGAGCAGCGGCAGTTCCTGGCGGCTCGTGTACGTGAGGTAGCGGAGTTCGAGGTTCTTGCCGTTCTTGTCGACGTAGCCGTCGCCATCCGTGTCCTCGTAGCCCGCCTCTTTGAGCAGTGCTTTCGCTTTTTCTTTGTCGAAAGGCACAGCATGCACGGCATTGTCGCCGAACGGCATGGACGCGGGGAACGGGCCGACGGCCGGCGTGCCCTGTCCGTGCAAGAGGACTTTTGTGAAATTGTCTTTGTCAATCGCCATGGAAATCGCCTGGCGCACGCGCAGGTCTTTGAGGTCTTCGTTCTTGAAATTGAACGCGATCTGATAGATGCGCGACGTGTCGACCTGGCTGACTTTATATTTATCATTGTTCAGGAAAAGTTCGAGGCTCGCGTACGGCAGGCCCTGCACGGCATCGAGCTCGCCGTTCTGCATCGCCATCGTCAGCGTGTCACCATCCGTGATGCTTTTGACGATGACCTTGTCCATCTGCGGCTTCGTGTCACCCCAGTAGTTTTCGTTGGGCGCGAGGTCGATCTCCGTGTCGGAGACGGACGTCGCGACATACGGGCCCGTGCCGACGACGATCTTGTCATGCTCGCCGGCATCGACATCAATGATGCAGCCGTACGGGTCGGAGAGGTAGTTCAGGAGCGCCGGCACTTTTTCCTTCGATTTGATGGTGACGGACTGGCCGTCTGCCGTGATGGATTCGATTTTCAGGTCTTTCGGCGCGCGGTCGTGCTTCGCGAGCAGGTCATCGAAGCATTTCTTGACCTCTTCGCCCGTGACTTTCTTTCCATTCGAGAAGCAGATGTTGTCTTTCAGGTTGATCTTGATCGTGTAGTCGTCGATCTGCTCGTAGTCCTTCGCAAGCCACGGCTCGAGTTCCATGGACTCCGTGAAGCGGAACAGCGTCTCGCCGATGCCGTAGCGCAGCGTCGACCAGCCGACGTACGTGTCATGCGGATTCGTGCCGACGTTCTCGTTCGAAATGCCGTAGGCGACCGTGCCGTACGTGAACGTCTTCGTGTCGCCGGACGCTTTCTGGCCGCCGCTGCCGCCGCAACCCGCCGTGAGGAACGCTGCCGTCAGGAGCATGGCGATGCCGGCCCGCAGCTTGCGGGAGGCTTTGAAAGACCTCGTCAGTTTCATGGAACTTCTCCTTTTCTCTACACAAAAATGATCACTTGCTGCGGACGTCGAGGACGTCGCGCAGCTTGTCGCCCAAAAGATTGAAGACCGCGACGGCGAGGAAAATCGCGACGCCTGGCGCGAGGATGACCCACGGCGCCGTCTGGAGCATGGAGCGGCCATTGTTCATCATCGCGCCCCATTCCGCCGTCGGCGGCATCGCGCCGAGGCCGAGGAACGAGAGCCCGGCGAGCTCCATGATGATCGTGCCGACGGAGAGAGCCGCCGTGACGAGCACAGGACCGGCGATGTTCGGCACGACATGGTCAAAGAGGATGCGCGCCGTGCCGAGGCCTGCCATGTGCGCCGCCTCGATGTAGGGCGCCGTGCGGATGGTCAGCACGAGGCCGCGCGCGACGCGCGCATATTTCGGCCAGCCGATGAGCGCAAGCGCGAGCGCGGCCGACGTCAGGCCGCCGCCGAGCGCGCCCGCGACAGCGATGGCGAACACCATCTCCGGGAATGCGAGGAACACGTCGGAGATACGCATGAGCACCGTGTCGAGCCGACCGCCGCGATAGCCCGCGAGCACACCGATAGCGCTGCCGAACACGCTGATGAAGACGAGCAGCAGGAGCGACGCGCAGAGCGTCGTCTGCGAGCCCATGATGACGCGGGAAAGCAAATCGCGCCCGTAGCGATCCGTGCCGAGGAGGTGCGTCGCATCCGGCGGCGCGAGCGCGATGGCGAGATTTTGCTCGTACGGGTCCATCGGCGTGAGGAACGGTGCAAAGACCGCGACGGCGAGTAGCGCGCCCGCGAGCGCGAGATATGGCACGAGTCCTTTTTTCATCGCCGCACCTCCCCGCCGTAGCGCACGCGCGGGTCGAGCGCATGATAGATGAGGTCAGCCGCGAGGTTCACGCCGACGTAGATGAACGACATCCAGACGACATACGACTGGATGAGCGGATAGTCCCGCATGAGGATCGCGTCAACGGCCATCTTGCCGACGCCGTCCCAGAGGAAGATGGACTCGACGATCGCCGTGCCGCCGAGCAGCGAGCCGATGGAGAGCGCCAAGAGCGTGATGATCGTGATGAACGACGACTTCAGCACATCGCGCCACAGGATCCAGCGCTCCGGCACACCTCGTGCGCGCGCGCCGTCAACATACGGCTTTCGCAGTTCCTCGAGCACGACGGCGCGGATCTGCCGCGTGTACTTCGCGCCCATGGCGATTGCAAGCGTGACGGCCGGCAAGACAATCGTCTGCACCCCGCCGCCCGTACTCATGACGGGCAGCACGCCGAGCTTCAGCGCAAAAATATAGATGAGCAGCAGCGCCACGAAGAAATTTGGCAGCGAGTTGCCGACGAACGTCAGGAAGCGGATGAGGTAATCGACCGCCGTATTCTGCCGCACAGCGGCGAGGATACCGAGCGGGAGGGAAAACAACATCGTCAGCGCGATCGACGCGAGCATGAGCTCCACGGTCGCCGGCAAGCGCTCTGCGAACGTGTCAAACACGAGCTTGCCCGAGATGTACGACCGCCCCATGTCGCCCGTCACGACGCCGCCGAGCCAGTCGCCGTACTGCACGAGGAACGGCCGGTCGAGGCCGAGCTCGTGGCGCTTCTCTGCCTTGACTTCTTCCGATACGCCGCCCGTCTGCTCGTACATGACATCGACGGCATCGTCCGCCGCAAATTGCATCATGCCAAACGTCAAGAACGTGATGCCGACGAGGATCGGGATGAGCTGCAGCAGGCGCGCCAGCACATAGCGTTTCATCCACGCCGCCCCCTTTCGAAAACATTGATTTCATTTTAACAAGCACGCGCACAAAAAATAAGCCTCCCCAGGGGTTGTCAGAACCCCCGGGGAGGCTTATTTCCGCGCAAAAAGTTTGCTATGATGATGAAAACACACAAATGAACGAAAGGAGCAGCGCCATGCCTGCCACGAACACCGCCGCACAACGTTATGAAATCGAAGACGACGACCTCCTGCTCGAACACCGCATCGAAGCATATTGGGACGAGCGCAGCAAAGCGTTCTCCGCAAAGCGCCGCCGCGAGCTCGATGGTCCCGACGCCGCCGCGTGGCGGACGTATCTCCTGCGCGCGCTCGATCCCGTCTACTCCGACTTCTCCCGGCTGCGCGTGCTCGATGTCGGCACGGGCGCCGGCTTCTTCGCCATCCTCTTCGGCGAGATGGGCGCAAACGCGACTGGCATTGACCTCTCGCACGACATGATCCACGAGGCGAAAGTCAACAGCCTCGCCTACGGCGTGCCGGACCTCACGACGTTCGCCGTCGGCAACGCGCAAGAACTCGCCTTCCCTGACGCGACGTTTGACATCGTCATCAGCCGCAACCTCACATGGACGCTGCCCGACGTCCCGCAGGCGTACCGCGAATGGGTGCGCGTGCTGAAGCCGGGCGGCATGTTCTTCAACTTCGACGCCGACCACCGCCACACGACGTGGGACGCGGCGAACACAAACGACGGCCTCGCCGCGCAGAAGCTCGCCGAGTGCAACGCCATCAAAGACGTGCTCGCCATCAACCGCCGCGAGCGCCCGCTTTGGGACAAAGCACAACTCGAACGCCTCGGCCTCACCGTCGAGGCCACGCCCGACATCCGCCGCGCCGTCTACGTCGACCCGACCGTCCTCGTCGACGACATACCGATGTTCGCAATCTGCGGGCGGAAACCCGTTTGAAACCGCCATCGCATACAAAAATGACAGCCGCTCGAACCAGTTTGCTTCGAGCGGCTGTCGTTATCTTGCGGCTTTCTCCCGTCCGATGCCTTCGCAGAACGCGAGGAACGCGCGGAGCGTCGGGGTGAGGTATTTGTTCTGGTGGCAAACGACGCGGAACGTGCGTTGGAAGCGGACGCCCGGGACGGTGAACGTCGTCACATCGCCGGCCGCGATGGCGGGCGCGGCGATGCGTTCCGAGAGCGCCGCGAGGCCGAGGTCCGCCGCGACGGCTTGGAGGATGGACGCGGAATTGTTGTAGACGCCCGCCGTCTCGTACGGCAGTTCCCCGGCCTGCATGACGGCCTCGAACAGCGCCCGCGTGCCGCTGCCCTCCTCGCGCAGGAGGAACGGCGCGCCTGCAATCGCTTCACGCGGCACCGTACCTGCGAGTCCGCGCGCGGGCGACGCGAGGAGCACGAGCTCGTCGACGAGGAACGGCTTTGCCGTCAGCTGCGCGGAATGCACGTCGCCCTCGATGACCTCGACGTCGCCCTCGATGAGCGCGACGTCGAGGTCATCGGCGAGCAGCCGCTGCTCGAGGTCGTGCGTGTTCGCGATGCGCGAAAAGATCGGCACATCTGGATGCGTGGCGCGGAACTCGGCGAGCATCGGCACGAAGACGCTCTCGCCGATGGAGAGCGTCGCGCCGACGGCGAGCGGCCCGCGCTCGGCGAAGCCACGCATGGCCTCGCCCGCCTGATGCTCGAGCGACAAGATGTGCGTCGCGTAGCCGTAGAGCGCACGGCCGGCGGATGTCAGGTGCAACTGCCGCCCGATGCGGTCAAAGAGCGCCGTGCCGTAATGCTCCTCGAGCTCGCGCACGGCCTGGCTCACGGACGGCTGGGAGATGTGGAGCTCGCCCGCCGCCGCCGTCATGGATAAGAGACGGCAGACCGTCTGGAAAATGCGGAAATGGCGCAGCGTCATGTCGTTGTCTCCCTTCTTTTCTTACAAGTTACATTACCAGTTCACCATCAAAAGAACGTCTTCACGATGCCGTACGCCAGCACGACGAGCACGCATGAGCAGCAGAACGAGCTCGCGAGCGGGCGCACGCCTTTTTTCGCGACGACGGAGAAATTCACGTTGAGCCCGAGCGCAGCCATCGCCATGCCGAGCAGCAGATACGCGAGCGTCACGAGGCTGTCCGTGAATGCCGCGATGGCCGGGACATACGAGCCGACGGCGCTCGCAAGCAGGAAGCCGCCCATGAACCACGGAATCGGCACGTTTTTCACATGGGCGAAGAAGCCGCCGTGCCCTGCGCTTCCCTGTGCGCCCGCGTCCTCCGCCTCGATATCCGTTTCGACAGTGACGCCGTCCGTTCCTGCCAGGATCGCGCGCTTTTCCCGCGTGACAGCGCGATGCGCTTCGACGACGCCGACGAGGATCGCAACCGGCGCGAGCAGCAGCACGCGCGAGAGCTTCGCGACGATCGCCGCATCCGTGCCGGCTGCGCCCGCCGCGCCGCCCGCCGCGACGGCGTGCGCGATCTCATGCAGCGAGAGGCCGGCGAGCGTGCCGAACTGCGCCTCGGAGAAACCGAGCACCGGCTGCAGCGTCACGAGCACGAGCGTGAACGCCGTGCCGAGGATGGCGACGCACGCGACGGCGAGCACGGAATCGTCCGCTTTCGCCTTCGCTGCGCCCGAGACGCCCATGACGGCCGCCGCGCCGCAAATCGACGAGCCGCACGCCGTCAGCACAGCGAGCGTGTGCTCGACGCCGAAAAGTTTTCGCGCGACGATGTAATTCATCGCGACCATGACCGTCACGACGACGACGGCCGCCATGAGGCTCTTCAGCCCCGCGCCCATGAGCAGCACGAGGTTCAGCTTGAAGCCGAGGAGGATGATGCCCGCGCGCAAAAACTTGTTCGCGATGAACGGCGTTGATGCGCGCGCCGCGTCGCGCACGCGCGTCAAAAGCTGGAGCGCCATGCCGAGGAGCAGCGCAATCACGAGCGCGCCGACGAGCGAAAAGCCCGGCAGCTTTGCGAGCTGCTGCCCGCCAACGGAGCAGGCGAGCGTGACGACGAGCCCCGCCGCCCAGAGCGGATGATGAAGGAACGATGAAATGCGTGTCATAAAAGAAAACCTCCCGTAATTGAGTTCGCTTTTCGATTTGTGCTGAACTCAGTATACGGGAGGTTTCTTGATATGTAAAATACATAGGTTTGATGATTTCTATAGGTGTTTGCCTATAGATTTTTGGAACAGCATGTGTGCGCCGCCCGCATCCCTCACCCTTTCGCGATGCTGACGACTTCGTAGCCGCTGCCTGCGAGCGCGGTCTTGATCTCGTCATCGCTGACGTCGCGCGTCATCTTGACGGTCGCCTGGTTGCGGTGGAGGTTCACCTGCGCCGCTGCGCCGTCGATGTCGTCGAGCAGCATCTCGACGCGGTTCTTGCAGTTGCCGCACGTCATGCCGGAGATCTTGACGACCTTCTCGCCGACGATCGGGCCGCTCAGTTTCTTCTCGGGCACGCGCGGCGCCTCCGTGCCGCAACAACTTGTCTCGCCCTTGAAGAGTTTGTAGATGTGCTTCGCCGCAACGCCGAGGCAGGCGAGCACGATGAGGCCAACGAGTGCAGTAGTCATAATGAAAATCATCCTCTCTTATTTGTTGGTTTCGTTATACACCAACTGAGAGTGAATGTCAATCCATCGGTCGTCATGCGACGCATCCCCGCGGGAAAAATTTGATTGACAATAACTTTCGCGAATGATATGATAGCGGCATCGAGAGAAGTCAAATACAACTACAACTTCATACGATTGGATCAGGTGTCGCAAGACTCAATAGAGAAGCCGGTCAATG
This sequence comes from Selenomonas sp., assembly GCF_022771645.1. Taxonomy (GTDB): domain Bacteria; phylum Bacillota; class Negativicutes; order Selenomonadales; family Selenomonadaceae; genus Selenomonas_C. The sequence goes on from NZ_JALFCU010000064.1 coordinate 31,306, forward strand.
CCGGCGCGGTCCCGCCACTGTATCAGCGAGTGCTCTGCAAACAACGTCACTGGAGATGGAAAAGCATCTCTGGGAAGGCGCAGCAGCATGATGACCTGGAGCCAGGAGAACTGCCTGATCGACGATCACCGTTTGACCCGCGAGCGATGGGGATGGGGATTCCAGACACGACAGATTCCAGGCGGCAGACCTGGGACGCATAGAACTGGATGTTTCATACGACGACCCTTTTCCCACGCAGGAAAAGGGTCGTTTCCGTCTGACGAAAGGTTTTCTCGGCGGCATTCAGCACCGCTGAGGAATTTTGCTCATATTTCATTCAGTTCTATCGTCTCCGCGTGAGACAGGGCTCCGGATGTCCGGGGCTTTTTCTTTTTGCCCGGAAGCATCGCATTTCGGCCATGCTTACGCCGTTGGCCGCCCATCCTCTCCCGCGAAATGCGCGAGGACGAATTGCTGGAACGTCAGCGCGGCGGGCGTGAGCGGCTTCGTGCGGTTCCAGGCGATGCCGACGGCGCGCTTGCAGACGGGGAACGCAATCGGCAGGTAGACGATGCCGAGGTGCTCGATGCCGGGGATGTTCGGGATGATGCTGACGCCGAGCTTCGCGGCGACGAGGCTCGCGAGCGTGTTGACGTCATCGCCTTCGAAGACAATCTGCGGATGGCTGCCCGCGAGCTCGAACGACTGGTCGACGAGCGTGCGCAGGCTGTAGTTCGGCTTCAGCGTGATGAGGGGCTCCGCCTCGATGTCCTTGAGCGTCACGCTCTCTTGCGCGGCGAGCGGATGATCTTTCGGCACGGCGACGAAGAGCTCCTCGCTCCAAAGGTACATCCACGCGATGTTCTCCGCCGTCGTCATCGTCGAGCAGAGGCAGAGGTCGGTCTTGCCGCGCGCGAGCTGCCGCATGAGGTATTTGCTGTTGTGCTGGTTCAGCTGGATGCGGATGTCGGGGTGCTGCGCGTGGAACTCGGCAAGCAGCATCGGCAGCAGGTAGCCGCCGAACGAATGGAAGAACGAGAGGTTCACAACGCCCGCGTCCTCCGGTTTTCCATCGGCGAGCTCGCGTTTCGCCGCCGCGAGCTCGCGCAGCACGCGGTCGACGTGATAGAGGAAATGCTCGCCGGCCGTCGTGAGCTCGGCGCTGCGCGCATGGCGCACAAAGAGCGGCGTGCCGAGCTCGGCTTCGAGCTTCGCGATCGAGCGCGACAGCGCGGACTGCGAGACGTTGCACTCCTCGGCCGCCTTCGTGAAATGGCGCACGCGCGCCATCGATTGAAAATATTGCAACTGCGAAATTTCCATGAGATTGCTCCTTGCATCTTGCAAATCATGTATCCAATGTATGCACCGCATTCATAAATCGCCGACCGGCGTTTGATGAACGCGATGCATTTTTCTTTGCAAGACGTGGTGTTTCCGTGCTTGCGTCCCCTATTCTACCACATTTTGGGGCAAGCATTATGCATCATGCTCATAACGTCTATGGAAATGTTGCATTGGATTCTTTGATAACCCGTGGTTATAATCAGAGCCACAAGCAAGGTGATTTTATTGAAACCGTCCGATTCCCTGCAAAGGGAACTGGGGCTCAGCGATGACGACATGGACGACCTGCTGCTCGAAGCAGCGCCGCGCGTCACGCGCCCCGGCACATCCGCAACCTGTTCCGTTCATCGAAAGGAGTCTTCCCACATGTCGACCGCATCCGCAGGGACCGCGCGCGCGAACAACGCGCAACCGGGCCTCTGGAACCGCAATTATCTCTTCACGATCGCTGTGAACCTGCTCGTTTACAGCGTCCATTTCCTGCTCATGCTCTGGTCGACGGCGTACGCCATGGAGCACTTCGGCGCGTCGATCAGTCTCGCCGGCCTCGCGTCCGGGCTCTTCATCGTCGGCGCGCTCGTCGCGCGCATCCCGGCCGGCCGCTTCATTGATTTCGTCGGCCGCCGCCACATGTTCCTCGCAGGGTCGAGCCTCTTTTTCCTGCTCATCCTCGCGTACCTCGCCGCGCCGACGCTCGCCATCTTCATGGTCGTGCGCTTCGTGCACGGCGTGTCGTTCGGCATGACGTCGACGGCGGCGAGCACGATCGTCGCTGCGCTCATCCCGCTCGCGCAGATGGGTACGGGCATCGGCTACTTCACGCTCGGCGTCACGATCGCCTCGGCCGTCGGCCCGTTCCTCGCCATGAACCTCACGGCGGCGCACGCGTATGTGCTTGGCATCGAGATCACGGCCGGCGCGGCGTTCGTCATTTTCCTGCTGTCGTTCCTCATCAAAGCGCCGGAGCGCGAGATCCTGCCGCAGGAAAAGGCGGACCTCAAGCGCGTGTCGTTCGACCGCTTCTTCGCCGTGAAGTCGCTCGCGATTTCGTTCATCGCGCTCATGGGCGGCGTCTGCTACTCGACGGTGCTGTCGTTCCTCGGCGCGTATACCAACAGCATCGGCGTCACGGGCATCGGCGCGACGTGCTTCTTCCTCTGCTTCGCGCTGACGTCGTTCATCAGCCGCCCGCTCACGGGGTATCTCCTCGACCACTTCGGCGGCAACGTCGTCATTTATCCGTCGCTCCTCTCCATGGCTGTCGCCATGATGATCATCGCGAACGCCGCGAGCGATGTGCCGATGCTCATCGGCGCGCTGTTCCTCGGCTTCGGCTACGGCACAGTCACGGCGTCCTGCCACGCGCTCGCCGTCCACTGCGCACCGATGCACCAGGTCGGCGTCGCGACGAGCACGTACTTCGTGCTCCTCGACTTCGGCATCGGCGTCGGCCCGTACACGCTCGGCAGTTTCGTGCCGTCGTTCGGCTTTTCCATCGTCTACCTCGCCGCCGGCGCGCTCGCGCTCCTCGGCATGGGGCTCTACTACCTCCTGATCGCCCGCTACGGCCGCTTCACGCGCCATCAGATGGATCGCACGGCCGAGGCGAAAGCTATCGTCGCCCAGCGTCGCCAGCACTTCTACGAGGAAGCGCTCGCCGCCGGACGTTGATATCACTCTACTCTATCCCTTTTTTCCTGCCGCACGCGCACGCCGCGTGCGGTATTTTTTTGTCGTCCCGTCTCCGATTCTGCTACCAACGAATCTGAAATTGTTGTAAAACAGACGTATTGAGAATCGCAAAACACTCCGCACGTCAAGGAGGAACCGATATGGCAAACGAAAAAATCTTGTTCATCAGCGAAGGCAAGTCGCTCATTATTGCAAGGCCGCCCCGGAAGGCGTCGTCGGGCAGCTCCTCAATACGTACGGCGCCAAGGGCGCGACCTTCTGGCTCGTCAGCCGCGATCTCACGGCTATCAGCGCGCCGAACCATCCCGCAGATGACGAGAGCCAGGCGCATTTCGACGCGCTCGTCGCAAACGGCCGCCTCGCGGCGATGATGCAGGAGCTCGACCGGAAGGCGATCGTCGTCCACGGCGCAGACGAATCCCACGACGCGACGCATTTCGTCACGCTCGCGGAAATCCGCCCCGATCTCTACCTCGTCGGCTACATCGAGAGCACGGCGCTTGTGAAGCCCGTCGAAGACATCGCGACGTTCCTGCGCCACGGCTATGCGCTGTTCGTGCTCTTCGTCGTGCTCATGCTGCTCTACATCTTTATCCGCGAGACGCAGCTCCTCTTGCAAGGGCAGGCGGAAACGGAGGAAGCGCTGCACGCGACGGAGGTCGCGAAGGCGCGCGCGGAAGAGGCAAAAGCGCAGGCCATCGAGGTGCGGCGCCACGCGGAGGACGCGAAAGCGCAAGCCGAGCGCGCGAACCAAGCAAAGAGCCTGTTCCTCTCGAACATGTCGCACGAGATCCGCACGCCGATCAACGCCATCATCGGCATGGACGAAATGATCCTGCGCGAGAGCAAAGAGCCCGCGATCGAAGGTTACGCGACCGACTTGCGCGGCTCGGCGCTGCATCTTTTAGGTCTCGTCAACGACATCCTCGATTTCTCGAAGATCGAGGCCGGCAAGATGGAGCTCGTGCCCGTCGAATACGGCCTCGGCTCGCTCCTGAACGACCTCGTCAACATGACGGAAATCCGCGCGAAAAACAAGAACCTGCAATTCATCTTGAAAGCGGACAAGAACCTGCCGTCCGTGCTGCACGGCGACGAAGTGCGGCTGAAGCAGGTCGTCATGAACATCCTGACGAACGCCGTGAAATACACGCGCGAAGGCAGCGTGACGCTCGCCGTCACGTTCCGCAAGACCGCTGACAACCAGATTGTCCTGCGGTTCGAAGTCAAGGACACCGGCATCGGCATCAAGCCCGAAGACCTGCCGAAGCTCGGCAAAGCGTTCCAGCGCATCGAAGAAGCGCGCAATGCCACGATCGAGGGCACGGGCCTCGGCATGAACATCACGCAGCGTTTGCTCGACCTGATGCACAGCCAACTGGAGGTCACGAGCGTCTACGGCGAAGGCTCGACGTTCGCATTCGAAGTCGAACAAGACGTCGTGAACTGGGCGGCGCTCGGCGACTTCGAAAGCCAGGTGCGCCGCCTCGTGCCGGCGCCGTCGGACGCCGCCATCCTCAAAGCGCCGGACGCGTGCGTGCTCGTCGTCGACGACGTCGAGATGAACATCAAGGTGTTCCGCGGCCTGCTCAAGCGCACGGACATCCACGTCGACTCTGCCCTCTCCGGCCCCATCGCGCTCGCCATGGTGCAGAAGAAAGCGTACGACATGATCTTCCTCGATCACCGCATGCCTGAGATGGACGGCATCGAGACGCTCCAGCGCATGAAGACGACGAAGCACCTCTCGAGCGACGTCCCCGTCATCGCATTGACGGCGAACGCCATCTCCGGCGCACGCGAAGAATACATCGCCGCCGGCTTCACGGACTACCTCACGAAGCCGATCGACAGCCACAAGCTCGAAGCGATGCTGAAGCACTACCTCCCGCCGGAAAAAGTGCAGGAAGTTGCGCCGGAAGACACGGATGCCGCCGAGGACGCCGCAAGCGCAGAAGCGCTCCCCGCATGGCTCAAAGAGCAAACGCTCCTCGATACCAAGAGCGGCCTCACGAACTGCGGCTCGCCCGAAGATTACCTCGAAACGATGAAACTGTTCGCTGAAGCGTACGCAGAAAACCGCGCGGCCATCCAGAACTTCTTCGATGCGCAGGATTGGAAAAACTACACCATCCGCGTCCACGCGCTCAAAAGCTCGGCGCGCATCATCGGTGCCAGCGGCCTCGGAGCACAAGCCGCCGCCCTCGAAGCCGCCGGCAACGCGGGCGACGTCACGAAAATCCAAGCCGAAACGCCGCGCCTCTTCAAGCTTTATGCCGCCTGCATCGACGTGCTGCAGCCTATCGCGCCAACGCCGACCGCAGAAAAAACGACGGACGCAAAAGAACTCCTCACGCCCGAAGAACTCGCCGAGGTCTACGAAGCGCTCAAAGAAGTCGCCGCGACGTTCGACTACGACAGCGCCCAGTTCGTCCTCGAAGACATCGCGGGCAAAGAAGCCCCCGAGAGCGAACGCGACCACTTCCACGCTGTCTGCCAAGCAGCAAAGAAGCCCGACTGGATGGCGCTCCAAAACTTGCTGAACGAATAAACCGTCCCACAAAAAATCAGGAACCCAAAATGCTGATGCATTCGAGTTCCTGATTTTTTCATATCAACAAAGGCTAAGTGCCAGCCGTTCTTGGTTGTTCATTCATTGAGCAGGATCTTCGCCGTCTCTTCATCCGTGATCAGCACGTTGATGATCTTCCCGCGCAACGCGCCCATGATGGCCGGAACTTTTTCGCGTGAGGCGGCCATGCCGATGCTGTACGGGATGCCTTTGAGCTGCTCGAGGTCGATGGCGATCGTGCGGTCGGAGAACGGCGTCTCGACGGCATGGCCGTTGATGTCATAGAAGACGGAGCAGATTTCGCCGACGGCGCCCGTGTGCGCGAGCGATTCGATGGCCTCACGGCCGAAGCTGCCGGCCCAGACGAGGTTCGACGATTTCACCGGCGCGCCGATGCCGACGATGGCGATGGAGAGCTTCTGCCACATCGCCGAAATTTTTTCGTAGTTCACATCCTGCACGATGGCGTCGCGGATCTCGGCCGTCTTCGCGATGGCCGGCGCATAGATGTAATGACTGCGCCCACCAAATGCGCGCGCCATCTGGTAGCAGATCGTGTTGACGTGGTACTCGCTCTCGATGTTCTCCGGGCCGCCGTCAATCGGCACGAAATCGACGTCGGCCTGCGGCATGGCCTCCTGCTCGGCGTGTTGCGCGAGCTCGCGCACGGTCGTGCCCCACGCCATGCCGATAATCTGCCCGGGTGCAAGGATGCGGCGCAGGAGGTTGAGCCCGGCGCCGGCCATATTCTTCTTGATGACCTGCAGGTCGTAGCTCTTCGGCACGATGTACGATTCCTTGAGCCCGAAGCGCGCTTCCATCGCCGCCTCGAGCTCGTCGTACGAATCGTGCTCGACCGTGATCTTCACGAGCCCTTCCTTGCGCGCTTTTTTCAGATACTTGCTGACGGTCGTACGGTCGATGCCGATGCGCGTCGCGATGTCGCTCTGCTTGAGCCCTTCCATATAATACATGTTGGCAACCTTCACGAGGATGCGCCGTTCCACGGGGGCCATAGCCGTTCCTTCTTCCTATATCACAGATGTGCAATTCTGTCACTATTATAACAAAGTTGCCAATTCTTTTCAATTGTGACAATCTTTTGCACAATGTGAAAAAATGCCCCGCCGGACAGCACCGGCGAGGCATGGAGGGGTATCGTGTTCAGCCGCGGGTCTTGCCGCCCGCGACGTTGTACGTCACGCCGTGGATGTAGTCAGCGTGGTCGCTCGCGAGGAAGAGAACCGTGTCAGCGACTTCCGTGAGCTTGCCGCTGCGGCCGAGCGGCGTCGTCTTCGTGTTCTTGTAGCCGGCGCGGAGCTCTGAGACGGTGATGCCGCGCGTGTAGGCGAGCGCTTCTTCATACGCCGGCGTGCGGAGGCCCGTCGCCTCCATGATGCCCGGCGCAACGCCGACGACGCGGACGTGGTACTTGCCGAGTTCCTTCGCCCACGAGCGCGTGAACGAGTTCACGGCGTTCTTCGTGGCCGCGTAGATGCTCTGCCCTTCCGACCCTTCGAGGCCGCTTTCCGACGACATGTTGATGATGACGCCGCGGCCCTCCTTGACGAGCTCGTGGCCGACGGCCTGCGCAACGAGATAGACGCCCTTGATGTTGACGCCCGTGACCTTGTCGTAGACGGCTTCGCTGAGTTCGTGCTTGCCGTGCGGATCCTTCGGGTCGACGAGCAGGCACGGGATGTTGATGCCGGCATTGTTCACGAGGATGTCGATGCGGCCGAACTTCGATTTCGCCGCCGCGACCATCGCCGCGATGCTCTTCGCATCCGTGACGTTCATGACGCAATAGAGGAGCGTGCCGCTGCCCTCGTGGATGTCGAACGCCGGCTCGTTCGGATTCATGTCGCAGACGACGACGTTCGCGCCATTATCGAGGAACGCCTGCGCGACAGCCTTGCCGATGCCGGACGCGCCGCCCGTGACGACCGCTGTTTTTCCTTCTAGATTGAGCCATGATGCCATGATAAAGACTTCCTTTCTTATGCCCGGACAATCGAGATTTCGTCTCCGGGCGCTACATCTGCGACGGGCTTGTCCTCGAGATAGAGGCTGCCTTCGAGGTTTTCGCCTTCTTCATTGTTGTTGAAACGGAGCGTGATATGGCCGAGGTTGCCGAGATTCTTCTGCACCTCGCTGCCGACGTAGACGATCTTGTACGGCGTCTGTCCGAGGTAAAACGTGTCGCCGGCCGTGACCGTGTCGGTGAGCGCATTGCCGCGATGGAGCACGCAGTATTCGCGCAGCTCGTCCGGCGCGTTCTCGTTGAACATGATGAGCATCTTCGACGCGGCGAACGCATGGACGTTCGCGCCGAGCTCCTGTACGGTCGTGGAATAGTATTTTTTCATGATAGGTGCCTCCTATCAGCCTTCATACAGGCCAAAGCTGGCGAGCCAGGCGAGGATGACGGACACCGGACCCGTGATGAAACGGGAGTAAAGGACGGACGGCACGCCGACTTCGACAGTCTCCGCATCCGCTTCGGCGAGGCCGAGGCCGACGGGGACGAAGTCGCATGCGCACTGCGCGTTGATGGCGAAGAGCGCGGGCAGCGCGAGCGACGGCGGGATCGCGCCATTGCCGATCTCGACACCGATGAGCACGCCGATGACCTGCGCGATGACGGCGCCCGGGCCGAGGAACGGGGAGAGGAACGGGAACGAGCAGATCAGCGACAAGACGACGAGGCCGACGGGCGAGCTCGCGAGCGGCACCAAGAGATGCGCAATAACATCGCCGATGCCCGTCGAGAGGATGATGCCGATGAGCATGGAGACGAACGCCATGAACGGCAGGATCGTCTTGATCATCGTGTTGATGGAATCGCGGCCGGCCTGGTAGAAGATCGCAACGATGCCGCCCATGAACTGGCCGATCTTCGCCATGAGCGAGCCGGCTTTCTGCTGCTTCGAGATCGTCTTCGTCGTGTCATAGCGCGGCTTCTTCGCAGGCGCGGCGGGCGCTTCTGCCGCAGCAGGCGCTGCCTCTGCCGCTGCCGCCGTGCCGTCTGCGAGCGCGATGTCCTTCGGCTTGACGGCCGACACGTAGATGTCCGGCTTGATGTGCTGTGCGAGCGGGCCGGACGGGCCCGTCGGATTCAAGTTGATCGTGAAGATGCGCTTCTGCGGATAAATGCCGCAGCGGAGCGTACCGCCGCAATCGATGACGACGGCGAGCGTTTCGTCGTCCGGCACGCGCGTCTTGAAGCCATCCACGACTTCACAACCCGTGAGCTCACCGAGATGGAGCGCGACCTCCGAGATGACGCCGCCCGTAATGTTGACGATCTTGTTTCGCTTTTCCGTCGGCGTGAGCGTGAGCGGGCCGCCGAAGCCGCCGGAACCTGCCGTGACGATGACGCTTTTGTATTCTGCCATGATCTGTATGCCTCCTGTGCGCTGCTGTTATTCTTTGATCGCTTTGACGGTTTTGCTGAGCTCGACACCCTGCTGCTTCTGCACATAAGCTGTCGTGAAGTCCGTGATCCAGCCGCGCAGGAAGTTGATGACGATGCCGATGAGCAGATAGCGGAGCGCAAGGTCGACCGTCGGCAGGCCGAGCGCCGAAATGCCGTTCGCGATGCCGAGGAAGACGAAGAGCTCGCCCGGGTTGATGTGCGGGAACAGGCCGTTCATCGTGTGGCACGACGCCGAGCCCGCCGCGTAATACGACGGCTTGTAATACTCCGGCAGGAACTTGCCGAGCGAGAGCGTCATCGGGTTGCAGAAGAAGAACGTGCCGACGACGGGGAGCAAAATGTAGCGGCTGAACGGATTGCCGGCGCAGAGATGCGCGAACTTTTCGATGCGCTCATTGCCGACGAGCAGGACGATCGAGTTCATCGCGACGAGCAGGCAGACAAGCGTCGGGATGATGCCCGTGACCCAGCCGACGAGCGTCTCGCCGCCCTTGTTGAACATCCCGATAAAGCCTTGTGCCAGGAAAATCATGGTATCCATGTGTTTCTTCCTTCTTTCTTACTGTGTGTGTTCTTCGGCGTGTAACCGACAGGAACCGCACCCCCTGCGGCCCGGTCAGTTTTGTGTCATCCATCCGTCCGTGACGGCTTCTGGTTGCACATTTGCATGTTCTTTCTCATATGTGACGAAATTGACCTGCGCATCGAGCAAGGCGCGACGCGCTTGCCGGTCGTAGCCGAGCTCCGCGAGTTTTGCGTCCGTCAACGATTGGATGCGCCAGCCCACGAGCTCCGGCAGCGTGCGAAATCCCGCGAACACCGTGCGCCCCTGCATGATGTCGACGCGCCGGATGACCGCGCCGTCAAGCACGATCATCGCAACCGCTCCGGCTTTGAGCCGTCCGCGCGCCTTGCCACATGCCACGCGGCCGAGCCGTCGCAGCTCGCGCATTCGCCGTCCGAACCTGCGGAACTGCCAGAGCCCGAGCACGAGCTGCAACAACCACATCGTAGCACCGATGGCGATCAGCCATACTGTCTTGTCTTCCATACCGTGTCCCCCTTCATCTGTCAAACCTCCCTTGCCGCACGCGGCGGCGCTGTATATTATCACTTTTGTGATAATCTTGCACGTTTTTGTTTCTCTTTACAGCTCGGAGTTTACCGTATTTGGTGCGTATTTGCAAGCATAATCGTTCATTTTTCGTCAAAATTCTTCTATTTTTATTGTTTTATAATTTTATTTGCACTTATGTGATAAATCTGTATCTTTTGTGATTTTGCAATGCCAACACTCCACCCTGAATTTCATGGAACGCCTTCTTTGCAAGAGAACATCTCCATGTTTCACACAAAAAAAAGCTTCCGCATACGCAAAACGAATGCGTATGCGGAAGCTTGTGTTTCAGGCGATGTTCAATTGTGTGTCAGCACGTGTGGCACTTTTCATAGATCCCTGCGCGTTTCAGCGTCGCGACGACGGTCTCGCCGATGTGGGCGACCGTGTCGGCGACTTCGATGCCGACGGCATTCAGCGCTTTGATCTTGTCGGCAGCCGTGCCTTTGCCGCCGCTGATGATAGCGCCAGCGTGGCCCATGCGCTTGCCCGGAGGCGCCTGGCGGCCGGCGATGAAGGCCGTGACCGGCTTGTCCGGCATGTTCTCTTTGATCCATTTCGCAGCGTCTTCTTCGGCCGTGCCGCCGATCTCGCCGATCATGAGGACGGCGAGCGTGTCCGGATCGTTCTTGAACGCTTCGAGCGCATCGATGAAGTCCGTGCCCTTGATCGGGTCGCCGCCGATGCCGATGGCCGTCGTCTGGCCGATGCCGGCCGCGGAAAGCTGGAACGTCGCTTCGTACGTCAGCGTGCCGGAGCGGCTGATGACGCCGACGTGGCCTTTCTTGTGGATGTAGCCCGGGATGATGCCGAGCTTCGCTTCGTCCGTCGTGAGGATGCCCGGGCAATTCGGGCCGATGAGGCGCGTCTTCTTGCCTTCCATGTAGCGGCGCACGCGGATCATATCCTGCACGGGGATGTGCTCCGTGATGCAGACGACGAGGTCGAGCTCCGCGTCGACGGCTTCGAAGATGGAGTCCGCAGCGAATTTCGCGGGGACGAAGATGACGGAAGCATTCGCGCCCGTCGCCTCCACGGCATCGCGCACCGTGTTGAAGACAGGGACGCCGCACGCGACCTGGCCGGCCTTGCCCGGCGTGACGCCGCCGACGACTTTCGTGCCGTAATCAATCATCTGCTGCGCATGGAACGACGCGGCCTTGCCCGTGATGCCCTGGACGATGACTTTGGTATCTTTATTGACGAAAATTCCCATGCTCTATGCCCTCCTCACGCCTGCTCGGCTTCTTTGACAAGTTTCACGATGGTCTCGGCGCCGCCTTCCATCGTCGGCGCCATGATGACGTTCGAGATCGGCGTGTCCTTCAGGATCTGGCGGCCGATATCGACGTTCGTGCCCTCGAGGCGCACGACGACCGGCACGGGCAGGGACTTGCCATCCTCGGAGATGATCTTCGCCGCATCGACGATGCCCTGCGCGACGAGGTCGCAGCGGTTGATGCCGCCGAAGATGTTGACGAAGATGCCTTTCGCCTGGCCGCCGTCGAGCATGATGCGGAACGCGGCCGCGATCTTCTCCGGCGTGGAGTCGCCGCCGACATCGAGGAAGTTCGCCGGCTCACCGCCGTAGAATTTGATGATGTCGACCGTCGCCATCGCGAGGCCGGCGCCGTTGACCATGCAGGCGACGTCGCCGCCGAGGTTAACGTAGTTCAGGCCTTCCTTCGCCGCCGCGAGTTCTTTCGGATCTTCCTCCGTCACGTCGCGGAGCTCTTCGATGTCCGGATGACGGTAGAGCGCGCTGTCGTCAAAGTTCAGCTTCGCATCGAGCGCGATGACGTCCATTTCCTTCGTGAGGACGAGCGGATTGATCTCGGCGAGGCTGCAATCCTTGCCGACGAACGCCGCATAGAGGCAGTTCATGAGCTTCGTCGCCTTGCGGACGGCTTCTTTCGGCAGGTGCAGGCCGTATGCCATGCGCTGCGCTTGGAACGGTGCGAGGCCGATGGCGGGATCGATGGTCTCCGTGAGGATCTTGTCCGGCATCTCGGCCGCGACCTTTTCGATCTCCATACCACCTTCTTCCGAGCCCATCATGACGACGCGACTCGTCTTGCGGTCGACGACGAACGAGAGGTAGTATTCCTTCTCGATGTTCGAGCCAGCTTCGATGAGCAGGCGATGGACTTCTTTGCCCGCAGGGCCCGTCTGCTTCGTGACGAGCGTTTTGCCGAGGAGCTCCTTCGCGTACGCGCGGACTTCGTCTTCCGTCTTCGCAATCTTGACGCCGCCCGCCTTGCCGCGGCCGCCGGCGTGGATCTGCGCTTTCACGACGACGACGGGCGTGCCGAGCTTCTTCGCGTTCTCCACGGCCTCATCGACCGAGAACGCGGGATAGCCCTCCGGCACGTTGACGCCGTACGATTTCAGGACGGCCTTGCTCTGGTACTCATGGATGTTCATGTGTTGTCCCCCTTGTCAAAGGATGATCGTGTGTAACCCTCATGATATCTTGAATGGAAAAGCAAAACGTCTCGTTATTTATCCCCTAAAACGAAAACCGTCTGCGCTTTCCACGTTTCGCCTTTTTTCAGCACGGGCTGCGGGAAATTCGAATTCGCGAACGCGTTCGGGAAATACTGCGTCTCGAGGCAGAAGCCCGAGCGGCGCTCGAAATGCGTGCCTTTTTTGCCGACCTGCGTGCCGTCGAGGAAGTTGCCCGTGTAGAACTGGATGCCGGGCAGCGTCGTGTAGCACATGAGCGTCAGGCCTGTCTTGTCGGACTCCGCGTACGCCGCCTTGTGCAGGCCGCCGTCGTTGTAGTCGATGGGGCAATGGATGTCAAAGCCGAACATGCCAGGCTTCATCTCCACGTCCGGCGCGTCGCCGCGCAGCACCCAGTTGTGATCGTAGCCATGGCCCATCTGGAGCTCGTCGAAGTCATCGTCGATGTGCTCGCCGATGCGCACAGGCATGCGGAGATCCATCGGCGTGCCGGCGACATCGAGGATGCGGCCGTCCGGCAGCGACTCGCTGTCCGCCCACGTATACTTGTCAGCGAAAATCTGTACCTTCTGGTCGAGCACGGAGCCGCCCGCGTAGCCGTCGAGGTTGAAATACGAATGGTTCGTGAGGTTGATGACCGTGTCCTGATCGCACGTCGCCTCATACGTAATCGAGAGCTCGTTGTCATTCGAGAGGCTGTAGACAACCGCGACGTGCATCGTGCCGGGATAGCCGCCCGCGCCGTCCGGGCTCGTCAGCGTGAACTTGACGCCCGTGTCCGTCTCCTCCGCGTCCCACAGCTGGTTGTGGAAGCCGGCCGTGCCGCCGTGGATGTGGTTCTGCTTGCGGCTGCCCGTGTTGAGGTCGAGCTGGTACGTCTTGCCGCCGAGCGTGACCTTGCCGCCCGCGATGCGGTTCGCATGACGGCCGACGATGCCGCCCATGCTCGTGTCGTCCTTCTCGTAGTCGGCTGCGTTGTCGTAGCCGAGCAGGACGTCGACGAAGGTGCCGGCGCTCGTCATCTTGCGCCACGACACGAAGCGCGCGCCGTACGTCGTGACCGCTGCCTCCGTGCCTTTCGTGTTCCTGAGCGTGTAAAGGAACACTTCCCTGCCATCGCTGAGCTTGCCGAACGATTCCTTGCGGATCTTCGCCATTCAAAAAGACCTCCTAGGATACGAGCACATCGCATCCACGCGATATGCTCAAATCGTGTGAAAATTGTGTGCAATCGAGTCACTTTTGAAACAATTTATGCTTCTAGTTTACTCCACGCGAAAACGTTTGTCAATGAAAAATAATACAAAATCGAAAAAAGTAATAATCGTAAAATAAACAAAATTTATCGCGTTTCTGATGCATCATTTTTCGTCAATATCGCACGAAAAATTTTCTCTGTCATACCGAAAACAATTTCGCAATATCGACAGCCGCAAGGTCATCGACAATCTCATCGGCACGCGAGAGATCCTGCACGCCGGAATGCGGGCTGCGGAAGCCGATGCAGTACATGCCTGCCCCTTTCGCCGCCGCCACGCCCGCCGCCGTATCCTCGAGCACGACGCAGTCGCACGGAGAAACGTCCAGCGCCTCGGCGCTCAAACGATAAATCGCGGGATCCGGCTTGCTCTTCGGCAGTTCCGAGCCTGAAATCACGGACTGGAACGTATCCGTCAAACCGAACTGCACGAGAACCGCATCGACGACACGCCGCCACGAGCTCGTCGCAAGCGCCAGCGGCACACCAGCCTCGCGCAGACGGCGGATCAAGTCCAGGCTGCCCGGCACGGCCTGCAGCACCCCGCTGAGCGCGAGCTCGAGGTAATGCGCGTGCTTGTAGTTCGTGATTTCCTGCACCGTGATGTCCGTGCGATGCTCCCGCGCCAGCACATCCGAAAAGATCGCCGCGCTCGTGCGTCCCATATACTGATCGAGCTCGTCTTCATCAAACGGCAGCCCGAAATGCGCAAACGTCTCCATCTTCACGCGGCTGTGGAGTGGCTCGCTGTCAATGATGACGCCGTCCATGTCGAAAATAAAGGCTTTTCGTTGGTTCATTTTTCCTCTTTTCAAAGGCAATACAGTACTGTCTCCGTCGAAATCAGCGAGTAATGCCGCAGATACAAACGATAGTCCGGATGCAATGAAAGAATGTACTCTGGCAGGTCGAGAATATCTTCTGGCTTGTGATAGACGCAGATGGCGAGTTTCGGGCGGTTGCGCTGGACCGTCTTTTCCGCACCTTCGAGTGCCGCACGTTCTGAGCCCTCGATATCCATCTTGATGAACGTGACGCGACCGTCACAAATTTCTTCATCGATAGAGCTCACAGGGATGCGGAACTCTCCTGCCTCGTTGACCTCGCTCGACCAGTCTCCCGTATTCTTGAAACGCAGCGCGCCCTTTTCCTTCCATGCGCCGTACGGGAACAGCGTCGTTTTCTCCGGCGATAAATTCTGAAGCGTTCGTCCGCACTTCTCCCGGTTCGACGGATCCGGCTCGAACGCATAAATGTGGCGCCACTCCTTTGCCCATGCAGCAAACGCGCGCGCCGTATCGCCATCATAGGCGCCGGCATCGACAAACGTCTCATCCTTTTCATGCGGCATAGCGGAAAGCGTGAAATATTGTCTTGCGGCCATCCGATCGACAATCTGATCGACACGAATGATGCGCTCCGATGCAACGCCGAGTTCCGCGAGTTGTTTGGCGATTTCATGCTGGTAATTCCGCCCACCCTTGTGCACCGCGAGAAATACGCGTGCATGCGGATGCTCTTGTATCATTTTTGGTGGGACTATTGTACCCCCCCCCGATTTTCTGACCCCATTTCTGGGGATTATTGTCGAAGATGCCTTCCCATGCTTGCGGCACCATCGCGTACACGGCCTGCCCGTAATCGCCAGCGCCAAAGATGAAATTCTCTTCACCCTGTAAAATCGTCTGCCGTAGCGCTTTCGCTTCCGGCAGCGGTGCAACGAGCTCCTGAATATACCGTGCATCGCCCGTCAGGGAATGCATGAGCCGTTTTTCAAAAACGAACCGCGATTCATCATCCTGCAAGCGACGATAAATCTGCCGTACTCGATGCTCCATCAAATCCACTACCTCCTAAAACAAACATTTATGCTTGCAACACGAGCCCCACGGCTCAATACGCCAGTCCGGACTCCTTCGCGATCCGCTCCACTTCTTCCACGGTCGTATCATTATCCGACGCGATGATCTTGTAATCTTCGTGGCGTTTCAACTGGTTGCGAATGGTGCGCAGCGTCCGTTCGGCGATGCCTTTTGTGATGCCTTCTGCAATGCCCTTTGCAATGCCCTTTGCAATGCCCTTTGCTTCTGCTTTCGCTTCCATTCTATCCAGTAAAATCGACCCCATGGTAACATTCTCTCCCTTCTCTACTCTCTCACTTGCTTCTTCAAATCTTACGTCCTTCGTGAGTGATGCCATCAAATCCAGCACTTCTTTCGCATGGCGAACAATGTCAGTACTCGGACGATAATCCTCGCCCTTCCGCATTTGGCTGAAATATTCTGCAACAACGCGAAAAGACGTATCAAATTTCGCAATCGTTTCATCTGGCAGCCATGCAACTTCTACTACATTGATGCGATAGTCGCTGAAATACTTCGCGAGTTCCTCTGGAACATCGAAGCAATCCCGCAAGCTTCTCGGCGTTTCCCACCGTTTCTCATACCCGAAATACAGCACGAGCGTGATAACAGGATACAATTCGCCGTCATCAGCATTCAACTCGTTCCGATACGCTGCGCCATCGTAGCTGATGACCCTTAGCGGCATCCGCTTGTCGATGTCCGTCTGGTTCTCGAATCCAATCAAGGCGATACGAATCTTGCAGCGCTTCCAGATTTTCGCTACGTCGCGTTCTTGCTCGCGAAGTTTGCCATCTCCCGTGTACGTTGAGCGCGGCAGGACGTCAATCAAATCTTCTTGCCGGATGCGTTCCTCTCCATCAAACAAGAGTACATTCGCGACGTTTGCAAACACATCCGTGAGGTTCAGTAGTTGCTTTTCTGCGATATCTTTTTCTCCCATCGTTTATGCCCCATGCAGCTTCTTCCGCAGTTCCTCGACCGGCATGGGCCGTGCGTAGTAATACCCCTGCATGGCGTCGCATCCGATGTTTTTGAGGAATGTGACTTCTTCCTCGGTCTCGACGCCTTCCATGATGATGTCGGTGTCGATGGCTTTCGCCGTCTGGACGATGGCGGTGAGGATGGCGCGCGCGCGGTGTTCGTCGCCGCCGTGGAGGAAGCGCATGTCGACTTTCAGCACGTCGACGGGGAGGTTTTTCAGCATCTTGAGCGACGACGCGCCGCTGCCGAAGTTGTCCATGAGCACGCGGAAGCCTTTCGCGCGGAATTCCTCGATGGCTTTCGCGATTTGGAGCGGGTTCTCCGTGTAGGCCTGCTCCGTGACTTCGAGACGGATGAGGTCGGGCTCGAGATCATAGCGGCGCAGGAGCTCGAGGAGGAAATCGAGCAGGCCGTGGTTGTAGAAATTCAGGCGCGAGACGTTGACGGAGACGGGCGTCGCCCTGCCGTACTGCTCTTTTTCCGCCGCGAGGAATTTTGCGACTTCTTCCCAGACGTAGCGGTCGAGGCGCACGATGAAGCCGTTGTGCTCGAAAAGGGGAATGAACAGCCCTGGCGAGATGAGTCCCTCAGACGGGTGCTGCCAGCGCACGAGCGCCTCTGCCTGCAAGGGCGCGCCCGTCGACGCGCGATAAATCGGTTGGTAGTAGACTTGGAACTGCCGCTCCTGCAGCGCGAACTCCATGTCGCGCATGATCATCTGCTCTTTCAGCATTTTCTCGCGCATGGAGGCGTCGTATGTGTAGACGCGGTCGACGTGGCTGCCGCGTACGCGCTTTTCCGCAAAGCGGGCGCGCTCGATCATCTGGTCGATGGGCAGGTAGATGTTCTCGATCGGGTAGATGCCGGCGTAGAACAGCACGTTGTGGCTGAGGCCGAGCGACTGCACGGTGTTGTCGAGCCCCATGATGAGCATATTGACATCAATGCTGCCGCGCGGGATGCAGAGCACGAAATGGTCGACTTCGAGGCGGCCGCACGTGCCGAGCGTGCTCGCGGCGGCCTGGAGGTAGAACGCCGCCGTCTTGAGGATCAGGTTTCCCGTCTCGACGTGGAACAGCGCGTTGATGACGCGGAAATTGTCGATGTCGAAATAGACGAGATCATACGGCATCGTCTCGTTTTTCTGCAGGAGCTCCGCCGTCTTGCGGTAGAACGACTCGCGGTTGTCGAGCCCCGTGAGGCCGTCTTCCTCGATGGAACGATGCATCTCGCGGATCTGGTGGTCTTTCGCTGCCTGCATCGCCTTGCGCCATTCGTTCTCGACATTCGCGAGGACATTGTGCGCACGCAGGCGCACGACGCGCGGATGAAACGGCTTCGTGATGAAGTCGGCCGCGCCCATCTCGATGGCGCGTGCCTGCCCGTCGCTGTCGCCGCGCGCCGTCATGGCGAGCACGGGGAGCTCGGCGTACGCGTCGTGGCTGTGGAGGTACGCGAGCACTTCGTACCCGTCCATGACCGGCATGACGAGGTCGAGCAGCAAAATGTTCACTTCGCGCTGCGCGAGCGCCTTGAGCACGTCCTGCCCGTTCGCCGCTTCGCATACTTCATATTGGTCTTGAAAAATCTGACGCAAGATCGTGCGGTTGACTTCCACGTCATCCGCGATCAGCATCACCGGCCGTCCTTCCATGCGTTCGCCCTCTTTTGTTATTAGCATCCTTCGCAGTTACATTCGTGCGAATTGTTTTGTCCTACCTCCGCCACACCCACCACCGCTTCGCGGTCCCCCTCCCTCGGAGAGGGAGGCTGAATTTGAGGTGGCTTTTTTCTATATTATTCCACACAAAGAGGGCGTTTCCCTGCTATAGGGAAACGCCCTCTTTGATATTTTTTTAGAACGACGCTTGGCAAACCAAGTTGAAGAAAAACAACAGCCCGAGGCAGGCGCTGACGGCGTGGACGTCTTTGCGCGCGCCGCCGAGGAATTTCAGCAGCGGCCAGGCCGTGAAGCCGAACGCGAGGCCCGTCGAGATGCTGCCCGTCAGCGGGATCAGCACGACGATGAGGAACGCGGGAAACCACTCCGTGAAGTCGGAAAAATCCATGCGCGCGAGGTTCTGCATCATCATCGCGCCCGTGATGATGATGACGGGCGCGATGGCCGCCTGCGGCACGAACGAGAGGAGCGGCACGAAGAACATCGATGCCGCGAAAAGGATCGCCGCGACGAGCGCCATGCCACCGCGCCGTCCGCCGCTCGCGATGCCCGTCGCGCTCTCGGCCGCGACAACCGTCGGGCTCGTGCCGAGGAAGGACGAGAGGAGCGCGGCTGCTGCCGAGCCGCGGAACGTGCGGTCGAACTTCGTCTTGTCCGGAAGGATGCCTTCCAAAATGCCGAGCGACTCGAAGATCATGATCATCGCCATGGAAAAGACGGAGAGCAGGAACGGCACGGAAAAGAGATGCGAAAAATCAAACTGCGCGAAGAGCGCCGGATACGATGTGATGCGCGAAAGCTCGATCGTCATCGGCTGCGCGTCGCGCAGGCCGAGCGCGTACGCCGCGCCGCTCACGATGAGGATGGCGAGCACGAAGCCGCCCGTCACGCGGCGCAGATAAAACGCGAGGCTCAGCACGAGGCCGAAGAGCGCCAAAAGCACCATCGGATTTGTGAGGTCGCCGAGCTCGATGATCGTGTTCGTGCCGCGGCGGATGAGCTGCGCCTTCTCGAGGCCGATCTCGACGAGGAACAGGCCGATGCCGACCGTAATCGCCGTTTTCAGCGACGCCGGCACGGCATTGGCGAGCAGCGTCCGCAGGCGCGTGCAAGCAACGACGGCGAACAACACGCCCGAGACGAGCGAGATGGCAAGCGCCTCCTGCCATGCGAGCCCCATCGACGCGACGACCGTGTACGTGAAGAACGCGTTGATGCCCATGCCGGGCGTCAAGATGATCGGCGCGTCGGCGTAGAACGCCATGATCAGGCAGCCGAGCACGGACGAAAAAATCGTCGCAAAGACCGACAGGTCGGCCGGGATGCCGCCGTCCGCGAGGATCATCGGGTTGACGATGATGATGTACGAGATGGCGAAAAATCCCGTGAGGCCGGCGACGATTTCTTTCCGCATGTCCGCCCCGAACAGCGCTTGAAGCTTCTCCATATGTGAAATCCTCCTGATTTCGCGTGTTTTTGTTTTGACAGCTTCATTTTACGCGCATCTCGGACGGATAAAAAGGACACGCGTTCCTTTTCATGTCCTTTTTGTGTCCTTTTTCATTACCAGCGCTTGCAACGCCCTGCGCCGTCCGCTACAATGAAGAAAACACGAATCATCCGCGAAAGGAGCTTTTCCATGGACCTCCTCCAGTTTGCCGAACACATGCCGGACGCCATCCGCCGTCGCGCCGTGCGGCGCACGTTCCAGCCCGGCGAAGCGCTCATCCGCAAGGGCGATCCCGTCACGCACGTCTACCTGCTGCTCGAAGGCGCGACGCGCGTCAGCAACGAGTTCGAGAGCGGCCAGCGCTACACGTTCGCGCAGATCGACGCGCCCGACATCCTCGGCGACCTCGAAGTGCTGAGCCATCAGGAATGCTACGCTGCGACGAACGAAGCGCTGACGGAGTGCACGGTCTACGCGCTGACGACCGGCACGTTCTACGCGTGGATGCGCGCGGACAACGCGTTCGCCATCCGCATCGCCGAACTGCTCGCGACGAAGATGTATCCGACCTCAGACGAAAACGGCCGCATCAAATTTTTGCCGAGCGTGCTGCGCCTCGAGAACTACCTGCTGCGCCGCATCGGCGCCGTCGACACGGACCTCTTTGTATTGCACACGGGACGACAGGAAATCGCCGACGACATCGGCACGAGCGTCAAGACCGTGAACCGCGGCGTCGCGAAGCTCAAGGAGGCGGGGCTCATCGGACTCTCGCATGGGAAGATCACGATCTCGCGCGAGCAGAAGGCGCGGATCGCGGAAGATCTCACCCGGGCGGAATAATATGAAAAGGATGCTGTCCCGTCGGGACATCGTGTTACTTGCCACACTGTTCCTATGCTCGTTCGTACCACTCGCGATCTTCGGCTGGGGCGGTTCGCCCGTTATGACAGCCGTCATCACCGTCGATGGCGCGACCGTGCGCGAGATCCCGCTCACGACGCACGAAGGGCGCGAAACATTCACGGTCGAGACACCCGGCGGCACGAATGACATCACGGTCGACGGCCACGCTATCGCCGTCACGAATGCCGACTGCCACGACAAGATCTGCGTGAAGTCGGGCGCGATCGCCAAAAAAGGCGATGCCATCGCCTGCCTGCCGCACAAGCTCGTCATCGAAATACGCTGACGGCTGCCGAAGAGGTGACAACACATGAATGCCACGCATCGTCTCACCTATCTCTCGCTGCTCACGGCCATCTCGCTCTCGCTCTTCGTCCTCGAAGGGCTGCTGCCTGTGCCGTTCCTTGCGCCCGGCGCGAAGCTCGGACTCGCGAACATCGTGACGGTCTTCGCGCTCTACACGCTCCGCGCGCGCGACGTGCTTGCCGTCATCCTTGTCCGCATCGCGCTCGCAAGCCTGTTTGGCGGCGGGCCGACGGTGTTTTTCTACAGCATCGCCGGCGGCCTGCTATCCTTTGCCGCGATGTACGCACTCAAAAAAACGGGACGCTTCTCACTCCCCGCCGTCAGCGCCGCCGGTGGCTTCTTCCACCACGTCGGCCAGCTCGCCGCCGCCATCGCCATGACCGGCACGATGAGCCTCCTGACGTATCTTGCCATCCTCGGGCCGGTTGGGCTGGTGACGGGGCTCGCGACGGGTTTCGTCGCCGCGAGCATCTGCCGCCGCACATCACAACCGTTTGCACAAAAATAATCCTCCTGCCTTGCATCACCTGCAAACCAGGAGGATTTTTTCACTCCAGCACCGCCCGCACCAGTGCGACGAGTGCGCCTTCGTCGGCCGTGCCCATCGTCTCACGTGCCGAGTGCATGGCGAGCACGGGCACGCCGACGTCCATCGTGCGGACGGGGACGAGCGCGGAGGCGATCGAGCCGAGCGTCGAGCCGCCTGGCGCGCCGCTGCGGTTCACGAACGTCTGATACGGGATGGCGTGCGCCTCGCAGAGCGCCCGCACGATGGCGATGGCTTCCGCGTCGCCCGCGTATTTCTGCGACGCGGCCTGCTTGATGACGACGCCAGCGCCGAGCTGTGTCGATACGTAGGGATCGGATTTTGACGGATATGCCGGATGATCGCCGTGCGCGACATCGCAGGAAAGCAGGAAGCCGTCCGCGAGCGCGGCAGCGAGCCGTTCGCCGGCAGCACGCGAGCCGTCCGCCCCGTTCGATCCGCCTGCGTCATCTGCGCTGTCCCAGCCCGCAACGAGCGCCGACGCATAGATGCGCCGCAGCGTCTCCATCAGCACGGCCGAACCTGCGCCCTGCTTCGTGCAGCTGCCGACTTCTTCGTTGTCAAAGAGCGCGACGAGGCGCACGCCGTCCGGCACGCCCGCGTTCGTCGCGGCGACGAGCCCCTGCACGCACGCCCAGACAGACGTGCTGTTGTCGAGGCGCGGCGACGACAAGAGCTCGCCCGCCTCAGGAGCGGGTCCGTCTTCACCGAAGATGTGCGTTGCGCCGAACGTGCAGCCCTGCTCGAACGGATACGTCATGAGGTCGAACGACAGCAGGTCATCAGGGGTCTCCGGCACGCCGAACACCTCGGAAATCCAATCGCTTGTCTCGCCTGGCTCGAGGTGCTGCAGCGCGAACAGCGGCTGCAGGTCGCGCTGCGCCTCGAGCTCGCCCTTCTTGTTCACCTCGCGGTCGCGGTGGATGGCGAGGCTCGGAATCGTCATGAGCGGCAGGTGCGCGTCGACGAGATGCGTCACGGGGCGGAACGGGTCGCTGCCGCGCGTGACGACCTTGCCCGCGAGGCTCAGCGGCCGGTCGAGCCACGTGCGGTAGATCATGCCGCCGTACGGCTCGACGTTCACGAGGCCGCAGCCCGCGCCCTCGGCCTCCATCGCCTGCGGCTTCAAGCGGAAGCACGGGAAGTCCGTATGCGCTGCCGCCATGCGCAAAGGGCCTGCCGCGCCGACCGTGAACGCGAGGAGCGTCGACCCGTAGACGTCCACGAAATATCGGCCGCCCGCTGCGAGCTCCCATGCGCCCCCGAGCGCGAGCTCTTGGAAGCCCGCCTCCGTGAGTTCCGTCTTTGCCGCCAGGACGGCATGGTACGGCGATGTCACGAGGGAAACAAAATCCAAGAACGCCTGCACATCGTACGACACAGCGTCCGGGTACGTCTTCTCTTCTTTGTCTTTCATCTGCGCTTCCTCATCTTTCCGCCCGCCCGGGATCGAGCAGGCTCTTTTTTTCGTCAAAGCCGGGCGCGCGCACGTGCAGCAGGTCGAGCAGCGTATGGATCATCTCGTCGCTCTGCCAGTGCCGCTCCCGCGCCGCCGCAATGCGCGCCGCGTCCGCCGCATGATGCGCGCGGAACGCCTCCGACATCCAGAACACCATCGGCACGTCGCGTTGCCACGGGCTCGTCTCGTCGCCGTGGCCGAAGAGCGCGCGCGTATCGTAGACCTCCTCGCCATGGTCGGAGATGAAGATCACGAGCGCGTCTTTGTCCTCGAAGCGATGGATAATGGCATCAACGATGGCATCATCATAGAGCACGGCGTTGTCGTACGCCGCCCGCACGGCAAGCGCATCATCGTCCTCCGCCACGCCGCGCCCGCGCTCGTCCTCGGCCGTGAAGCGCGCGTATTCCTTCGGATAGCGCTTCGAAAATTCCTCGTGCGCGCCCATGAGATGAAGGGCGAAGAACGCCGGCGGCGCGAGCGTTTCGTCCGCGAGCGCCGCGTCGAGGAGCGGCAGCACCTCGCCGTCGTAGCGCTCCGTGAGGTCGATAGAATGCGCGACCGGGCTCGTGAACGCGACGTGATCCGTGCGCTCGCCGAGCGTCCGCCCGATGCTGCCGTAAAAGCCCGAGGCCTCCTGGTTCGACAGCCACGTCGTATGGACGCCCGCCGCCCGCAGGATGTCAAAGAGGTCGCCGTAGTCGTACCACATGCCGTCCGCCGCTCGCTCCGCCTCATTGTCGTAAAAGCTGAAGAGCGTCCGCATCACGGCCATCGTCCCCGCGTGCGGGCTCGTGACGTTCTCATAGACGACGAGCTCGCCCGCCGCGTTGCGGTTTGCGAGGCGTGGCGTCGTCGGCAGGCCGTAACCGTACAGCTGCATATGATGGCGGCTCGTCGACTCTCCGAGGATGAACACGACGTACGGAATGTCCGGCGCGCCGCTCGTCCCGCTCACATCATGATTCGCCAACGTATACGCCACATACTCCGCCGAGCCGATCTCCGTGTACGCCTGGTCAATGTTGCATGCAAGGCGCAGCACGGAGTTCGCACGCAACGCACTCTCAAACGTGTCATCAGGATTTTCCGCCGCGTGGGCGAGGGAGGCGACAAAGCTAAGAAAGAAGATCAAAAGGATGGCGAACCATCGTTCATGCGATGCTACTTCCCATCGCAACCGATGCCGCCCAAACACGGCTGCCGCCACCGCCACGCCAAGCACCACGACCGCCACGGCGATGCCGCCCGCCTGGCTCGTGACGTACTCCCACGCCTCGGCAGGATTCGTCGCAAGCACGATCTCGAGGAGTCCCGCATCGAGCACCGTATGGTAGTGCACGAGCGTGAAGCCATCGACGGCGCAGAGCACGGCGCTCGCCGCGACAACGGTGCCCGCAGCCGCGCGCTGCACGCGCCCCGACAACACGCCGATCAAAACCGTGAACACTCACCCCCAGCCGACGACGCGCAACAGCACTTCAGCGATACGCCCGATCTCCCACGCAGCAGGGAGCGTCGGATCGATGAACATCGCCACCTGGTAGGCGGCTTGCAAATTCAAAACAAAAAGCGCCAGGAACCACATCCGCGCCTCCCGGCTGCACAACCATCTCACCGCGCCCGACCGCCTCCGTCAAAATACATCTGCTTCAACGCTGCCGAATAGCGCTTCTGCCCCTCTTCATTCAAATGCGATCGATCGGCAAAGAACCGATCTTCATAGGCAGGGATGTTCGGATCGACATCCACGTGATAGCGATCGGCAAAGCTATCCATATACGCGCGGTATTCCGAAAGATACCCTGACGCTTCCAGTTTTTGCAGGCCAGCCGCGCCCATGGGCGCCTGCCCGATATGCAGCGGGATGCCCCGCGTCTGGCACAGCTCGATCATCTGTTCCATGTAATACGTCTGGCTCGGCAACGGTCGAAAATGCCTGCTTTCCGTCTCCTCCGGCACGACCGGCGCCGTCGTGACCGTCGTCCATCCCGCGCCGATATGCCCGTGGTCTTCCGCTGCCTCTTCATACAGCCTGCGGTTTTCTTCCGTTCGCGGTGCAAAAAGGGACTTCAGCGCCGGCTTCATGTACAGGGGCGGCAGGCGACGGATGTAGCCATCGCACTCTCCCTGATAATCAACGCCATCCCGTTGCAAGATCTCGCGATTCGTACTGCGGAGCCGGTCCTCTTCGAGATAATGAAAATACGCCGTTCGTCCCAGATAGCTATCCATCCGCGTATAGTGAACGGGTGCGAATACCACGAGCACCATCCGCGGATTCGGGTGATGCGCCAGATAATCCTGCAGCGTATAGTACATCTCCAGCGGCGTCCCGCCGGTCAAGGCGAGATTCTGCACGTCCTCCGCCAAAAATTTCGGCCATGCGCCGATCTTGACGCGGCTGTCTCCGAGAATGACCGCTTCCGGTTCCGTGCCCTCTGCCCGTGCAGCATCTCGCTGCTGCATCCATCCGGGATACTCCCGATCCATATAGCGCTCCTCCGGCAAGCACCAGACGACCGCAGCAGCAGAAACGGCAAGCACTGCGACGATTCCGGCGATGCCGAGACAGAAAGTTTTCGTGCGCATCCGTACATCCCCTCAAAATTGAAAATATAAAAATTCCGTATAACGATCCATCTTGTAAAGTGCAACGACCAGGAGTGTTGCTGTCAGCAAGAACCATTTCCAATTCGCATGGAACGAAGAAACAAGCCGCACGGGATTCTTGAATAAGAGCGCACAACAGAGCAACCCGAGGCATGTGGGCAGGACGCGCCCCGGCAGCAGCCCTGAGGCCAGAGGCGCGAACATCACGCCGAGCGGCGCCAAAAAGCCCCATCGCGCAAGATCGTGCTCTGGCAAGACCATCTGATGCACATCCGTCATCGCTGCCAGTACGTTCACCGCCGCCTGGAAATCCGCCGCACGGAAGAACACCCAGCACACCATGACGCCAAGGAACGTCATCACCCAACAGAGCACGCCCGGCAACCGAATTTGCAGCGTCCGCCAGACGTGGTTGACCATGAGCATCAAGCCATGCATCGCACCCCAGGCCACGAATGTCCAGCCTGCGCCATGCCAGAGACCGATGAGCACCATGCTGACAAATAGATTCCGCAATTTCCTGAGCTGCCCGGCGCGGTTGCCGCCGAGCGGAATGTAGAGATACTCTTTCACCCAGAGGCCGAGCGTCATGTGCCAGCGCCGCCAAAAATCAATGATGCTTTTCGCCTGATACGGCGAGTCGAAATTCTGTGGGAAATGGAGATTCAACATGAGGCCAAGTCCGATCGCCATCTCACTGTAGCCGGAAAAATCAAAATACAGCTGGAGCGTGTAGCCAAGTGCGCCGGCCCATCCTTCAAAAAACGTCAGTTCCCCCGCATGCGAAAAGACCGCTTGCACCCACGGCGCCAATTCGTCCGCAATCACGACCTTCTTGAAGAGCCCCATGGAAAAAAGTGCCAGGCCTTTCGCCATGTTGTCCCAACAGATGCAATAATTCTCCATCGCGAGGAACTGTGGCATCATCTCCCGGTAATTGATGATCGGTCCGGCAATCAGATGTGGAAAGATCGTCACGAACTCCAGATACGTGAGAAACGAATGCCGCTTTGCACAGCCGCGGTACGCATCGATGAGATACGCCGTCTGCGTGAACGTGTAAAACGAAATGCCGAGCGGCAGCACGATATGCGGCAGATCGAACACATCCGCACCTGCCAAAGCGTTCACCGTGCCAAGGAAGAAGTCCATGTACTTGAAATAGCCGAGCAGCAGCAGATTGACCACGATGCCAAAAAACAGCCAGCCCTTGCGTGCGCGCACATGCGGCGCATCGGGCGAGACATGTCCGCCCGCCGCAATTTCAAATCCCTCCGCATACCGCGCCAGCTGACCACCGACAACGTAATTGAAGACGATGGACGCAAAGAGGAGCGGGACATAGTGCACATCCCACCAGCCATAAAAAAAGAGCGACGCCGCCACCAGCAAGAACGAACCAACGCGAGGCGATCTCCCACCTCCTACAAACAGGCAAACGAGCACGATGGGGAGAAACAACAGCACAAACTCATACGAACTGAACAGCAAAAAAATCCCTCCTGCCTTTGCAAAACCATTGTATCGCAAAAAGTAGGAGGGAACAAGGATTCCTTTACGCTTCGCCCGCCGCCTCTTTGATGCGGCGCTTGTTCTCGTACATCGCCTCGTCGGCGCGGTTGAACGTGTCGCCGTAACTGCGGTCCGCAAGCGGGTCGTAGACCGAGAGGCCGACGGCCATGGCGACCTCCGTCCACGGCTCGTAGGCGCTGCGGTCGCGGACGCGCTCGTACGGCGCGAGCTTTCGGGCGAGCGCATCGCGGTTCATGTAGTCGCGGCCCGTCAGGACGACGACGAACTCGTCGCCGCCGATGCGGTAGACCGGGCTGTGCTCGAAGATGTCGCAGAGCGCCTTGCTCATGGCTTTCAGCGCGATGTCGCCCTTTTCGTGGCCGTAGACATCGTTGACGAATTTCAGCCCGTTCATGTCGGCCATGAGAATCGCGAACTCCGCCGTGCCGGCCGTGATGACGGCCGTGAGCTCCGAGACCTTGTTCTCGTACGCCGTGTGGTTCTTCACGCCCGTGAGCTCGTCCTGCAGCGCCATGCGCTGGATGATGCCGAGGTAGTCCTGCAGCTGCGTCGAATCCTCGAGGATGATGTCCTGCGAATCGGAAATATCCTTGTACAGCTCCTCGAACTCATCGCCCGTCGTGATGGCGATGTCCTTCTGCTTTTCGCGGTGCTCGCGGAAATATAGCAGCATGCCCTGCAGCTGCTTCACCGGCGCGATGACCTGCCGCGTGATGAACGTGTAGATCATCGCGAGCATCATGCTGAAAATGACGCACTCGAGCGAGAGGATTTTCGCGTAGAGCGCATTGATATCGCTCATCGCCTGGTTCATGTCGAGGTCGACGCCGATGAACGCGACCTTCTTGCCGCTCGGATCGTAGAGCGGCTTGTAGAGCGTCATGAGCCAGCCCCAATAGCCGCGGCTGATGACGGGACCGACGAGCCGGTTATCCTTTTCATCGAGCATCTGCGCGCCGATGTCGCGGTAGTACGGGTCCTCATCCATCCAGAACGTACGGCCGTACTTGTACCCCGTCCACGACGGATCGCAGATCGTCATGGCGTAGCCGCGGCCGCCCTGCTCGCCGACCGCGTAGACATTCAGATAGCGGATGATATTGTCCGAGCGCTGGTAAAACGCGCGGATGCGCGAAAAGAGCTCGCGGTATTCCGGCGTCTCGCCGCCGCCCGGCGCGAGGATGATCGGCAGCTCGCGCTCGTTGACGACGAGCGCCGCCACCTCGACGAAATTGCGCGCGACCGCGCCGTACGTGCGGATCATCTGCTGCTGGTAAATGCCGCGCACGAGATAGAACAGCACGCCGCCCGCGATGAGCGTCACGAGCGCCATGTTCACGAGGAGCTTCCAGCGGATCGGCCGCTTCCGCACGCCGTCCGCGCCGCGCCCGTCGCAATTCATCGGCGCGAGGAAGATGTCCGGCGCATAGCGCGCGAGCGCCGTGAGGATGAGGTATCCCGCCGCCACGTCGAGCGCGTGATAAACGCCCGAGAAAAACAGTGCGCCGTCGCTCAGTGACACGCCTTGCGGCACGAAGAACGGATGCACGATCGACGGCGCGATCGGGAACACGAGCCACAGGCCGAGCCAATAGCTGGCGATCCCTGCGGCAAAGCCGACGGCGAGGCCGCAGAGAGCCGCCCGCCCGTAGTGCGCGAGCCAGCCGTGCCGCGCGCCGTAGACCGTCGCAAACACGACGGCGAAATCGATTGGCAACATGAAAAAGCGCGGGTTGCCGACGGCAAAGCCGAGGACGGCGACGAGGAGCGCCACGAAGAAGCCCTGCAGCAGTCCGAGCGAGGCCGCCGCGAACATCGCGCCGAAGAACATCAACACAAGATGCCCCGACGCATATGACATATAATAGAACAGCAGCTCCAAAAGCATGGCCGCCGCAAAGCGCGGCCACCAGCTGCCACGAAATCTGTCGAACATATATGAAGTCTCCTATATCCTATTGCCCCATAGGATTCCATGCTCATCATACACGAATTGCGATGGAAGTGCAAGCAGGAACGGGACGGTCGTACTAGTTTTGTTAAAAAGCAGGTCATGGCACGCCCGATGAAAATACAATACTTGTTACGGCGTACACCCGCACACACCCACCACCGCTTTGTGGTCCCCCTCCCTCGGAGAGGGAGGCTAAAGTTGCAGGATAAAAAACAGCGCCGCGAAAATTCTTCGCGGCGCTGAAGCGTTCAATGGCAGGGGCAGCAGGACTCGAACCTACGAATGCGGGATTCAGAATCCCGTGCCTTACCAACTTGGCGATGCCCCTAGGTTTGTTGTTGACGACAGCCATTGCTGTCAACAGATGATATTATACGACACGAGCGGCTCCCTTGTCAAGAAATTTTTCTCTGCAAAAACCGCGCAAACTGTCCTTTATTTATGGTATAATAAATGATAATCCATCAACTTCATGAATCACGCGGACGAAAGGGGATTCATCACATGGAAATGAAATACGAAGTCACGGTCACGGCTATCGGCAACTTGGCGCGCACGTTCCTCATGAACAACCAGAGCGTCATCCTGCTCGATGAAGGCATCCGCCCGAACCTCTCGGAGATGGTCGTCGAGCACACGGGCGGCGAGCTCAAGGGCGAGATCAAGAAAGGCGACAAGGTGAAGATTGGCATCGCCGAGTACACGGTCGTCACCGTCGGCGACGACGTGAACCAGAACATCAAGGAAGAAGGCCACTGCACGCTCGTCTTCAACGCCGAAGGCACGATGCCCGGACAACTCATCCTCAAAGGCAAAGGCCAGCCGATCTTGTCGCTCGGGCAGAAGATCGAAATCTACAAAAAATAAATATGGTATAGAAAAAAACCGTGCCGGAGGCTTTCGCCTCCGGCGCGATTTTTTGTTCGCATGAAATCTGTTGTTTTACTCCGCGATCATCATGACGCTGCCGTTTTCGGCGAGGTCGATCGTGAGCTTGCCGTTTTCGACGGTGTACGTCTTGCCGCTGAGCTGGTCGGTGAACGTCGTGCCGTCGGCGGCAGACGTCTTGAACGTGAACGTATCGGCTGCGCCGTTGTTCAGCGCGACGATGCCGTAGCGGCCATTGTCCGCTTTGCGCTCATAGGCGTACAGTGCGCCGATGGCAGAGAGGGTCTTGAGGTCGCCGCGGGCGAAGATGTCCTTGTTGTCATTGCGCACGGCGATGACCTTCTTGTAGAACTTCTGGAGGTCTTTGTCCTCCTTGCCCCACGGGAACGTGCGGCGGCAGTCCGGGTCTTTGCTGCCGTACTGCCCGGCTTCGTCGCCGTAGTAGATCGTCGGCATGCCCGGATAGCCGAGCTCGAAGACCGCGGCCATCTTCAGGCGCGCCTTGCCGAGGTTGTAGTCGAAGTCCGCCTTCGACGGCTGCATGACGCTGTCCTTGCCGCCGCCATAGAGGTAGATCGCACGTGCCGTATCGTGGCTGTCGACGATGTTCATGAGGTCATAGAGAGCTTCCTTCGGATAGTTCTGCTGGAGCTGCATGAGCACGTCGTCCGTATCCTCGGCCTTGCCGCCCATCACGTAATGCATGACAGCGTCGGAGAGCTTGTAGTTCATGACGGAGTCGAACGTGTCGCCCGTTAAGAACTGCGAGCCGTCCTGCCAGATTTCGCCGAGGAGCAGCGGCTCGTCGCCATTCTGCGTCTGGATGGACTTGACTTCCTTGCGGACGTCGGCCCAGAATCCCGGCGGCACTTCCTTCGCGACGTCGAGACGCCAGCCGGACAGGCCGTAGTCGAACCACTTCATGATGACGCCCTTCTCGCCGCCCTTGCCATAGAGCAGGTAGTCGCCGAGATCCGTCTGGATCGTCTTCGCGTCATAGCCCGGGAAGTCTTTGTCGCGGAACGGCGCGAGGCTTGAGAAGCCCTGCCAGCTATGGTAGTCGTACTTCGCGCCCATCTCGTCTTTCGCTTTGCGGTTATAAAAGTCGAACCAGTTCTCCCAATGCCACGGGCTGAACGTCTGGCCTTCGGCTTCGAGCTGCTTCTTCGCTTCGGCCTTCGCGGCGTCTTCCGTCATGCCCTGGTTCTCGAGGTCGTAGATCTTGCTCCAGTATTCATAGGCGCCGACCGTCGGATACTTGCTGTAGCGGTCGAAGTAAATGGAATCGTCGCCGATGTGGTTGTAGACGCCGTCCATGATGAGGTGCATGCCGCGCTTCTGCATTTCCGAAGCGAGCGCCTGCAAATCATCGAAGTTGCCGAGGAACGGATCGACCGTGCCGTAGTCACGCGCATCGTAGTGATGGTTCGAGGACGCGCCATAAATCGGGTTCACGTAGATCGCCGTGACGCCGAGATCCTGCAGGTAGTCGAGCTTCTTCGTGATGCCGGCGAGGTCGCCGCCGAAGAAGTCGTTGCAATCCCACTGGTCGCCGTCGGCCTTGCCGGCGTTCGAGTTCGCCGGCAGCGCGTTCCACGAGCGGTGCTGCACCGGCTGCGGGCCGCGCGCCGTGTCGCGCGCATTGTCGTTCGACTTGTCGCCGTTGAAGAAGCGATCCGGGAAAATCTGGTAGCAGACGGCGTCCTTCGCCCAATCCGGCGTCGTGTAGCCTTTCTGGTAAACGGTGACCTGGAAGTACTTCGTGCCGCGCAGCTTCAGCTCGCCCGTGCCGCCCGTCTTCGTATCGTCGCCGTATTCCTTCGTGTCATTCAGGACGAATTTGTAGCCATAGATGCCGTAGCTCTGCGGGGTGAACGTGCCCTGCCAGTAATCGCGGCCGCCCTGCGTCGCAACTTTCGTCATCGCGACATAGCTCGTCGTGCCGCTGTCGTAATCCGGGTTGTACTCGTCGCCGCCCTTCGCCGTCATGGCTGCTTTCGTGACCATGATCTTCGCGGACTCGACATCGCCGGCGCCCGTCGTGAGGCGGAGCGTCACGGGCGTGCCCTCGGCGACCGCGCCCCACGGGCTGCGCTCATCGCTATTCCAGCTGTCATGCGAGACCTTGTCCGCATGGATGCTGCCGTCGTCGGCGATGATGCGTTTCGCCGCCTGATCGTAGTAGAACGCGACATCGCCGTCATGCGCGATGTGAATGGCCTGCGTGACCGGCTCCTCTCCTGCCTGCGTGATCGTCGCCATGTAGTCGCCGGCCGCGACCTTCGCATTCGTCTGGAAGAGGTTCGACAGCATGAGGTCGTACATCGTGCCGTCGTCTAGCCCCTCGATGCCCGAGAGCACCGGCAGCTCGTCGCCCGTCAGCATCGTGTAGCTGTGGGAGTCCGCGATGCGATGCGTCTTGTCATTATAATAGAAGGTAACCGTCTCGGCATGGTCGAGCGTCATGGCGACATTCGCGCCATCCGCGATGCCGTTCAGGCCGTAGTTCTCAGCCCAGCTGCCGTTGATGGCGATCTTGTAGTTGTACGTGCCGGCCGGCATATTCTTGATCGTAAAGGAATAGAAGCCGTTGCCGTCGTCGTGCATCTTCGTCGCGAGGTCGGACGGCGCCCACTTCGCGCCGGCGCCGCCGAGCGGCTGGAGGTCGCCGCAAAGGACGATCTCGCGCTGGTTCGCGAACTGCGCCTGCTCGGCGTCTTTGCCTTCGTAATCGTAGCTGATTTGGTGCGTCTTTTCGTCGTACGTGAACGTCACGTCATGATCAGCCGCGAGGCGCAGCGCGATGTTGCCGCCATTCGGCTGGCCGTCTTTGCCGTAGTTCACATCCCACGAGCCGCCGACCGCGACTTTGAAATCATAGTTGCCCTGCGGGAGCTTGCCCGTGAAAACGCGATGACCGTTCCCATCAGGCTTCATGAGCGTGGCCGCATCGGAGGGATCCCACTCCTTTGCCGCACCAAGCTCGTCCTGCAGAGAACCAACGAGTACGACGTCCGTCGGCTGGACCGCACCGGCAGGAGCCGCGGCCGGGGCTTCTTCCGCCGCCGGCGCCGCCGCGCCCTGGCCGTCATACGTGACGGTGACGAGATGCGTGACGCTGTCGTAGACGAACGTGACCTCGGCGTCCTGCGGGAGCTTGAGCTTCATGTTCGCGCCGTCGGACGCGCCGTCCGCGCCGTAGTTCTCGCTCCAGGAGCCGCCGATGGCGATCTTGTACTCGTAGTTACCTTTTTTGAGCTTGCCTTTGAAAATATAGTTGCCCTTGCCGTCCGGCTTCATGATCGTCGCGCCATCGGACGGCGCCCAATCCGTGCCGGCGCCGAGCTTCGTCTGCAGCGTGCCGACGAGGACGACGTCATCCGGGCCGACGGAGGCCGCCTCAGCGACGGACGCCGTGAGGATCGTCGGCGCCATGGTGACAGGCAGCGCCTGCGGCATGGCAAAGAGTCCAAGCGCGAGCGACACGCCGATCGCCCGGCGGAGTGCTTGTTTGCGGTTCATAGTGATCAGATACTCCCTTCGTGGAAAAGGAAATTTTTGTGTGAGGAAAATTTTGATGTTGTGAGAAAGATAAATTTGTCGCGAGAACGGAATTCCCCCGAACCATTGCCGACCTGATGCGCCCCGGCAGCCTCTCCCTCTGGGAGAGGGGGACCGCGAAGCGGTGGAGCGGGTGGCGAAGGTATGACATAACTCATACAGATACATTCCCATCGAAGGAACGACCTACCTTCGACGAAAATGTAGTATCAATCTGTTACGCCCTACCTCCGACACCCTTTCCACCGCTAACGCGGTCCCCCTTCCCCGTAGGGGAAGGCTGCTGTACTCGTAACCTTCGGCAACAGATGAAACGATTCCATCTCTCGCAAAAAAAGATCGGGACCTCTGTAATGAGGGGAACGTCGCAACCTTGCCCGTTTGGGGGAATGGGAAGGTGCGAGGTTCCCCCCACTCAGAAATCCCGATGGTGTTTAGGAAATTTTGGAAATTTGCGCTGTTTCAAAAATTGAAACTTGTTTCACGCTTTTGCTGCGCTGTAGCGATCAGAAATGGAAATCGACCCAGCTGCGGAGGATGTGGCGATTATACGGGGTACCCCATGTAATGTCTTCTTTGAGATGCGGCGCCCAGAGCGTCTCCCACTCGACGTTCTTCGCCGGAACGAATTTGAAGCCGTAGTACCAGCCACGAACACCGTTGCAGAAGGTCGGTTCACGTGTGCTCCACTCATCATCATGACCAAGGTCGCCATACGCGCCGAGGTTCATCCATTTTGCATAGAGACCCCACGAACCTTTCTTATTGAGGTCAGTGCCACGATAGTCAATGCGAACAGCAATGTCACGATCGCCATGACCGTTGCCGCCCGTCGTATTGGTAATTGCCTTGACATAAGAACCCGTGACTGTGAAATCTTTGAAGAGTTTCGCCTTCAAATCTGCAGCCCAGAATCCCGACGTATCGTACCAATAGCCGTTCGCCTTGTTCCAATCATCGCGGCTATCCTGATATTTGTTGCCAACAAGACGCGAGTAAGAAACGTTAGCATCCAAGTATTTACCAATCGGGCCCCAGAAATTGAGCGTTGCTACAATCGGGGAACGGCGAGAGTAAATATCCGTAACCTTATAAACGCCGGAACCAGCAGATGTTTCTTCCGTCCTATAATCCGTGCAATCAGCAGCGGACTTCCAATACTGGGCGCTCATCCACCAACCATGACCATGCTCGATCGGATGATACGTCTGGATGCCATCGACCTGACCGCCGAGCAAAAGGTTCTGCATGCCGATGCCGTTCCATTTGCGACCGATGTTCGTGTACCAATCATGCTTCGGACCGAGCTGCAGTTCCATCCAGATATTTGAAATCGTGCCGGAGTGGTTTTCATCATAGGCAGTAAGATCACGCTGCGAACCCGTAATTGGAACATTACCAACTACGACACGACCATCTTTTACGCCACCTTTGCCTGTCATGACATACTCGCGATCGCGATAGCGCGCATTCTTCTCGATCGTGAAACGAGCAACTGCGTGATCATTGACCTTCATCTGGCCTTCGAGATCCATGTAGAAGCGGTTGTTGTAATCGCCATTATGACTATCAGCCTTCAAGCCATTATCATCACCGGCCTGGATACGACCCATGCCCCAGATTTTGAACTTGTCCGTCTTCTCTTTGAGGTCTTTGATGTCCTTCGTGTTCTGCGCCGTCTGTTTTTTCAGCGTCGCGATCTCGTCGCCGTACTCGGCAGCGAGCTTGTCGAGGACTGCCTGGTCGCCGATGCCGAGGCCGCCTTTCTGCATGGCCTTCGCGACAATCGACGCCATCTCATAGCGCGTCATCGTGCGGTCGCCCTGGAACGTGCCATCGCCCATGCCGTCGATCACGCCGTCTTTGGCGAGGTAATCAAGCGCGTCATACGCCCAATGTCCCTGTGGCACGTCGCTGAAGCTGTCCGCACCTTCGGCGGCGAATGCCGTGCCAGAGACGCTGACCGTCAAGCCGACGAGCAGCGCCAAGGCTTTCTTGCTGAGTTTCATCTAGAAAGACTTCCTTTCCCTGTGGAGCGCATGAACCCTTCATGCTGCCCCAGAATCCTTGGTATCTATCTATCACAGGTCTTCCGAATGTCTTTCCTTGTTTCGCCTTTCGGTTCCCTGTAATATTCCTTGGCAATGTCTTGCCTTTCGATGGTTCTTATTTTATCGCAAAACCAACGAAAAATCGATAGGTTTCGGCGCTTTTGAACGTAAGTACGCGCCTTGAAACATGTTTCCGCGCGGTTGTCGGCGTTCCGTCACGCGTTCGCGACGAGC
Source organism: Selenomonas sp. (assembly GCF_022771645.1). Lineage (GTDB taxonomy): Bacteria > Bacillota > Negativicutes > Selenomonadales > Selenomonadaceae > Selenomonas_C. The sequence continues at coordinate 67,208 of NZ_JALFCU010000064.1, forward strand.
ATCGCACCGACGCCGGCGTAGACCGCCGCCGCTTTCTTTTTGATCACGTCGCGTGCCGTGTCGACGACGTAGGCGTGGTCGTGGTAGGCCTCGAGCATGGGCAGGTCGTTCACCTCGTCGCCGATGACGTAGACGTCCGCGTCCGGCCAGTTCATCAGCTGCTTGAGGTGCTCGATGCCCGAGGACTTGCTGATGCCCGGCGGCGTGATGTCGAGGCTGCAGCGGTTCGGGTAGGCGTGGAGGAACTCCCCGTACTTCGCGTTCAGCACGTCGGCCGCCGCCGCGGAATCGCGCGGGTCTTCGAAGCCGAGCGAGAACTGGTGGATCTGCGGCAACGTCAGGATGTCTTTTTCCTCGATGTAGATGACGGGGAAATCCCACTCTTTGCCCTCGCGCATGATCCACGAGCCTTCGCTTTCATGGCAGAGGTACGTGCGGTCTTTCGCCGAGAATGCAAAGTGGAACGATGCTTGCACGCACGGTTCTTCGCTGACTTTTTTGAGAATCTCGGGCTGAATCTGCCCCTGGTACAGCACAGCGCCGTCCTTGTCGCAGATGATGGCGCCGTTGTTGCAGACGGCGAAGTCAAACTCGATGCCGTAGTGCCGCAGCTGCGGCGTGAGCATGCCGAGGTCACGCCCGCTGACGGGGCCGAACTTGTGCCCGGCCTCGCGCCAGACGTGCACGCCATCGACGTCGTCCTTTGAAATCGTATCTTCGCGGAAAAGCGTGCCGTCATAATCGCTGCAAGCGATCTTCATGACCATGGTGCTATCCGCCTCCTTCTTCCTTGTTTTTTTTATTGTTCATGAAATTGCTGCGCGGCCGTCGTATACACGACGGCTTCGAACGGGCGCAGGATGCCAGGTTCTTCGCCGGCCTGCTGGGCCGTGGGGTAGCTGTCCGTCAGGAGGTTCATGCCGCGCACGAGGTCGGCGTCGTACGATGCCGTCTCCGCCGTGAAGTTCACGAGCGTGACGGTCGCCTCAGCGCCGAGCGTGCGGCGGAAGGCGTAGATGCTTTCGCTGTTCGTCAGGAGCTCCGTGTAGTCGCCGGCCGTCAGGCAGAGGGTCGCGCTGCGGAGCTTCGCGAGGTGGCGATAGTACGAGAGCACGGAGTCCGCGTTCTCGGCCTCGTTCTCGACCGTGTATGTGCGATCGTGCTCGACGGGCAGCCACGGCAATCCTGTCGTGAAGCCGCAGTGCGCTGCGCGCGTCCACTGCATCGGCGTGCGCGCGTTGTCGCGCGAGAAGCGGTGCACGGAGTGGAGCGCCGCCGCCTCCGTATGGCCTTCGGCGAGGGCACGGCGGTACTGGTTGTGCGACGAGAGGTCGTTGTAGCATTCGATCGAGCCCCAGGCGACATTCGCCATGCCGATCTCCTGGCCTTCGTAGATGAACGGCGTGCCGCGGAGCGTCATGAGCACCGTCGCCATCCCTTTCGCTGCGAGGTCGCGATCCGCGCCCTCGGGGAGGAAATGGTTGATGCAGCGCGGCTGGTCGTGGTTCTCGAAGAAGATCGGATACCAGCCATTGTTCGCCGTCGCCGTCTGGCTCGCCGTCAGCGCTTTTTTCAGCGCCGTCAGCGGCCACGGCTTTGCGTGACACCAGACCTCGGCGCCGCCCGGGAACTGGACGTCCATGTGGCTGAACTCGAACAGCATGTCGAACACGCCGTTGTCGCCGACCCATTTGTCGAGATCCTCGGCCGGGACGCCGTTCGCCTCGCCGACCGTGAAGATGTCATGGCCGTCAAAGACGTTTTCCTTGAACTCGTGGAGATAGTCGAGGATGCCCGTCGTGTTCGCTTCCATGGCGTGGATGTCGACGAGGCCGTCGTTGCTGTCCGGCTGGCCGTCCTTGAACTCCGGCTTCTTGATGTAGACGATGGCATCGATGCGGAAGCCGCCGACGCCCTTGTCGAGCCAGAAATTCGCCGCGTCGTAGAGCGCCTGGCGCACGTCGGGGTTCGCCCAGTTGAGGTCCGGCTGCTGCGGCGCGAACGTGTGCAGATAGTACTGCTGACGCTCCTCGCACCACGTCCAGGCCGAGCCGCCGAAGATCGAACGCCAGTTCGTCGGCGCCGAGCCATCGGGCTTTGCGTCGCGCCAGACGTACCAATCGGCCTTCGGGTTCGTCCGGTCCTTTTTCGACGCGAGGAACCACGGGTGCTGGTCGGACGAGTGGTTGTAGACGAGATCCATGACGATGCGGATGCCCCGCTTTTTCGCCTCGGCGATGAGGCGTTCCATGTCCTCCATCGTGCCGTACGACGGATCGATGGCGGTGTAGTCGGCGATATCGTAGCCGTTGTCGACCATCGGCGACGGATACACCGGCGTCATCCAGACGGCGCCGACGCCGAGCGTCTTCAGGTAGTCGAGGCGCGCCGTGATGCCGTTGAGGTCGCCCGTGCCGCTGCCCGTCGTATCGAGGAAGCTTTTCGGATAAATCTGGTAGACCTGGCTGGTCTGCCACCATTTGAGGGATTTTTTCATCATTGTGTTTTCCTCCGTCCACAAAACGGAAGCATTACGACAAACGGCCGCCCTGCCTCACAGGCTCATGGCGACCGTCTGCCTTCCCGCTTCTGGGGGATTTAGGGAAATTGGGAAAAATGGGGTAAGGAAATATATTTTCAAGCAATTTTTTGGGGGAAAATTGCCGAAAATCTGGATCAGAACGTGATGACGTCGCTCTCGGCGCTCGTGACGGCGCCGTCCGCGGCTTTCTTCAGCTGCGGGTACTCGGCGGAGTTCGTGATCGCCATCATGACGATGTCATTGTAGCCGGCATCCTTGATGACCTGGCGGTCGAACTGGATGAGCTTGTCGCCGGCTTTGACGTGGTCGTTCTGTTTGACGAAGCACGTGAAGCCTTTACCCTGCATGTTGACCGTGTCGAGGCCGATGTGGATGAGGAGCTCGGCGCCGTTCGTGAAGCGCAGGCCGACGGCATGGTTGCTTTCCGCCATGACCATCGTGACTTCCGCGTCGGCAGGCGCGACGACCGTGTCCGTCGTCGGCTCGATGGCGACGCCGTCGCCCATCATTTTCTTCGAGAACATCTCATCGGGGACTTCGCTCATGTCGATGAGCTTGCCGCTGACGCAGGCTTTGATGCCCATAGCAAGCGTCTTGTCGGCCGCCGGGGCAGCGGGCGCTGCAGCGGGTGCAGGCTCTTCGGAGAGTGCGGAGACGTCGCCTTTCAGCAGCGCGTCGAAGTAGCCGCGCACCTGCGGGACGTTCATGCCGACGATGACCTGGATGGCGCGGCCGTTCTTGACGAGGCCGTACGCGCCGGCTTTCGTGAACTTGCTCGGCGAGCCGACCTTGTCGGGGTCTGCGACCGTGACGCGGAGGCGCGTCGCGCAGTTCGTGACTTCTTTGATGTTCGACGGGCCGCCGAGGCTGTCGAGGTAGACGCGCGCCTGGATGGCGAGCTTGTTGCCGGCGAGGCCCATCTCTTCCATTTCTTTCTTCGCCTGGTACTCGGCTTTGGAGAACAATTTGTCCTCGACGTCATCGGCCGTGCGGCCCGGCGTCGGGTAGTCGTTCTTCAGGATGAGGAAACGGAACACGAAGAAGTAAATGAAGAAGAACGCGATGCCGATGATGATCTGCATGATGTACGTGCCGGCATGATACTGGAACAGGGGGATCCAGTTCTGCACGAAGCAGTCGATGAGGCCGCCGCCGAAGTTGCCGGACAGGCCAAAGGCATAGAGCGTCGTGGAGAGCGTCGCCGCGAGGACGGCATGTGCTGCATAGAGGAGCGGCGCGACGAAGAGGAACGTGAACTCGATCGGCTCCGTGATGCCGCAGAGGACAGCGGTCAGCGTGGCCGGGATGAGGAGCGCGGCCGTCTTTTTCTTCTTTTCAGGACGTGCGCACATGTACATGGCGAGGGCTGCACCCGGCAGGCCCCAGACTTTCGACGAACCGTGGAGGGCGAAGCCGCCTTCCGGGAAGAGCTCGCTCAGGCTCTGCGCGCTCGTGGCGAAGTCCTGAAGATGCTGCAGCCAGTAGGCCTGGATGCCGCCGTCGCAGACGGCCGGGCCGAAGATGAACGGGAGATAGATGAAATGATGGAGGCCGGCCGGCAGGAGGATGCGTTCGGAGAACGTGTAGCACCAGACGCCGACGAGGCCGGACGTCTTGAGGAAGAACTGGAACTGCTCGATGACGTGCTGGACCGCAGGCCAGACAAAGCAGAAGACAAGCGCCATCGGGATCATGACGGCGAAGCCGACGGCCACAACGAACGCCGGGCCTTTGAAGATGCCAAGCCACTCGGGGATCTCGGTATCATAGAACCGGTTGTGCAGGTATGCGCTCACGCAAGCGATGAAGATCGCGCCGAGCATGCCCATGTCGAGCGTCTTGATGTTCGCGATCATCGCGAGGCCCGTACCCGCGCCGGCGTTCTGGGAATAATCCACTCCAAAGAAAGCGCCGTGCAGCGAGAGGAAACCGGAGATGAAGTAGTTGAAGCACATGTAGATGACGAAGGATTCCATGGCCGCGCGGCCCGGTTCCTTCTTCGCGAAGCCGATCGGCACCGCGATGGCGAAGAGGATCGGCATCTGTGCGAACACCGTCCAAGCGCCCTGCTCGACGACGTACCAGAAATCATACCAGACGGTTCCCTTGTCTGCGATCGCTCCGAGGAGCATCGTGTTCTTGCAGATAATGGAAATTGCTACGGTGAGACCAAAGAATGCGAACAGGATGACCGGCGTGTACATCGCGCCGCCAAACCGTTGCAGTTCTTGCATGACACGGTCTTTTGACATTTCCTTTCCCTCCATTTCCCAGAGAAGCGATTTTCTTTTGGAAAACGCTCGTGAGAATCTTCTGTTGTGTTGTGGCGTATCGTTTGAATAACGTTTGAGAATTTCGCGATGGCCTTTGACTTCCTGTCTCAGGTCACTCAACTAAGATATCTTATGGCTAAAGAATACAAAAAAAGAGCCGCGAACGCAAGCGTTTCGCGGCTTTTGGGCACAGGGGCGCAAATGCGGAATTTTGATACATTTGGCGTACTTTGGTACAACGGGCATGGCGAGAGCAGTTTTCCTCACGGCTGTTTCAGCAAGAATCCCATATACAGCGGCAGGCTCAAGATATTTTCGTTCTGCCCGACGTTGTAATCGCCGAGCTTCACCGCGCCGCCGACGTGATATTTTTCCGGGTGGTTCAGGATCGTCTTCGTGCTTTTGACATAGCCCGTCGCCGCCTTGACTTCCACGAGCGTGCTCGTGCCTTGATAACGAATGACGAAATCCACTTCGAGTCCGGACTCCTTATGGTAGTAATAGAGCTTGCGCCCCATTTTCGAAAACAGGTCTGCGACGAGATTTTCAAAAATCGCGCCTTTGTAGCCGTAGAGGTTGCCGCGCAGGATGTCCATCTGCGTGCCGTCCTCGAGCATGCTGACGAACAGCCCCGTGTCCGCCATGTAAACCTTGAACACGTCATTCATCGCATTGCCGTCGAGCGGCAGCTCCGGCAGCTGGAGATTGTAGCAGCGCACGATGATGCCCGCGTCCTCGATCCATTGCAGGCTGCCGCGAAACTCCGATGCGCGTCCGCCTTTTTTGATGACGGCGTACTGGAATTTTTTGTTCTCGCGGGCGAGCTGGCGCGGGATGGACTGGAAGCACTCCTTGATCTTCGCCTTGTCGCGCGGCTCGGCGTATTTCACCATGTCGTCTTCATACGCGCGGACGATATCGCGCTGGAGTCCGAGGACGCGGTTCATCTGCCGATGGTCGACGAAATCCTGCACGACCTCCGGCATGCCGCCGACAACGGCATACTCCAGCAACAGCTGTCGCAATCGCTTGTGGAGCGCTGCAGGAACGGGCGACGCCGTGTCGAGGCAACGCTGGAGAAGCGCAACGACCGGCGCGCTGATGCCGTTCGCCCAAAGAAATTCTTCGAAATCAAGCGGCCGCATCGTGAGGGTCGTCTCGTAGCCGACGGGCACGGAACGCGGCTCGCCATAGCCCGCCACGCCGAGGAGCGAGCCTGTCGCGATCACGTCGAACCGCCCGTCAAGCTTGAAAAACTTCAGCGAGGTCCGAGCTTCGGGGCAAGCCTGGATTTCGTCAAAAACGAGCACGGTCTTGCCCGGCACGAACTGTACATCTGCTGGCAGGAGCGCCGACATCATCATCATGAGATGATCGACCGCGAGCGACTCGGCAAAGATGTCGCTATACTCCGGGTGTTCCAAAAAATTGAGATACACGACGGATTCATAATTCTCCTGCGCGAACGCCAGCACGGAATACGTCTTGCCGCACTGGCGGCAGCCTTTCAAGACGAGCGGCTTGTGATCCGCTTCCGCTTTCCAGCGCCGCAACTCTTCTTCCATCTTTCGCTGGAGCATCCGCATCCCTTCTTTCAAGAGCATCATACGCGATGGGTGACACTTTTTCAAGGGAAATTTCGTGAATTTTTACATTTTTTCAAGGGAAATTTCGATGCAACTCGACACTTTTCCAGTATACAGAATTCCCCATCACAAAAATCATTGCTTTTTCCTCGGATTTATCGCATTTTTTATCGAAAAAACGCCCATCTCATCACAAAATTTTTCATCCGCACAAAAAATGCAGCCCGCCGTTTCCGGCAAGCTGCAAGCGCTGCAAGGGATTGCTGCAAATTGATAGGGTTACACGAGGCCCTGCGCCATCATGACGCCGGCAACTTTTTCGAAGGCCGTGATGTTCGCGCCGGCGACGAGGTCGTCGGGGGTCGCGTATTTCTCGGCGTTCTTCTTCGCGCTCGTGTAGATGTTCTTCATGATGCCCTGGAGCTTCTGGTCGACTTCGTCAAACGTCCACTGCAGGCGCTCGGAGTTCTGCGCCATTTCGAGGGCGGAGACGGCAACGCCGCCCGCGTTCGCGGCTTTCGCCGGGGCAAAGAGGATGCCGTGCTCCTGGAAGTATGCGATGGCGTCGAGCGTCGACGGCATGTTCGCGCCTTCGCCGACGGCCGTCACACCATTCGCGACGAGCGCTTTCGCACTCTCGAGGTCGATCTCACCCTGCGTCGCGCACGGCAGCGCCACGTCGCACTTCACCGTCCAAACGCCTTTGCAGCCTTCGTGGTACTCGGCGTTCTTGTGCGTCGCGACGTATTCTTTGATGCGGCCGCGGCGGACCTGCTTGATTTCCTTGACGGCGTCGAGATCGATACCATCCGGATCGTAGACGTAGCCGTTCGAGTCGGAGCACGTCACGACTTTCGCGCCGAACTGCTGCGCCTTCTCGATGGCGTACTGCGCGACGTTGCCCGCGCCGGAGACGACGAGCGTCTTGCCCTTGAGGTCGATGTTTTTCGCGTCGAGCATGTTTTTCACGAAATAGAGCAGGCCGTAGCCCGTTGCCTCGGTGCGCGCGAGCGAACCCCAGTAGTCGACGCGCTTGCCCGTCAGGACGCCCGCGTCGTAGCTATCGCGGATGCGCTTGTACTGGCCGAAGAGGTAGCCGATCTCGCGGCCGCCGACGCCGATGTCGCCGGCCGGCACGTCGACGTCCGGGCCGATATGGCGATAGAGCTCCGTCATGAAGCTCTGGCAGAAATGCATGACTTCGTTGTCGGACTTGCCATGCGGGTCAAAGTCCGAGCCGCCTTTCGCGCCGCCGATGGGGAGGCCGGTCAGCGCGTTCTTGAAGACCTGCTCGAACGCGAGGAATTTCAAGATGTCGAGGTTCACGCTCGGATGGAAGCGCAGGCCGCCCTTGTAGGGGCCGATGGCGCTGTTCATCTGCACGCGGAAGCCGCGGTTCACCTGGACGACGCCCTTGTCATCCTGCCACGGCACGCGGAACTGCACGACGCGCTCCGGCTCCACCATGCGTTCGAGGAGCTTCTGCTGCTCATACTCGGGATGATGGTCGAGCACAGGCGCGACGGTCTTGAGCACCTCCGTGACGGTGTCATGGAACTGATGCTGATCCGGGTCTTTCTTCGCGACGAGGTCGAGGACGGCTTGGATGTACGCTTTGCTGTTTGACAAGTTGAAACACTTCCTTTCAATTGATATACAGTATACAGTACCTTAACACGTTTGTAAATTCCAAAATCCCCTACCAAAGTACAAAAATCGATGGTAACGACGAGCGGACGAGGCTGCCCCGCCAGCAACATGCTGGCGGGGCAGCCTCGTTTTTCGTGTGCACTGCTCAGTGTTTCTTCTTCAGCGGCTCTTTTTCGATGCAGTAGCTGTTGTGCTGCGTGACTTTCGCGCAGTAGCCGGGCAGGACGACGATGGTCGTCGTCGGCTCTTCTATGATGGCGGGGCCATGGACGGTGATGCCGTAGTAGAGGCGGTCGCCGTGGAAGACCGGCGTCATCTTGAGGTCGTCGTATTCCTTGAAGAAGACTTTGCGGAACGACGAGGAAAGCGCGTCTTCGTACGCGAGGTCGCGGTTCTCGGGGAGCTCGGCGCTCGGCAGCACAGCTTCGCGCTCGTGCTTGCCGATGGCTTTGACGCGCCACGTCACGCACTCGATGAACGTGTTGTCGCGGATGGAGAACGTGCGCTCGTGTTCCTTATGGAACGCCTCCTCCATGGCCTGGACGCCGGCCGGCGTGATCGTGAAGTCGTCCTGCACGAACGGCGTGACGTTCACGGGCAGCTCGTAAACCTGGAACGGATAGTGCGCTTCCATGTAGACTTCGAGGCGCTGGCGCTCCGGCGCGATCTTGTTGCGCGCGAAGAATTTTTCCGCCTGGGCGCGGAGCTTCTGCAGGACCTTCGCGACGCCTTCGAAATCGAACTGCGCCGTCGTCGTGTAATGGCTGGCGCTGTACTCGGAGACAATGTCGGAGAACAGGCCGCCCGCTGCCGAGAGGCCGCCCGCCGTGCGCGGGATGAGCAGGCGCTGCATCTCGAGGCCTTCGGCGAGCGCGATGGCGTGCAGACCGCACGCGCCGCCGCCCGCGACCATGGCGTACGAACGCGGGTCGATGCCCTGCCAGATTGTGATGTCCTTGATGGCGGCGATCATGTTGACGTTGACCGTCGCCCAGATGGAGTACGCGGCCTCCATGACCGTGATGCCGAGCGGCTCGGCGACGTGTTTCTTGATGGCTTCGCGGGCGAGCTCGGGATAAAGCTTCATGCGGCCGTCGTTGAAGAAGTCCGGATTGAGATAGCCGAGCACGCAGTTCGCGTCCGTGACGGTCGGCAGCGTGCCTCCGCGGTTGTAGCAGGCAGGGCCCGGCACGGAGCCGGCGCTCCTCGGGCCGACGCGGAGCATGCCGCCGTTGTCGACCCAGGCGATCGAGCCGCCGCCCGCGCCGATGCTGTGGACGTTGACGCGCGAGATGCCCGGGATCTCCTCGCCGATGATGGCTTCTTTCGATACGGAAATCTCATCGTTGATGACGCAGCTGACATCGAACGTCGTGCCGCCCATGTCGAGCACGACGGCGTTCTGCTCGCCGAGATCGTCCTCGGCGTACTTGCGGCCGGCGATCGGCGCCATCGACGGGCCGGAGTCGACGGAGTACAGCGGGCGGTTCACGATCTCGTTCGTGCTCATGACGCCGCCGGCGGAGTTCAGCATGCCGACCTTGCCGATGAAGCCCGCGTCGTTCAGGCGGCCGTTGAGGTCGTTCGCGTAGCTCGAGATGAGCTTCCTGAGCGACGCGTCCATGGCGGCCGAGACCCAGCGGCGGTACTCGCGGTTGCTCGGATTGACTTCGGAGGAAAGGACGACCGTGACGTCCGGCCAGACTTCGTGGATGACGTCCCTCGCACGTTCCTCGTGCGCAGGGTTCACCGTCGACCAGAGGAAGCAGACGGCGATGGCTTCGACGTTGTAGCCCTTGAGCTTCAGCGTCTGCGCTTTCACGGCCTCCTCGTCGAGCGGCGTGTCGACGCCGCCTTCGGAATTGATGCGCTCTTTGACGGGCAGCGTCAGGTAGCGCGGCACGAACGGCTCTGGGTAGTCGAGGAACATATCGAACGGGTTCTTGTTCGGCCCTTCGCGGAACAGGAAGACGTCGCGGAAGCCCTCCGTACAGAGGATGCCGACCTTGCCGCATTTCTTCTCGACGACGGCGTTCGTCGCGATCGTCGAGCCGTGCGTGAAGAGGCCGGCATTCACGACGCTGATGTCTTTGAGGAACGCATCAAACGGCTCTTCGTAGTGCTCCGACGCGACGCGCAGCGCCCCGAGGATGCCCTCCGTCCAGTCCTGCGGCGTCGTCGGGGACTTGAAGACGTTGACGTTTCCGTTTTCATCGACGACGGCGGCGTCCGTGAACGTCCCGCCGACATCGACACAAGCATATTTCGACATGATGAGTCCTCCCTTCAGGCTTCCTTCGCGAGCGTTTCCTCAACGGAATCGGCGGCGCCGCCTTTCGCGGCGCGTTCCGTGCGCATCTTTGCGCGGAGCTTTTCCGTCGCGGCCATATCCGGCACGAAGTGTTCGTGGCTGTCGTCGACGACGACGCCGTACGTCTTTGCGGCAAATTCTTTCGTGATCCACTCTTCCCTCACGCGGTGGCACACGAGCTCCGGGTCGCGCTCGAGCGGATCGCCGTAGCCGCCGCCGGACGAGCTTTCCGAGACAATGGCTTCTTTCTTCGTGATGACGGGCTCCGCAAAAGGCGGCAGCTCCGTGCGTGATGCTTCCCCCTTGGCGAGCTGGTACTTCCAAGCTGCCGAACGATGGCCATCGAGGCCGCCCGCCGCCCCTTTCGGCGGGTTCGCGATGCCGTCGCAGCTGTACGCGCAGACGACGGGATCGTGGCGCGCCGTCATGACGAACTTGCACGACGGTGCGGAGTCGTACTGCCCGGCGCCGACGGAATCGGGGAGAATTTCCTCCGACACGACCTTGAACGGATACTGCTGCTCGAGCACTTCCGTCGAATTCCAGTTCATCGCGCCGCCCGTGACGGGGTACTGGTACGTGATCCATCCGTCGTAGCCGTTGACGGCCGGGCCGCCCGTCATGCCGCAGAAAATCTGGTTGACGTACGGCGCGTCATGCTTGCGCCAGTCCGTGCCCGAGACGACGGCGACAGCCGGGCACTGCGTCGCGCCGTCGTTGCACGGGATATCGCACGGCATGCGGTTCAGCACGCCCGTCACGGCGCTCGCGAGCGTCGTCGCCTCGCACATGTTCAGGCCGCACGGCAGCGAGTCGGCATTTTTCGTGAAATCAAATGCGATCGTCCCATCCTCGGGATGCGTGTCGCACTCGATGTGGATCGTGATCTCCGGCACGACGCCCTCGATGGCGTCCGCTTTGATGTCGTACTCGTAGTGGCCTTTCGGCAGCTGCTTGAGTTCCTCCTTCATGCGGCGCGCGCCGTAGTCCTGATACGCTTCGCAAAAACGCTTGACGACGTCGTTGCCGTACTCTTCGCAGAGCGCCGCGAGCCGCTTCTCTCCGACGCGCGATGAGCCGACGCACGCGAGGTAATCGCCGTACCACATCTCCGGCACGCGGTTGTGCATCTGCGCGATGGCGATGATGTCCGGCACGTCCTTGTAGTCCTTCTGGATTTTGATGCACGGCCAGTCGATCGCGCCCTCCTCGAACATGTCGCGCGCCGTCGGCGCGTACGTGCTCGGGATGGAGTTGCCGATGTCGGCCTGGTGGCCTTTCGTCACGGCGAAGAACATGAGCTCGCCGTCGTGGAACACGGGCGCGATGTACGTGTAGTCCGCATGATGCGTGTTGCCGTGGTACGGCGAATTGTTCAGGAACAGATCGCCCGGCTGGATGCCCTCCGGGTGGTCGAAACACGGCCGCACCGTGAGGCCCATGTTCGCGCAATGCACCGGGATGCTCTCGGCGAGCGCGATGACCTTGCCGTTGCGGTCGCAGATGGCCGTCGACAAGTCGTGGCAGACGCTCATCAGCTGCGACCGCGCCGTGCGCATCAATGTATTCGTCATCTCCAGGCCGATGCTGTAGAGACGGCTCGACAGCACCGACATCAGATACGGTTCGATCGGCTTGCTCATAAAAATGACCTCCTTTGCCTATGGAGGACGCATCCCGATGAACGATACCGCTCCGAAAGTCAAATCCCTCTACAAGGCGCTCCACCTGCTCGATTATTTTGACGCCGACCACCCGGACGCGGGTGTGACGGAGCTCGCCGCGTACAGCGGCATGCTGAAGAGCTCCGTGCACAACATCCTCCAGACGCTTGCGCTCTGCGGCTTCGTCACGCAGGACAGCGAGACGAGCCGCTACCTGCTCGGTAGCGCGGCCGTCTCGCTGTTCTCTCGGTATAAAGAAACGCGCCGCCTCGACTACCGCATCACGGAATATCTGCAGGAACTCCGTGACAAATTCCGCAGGGACATCTACTTCGCCGCGCGCGACCAGGACGACGCCGTCTGCCTCTCGGCAGAACTCGCGCAGCCGAGCGCCGCAAGCTGGTCGAAAGCCGGCGCGCGCACGCCGCTCCACGCGACGAGCCTCGGCAAAGTGCTGCTCGGCTACTCGACGGTCGAGGAAAAGCAGGCGTACTGCGCGGGCGAGCTCGCCGCCTGCACGCCGCAGACGATCACGGACGGCACTGCGCTCGCCGCCGCACTCGAACGCATCATCTACGACGGTTGCGCGACGGCGGACGAAGAATACCAGCCGCATCTCCACGGCCTCGCCGTCCCCGTCACACGCGGTGCTGAGCACGTAGAGTACGCCATCGGCCTCGCCACGGACGCGCCGATTTCCGGCTACATGAAAAAACAGTACCTCTCCGAACTCCGCTACATCGCAAAAAAAATCGCCGGCATCGTCGGCCGGCAGTGACAAGCAACAAATATCAGCAGGATTTTCCCGCACCTCCTTCGAATATGTATCGTGACAGATACGAAGGAGGCTTTTTTATGGATCGGCAAGCGGCAGCGGCGGCGGCGTTCGCGAAGAAGTGGGCGGGCGTCGGCGATGAGAAGCAGGACAGCCAGCGGTTTTGGATCGAGCTCTTGCAGACGGTGTACGGCGTCGAAAATCCGGCGGAGTTTGTGCGCTTCGAACAGCGCGTGAAGCTCTCGCACGTCAGCTACATCGACGTGATGATCCCCGCGACGCACACGATGATCGAGCAAAAGAGCCTGGGAAAAGACCTCAACGCGCCGATCAAGCAATCGGACGGCACGCTGCTGAAACCGTACGAGCAAGCGCAACGCTATGCGAGCCGCCTGCCGTACTCCGAGCGCCCGCGCTGGATCATCTCGTGCAATTTTTCCGACTTCCTCGTTTACGACATGGAGCACCCGAACACCGAGCCGCAGCACATCGCGCTCGCGGCCCTCGGCAAAGAATACTACCGCCTCGCGTTCATGGTCGACGTCACGGACAGCCACATCCAGCGCGAGCTCGACCTCTCGCGCGCAGCCGGCACGCTCGTCGGCAAAATCTACAACGCACTCCTGCCCGCCTACGGAGAAAAGCCTTCGGCGAAAGACCTCCAAGACCTCAACAAATTCATCGTGCGCCTCGTGTTCTGCTTTTACGCCGAGGACGCGGGGCTGTTTGGCGCGCACAATGCATTCCAGCGCTGCATGGAGACGTTCCGCGCCGAAAATTTCCGGCTTGGTCTGCAAACGCTGTTTCATGTGCTCGACCAGAAAGAAGACGCGCGCGACCGCTTCCTCGACTCGAAATTCGCCGCGTTCCCGTACGTCAACGGCAGCCTGTTCACCGAGGACGTGCCGATCCCGCCGATCGACGAGCCGACGCGCCGCCTCATCCTCGAAGAAGGCTGCGGCTTCGACTGGAGCGAGATCAGCCCGACGATCTTCGGCGCGATCTTCGAGAGCACGCTGAACCCCGCGACACGCCGCCACGGTGGCATGCACTACACGAGCATCGAAAATATCCATAAAGTGATTGACCCTCTATTCCTCGACGCGTACCGCGCGGAGTTCCGCGATGCGATGGACGAAAAACAGCCGAAGCGCCGCAACGCCCGCCTGCACGCACTCCAAGACGCGCTCGCGCACGGAAGATATTTTGATCCGGCCTGCGGCTCGGGCAACTTCCTCACGGAAGCGTACCTCTCGCTCCGCCGCCTCGAAAACGACATCCTGCGCGAAACGCTCATGGGCGCGAGCGGCACGGGCGTGCTCGACCTCGCGTTCGGCGACACGACGGCCGGCTTCATCAAGGTCACGATCGACCAATTCTACGGCATCGAAATCAACGACTTCGCCTGCGCTGTGGCAAAGACCGCGCTCTGGATCGCCGAAAGCCAGATGTTCCACGAGACAGAAGACATCCTGCACAAGCAGATGGACTTCCTGCCGCTCAAAGCCGTCACGAATATTCATGAAGCAAATGCGCTGCGCGTGGATTGGAAAGAGATTCTGCCACCGAGCGACGACGTGAAGATCATGGGGAATCCGCCGTTTGTAGGCATGGCGTATCAATCCACTGGCCAACGCGAGGACATCCAAAACATATACGTTGACGAAAACGGCAAGCCATACAAACGCGCTGGAAAAATCGATTATGTTGCCTGCTGGTACTTCAAAGCCGCACAATACATGCATGGCACAGCCAGCCGCGCCGCATTCGTCTCAACAAATTCCATCACACAAGGCGAGCTCGTCGCCATCGTCTGGAAGCCGCTCTATGAACGCTTCGGCATTCACATCGACTTTGCACATCAGACATTCCGCTGGAACAGCGAATCCGTAAAAAAAGCGCAAGTTCATTGTGTCATTCTCGGCTTCAGCAGCGCATCGAATCCACAACAAAAGCTCTTGTTCGTCAACGGAAATGCGCAGGCCGTCGAAGAAATCAACCCGTATCTCTCTGCAATGCCGACCGTTTTCATCGAAAGTCGCACGAAACCTCTCTGCCTTGTCACAAAAATGCGGCGCGGCAATCAGCCAACGGACGGCGGCAACCTGATTCTCTCGCCCGAAGAAAAAGCGCAGCTCGTTGAAATAGAGCCGCGCGCAGAAAAATATATCAAGCGTTACATGATGGGCGAAGAATTTATCAGCAACGAATATCGCTATTGTCTGTGGCTCGTCGATTGCCCGCCTTCGGAACTCCGCAAGATGCCCGAAGTCATGAAACGCGTGCAAGCAGTCCGCGATATGCGTCTCAAAAGCACCTTTGCACCAACGCGCAAGATGGCAGAAACACCGACGCTATTCCGTGAACAACTGAACCCTGCGCACTTCATCGCCGTCCCTGTCGTATCCTCGCAAAATCGTCGTTATATTCCCATTGGATTCCTTGGGAGCGATGTCATCGCTGGCAACAAACTCATGATGATTGAAAATGCTGATGCATATATGTTTGGTATCCTTGAGAGCAACGTTCATATGGCCTGGATGCGTGCAGTTGCCGGACGCATGAAGAGCGACTACAGTTATTCCAAAGATATCGTCTACAACAACTTTCCCTGGCCGACCCCAACCCCTGTGCAGCGCGCCGCCATCGAGCAGACAGCGCAAGGGATACTCGACGCCCGCGCCCATTACCCTGGCGACAGCCTCGCCGACCTCTATGACGCCGTCGCCATGCCCGCAGACCTCCGCGAAGCCCACCGCAACAACGACCGCGCCGTCATGCGCGCCTACGGCTTTTCTCTGAAGATGACCGAAAGCGACTGCGTCGCCGCGCTCATGAAGATGTACGAAGCACTGACGAAACAGGCGTAACAAAAAAGGAGTCCTTCCGGCTAAAATACGCCGAGAAGAACTCCTTTTTTACGATTGCACTCCAGTAATCAGTCGGTCAGAACCACTGCGTCGCATACGCTTTCAAAAAATCGTCCACGACACGAACAAAAACCGCTTTCGGCACTTTCGCACCACCGATCTGTTCTTCGAACACGACTCCATCATCAGCTTCCTGATTGTTCCAAGAAATCTCTACCGCATCGCCCACAAGCTGGAAATAGACATCCGCAAGAATCGCGCCTGCGGAAGCCGTATGCCAACGATGGCGCAAGTTCCACGCATCCAAGGCATCATAATACGCATCGAATGCCGCCATGTCATCCGTATCATACTCTCGCGCCTGAATGTCTTTTTCCGCCGCAATACGTCCCGGTGTCTCTACTGGGTAAGGATCCTGTTTCGTCCCCTTCAAAAACGACCGCAGCCACTCTGCAATCTCATCAAGATTCCACCGCGTCGTCATCTGCTGCCCGTTGCGCGAGAACGCTAAAATATTCTTCCCATCGACATACATTTCCAGTTCCGTTTCCCGCGCCTTTTCAAAGAATCGATAGGAAATTGCAAAAACATTCTTGTCGCCAATCAAAAATTTTTCCATTGTCACGCTTTTCCTTTCCGGAGCTTTTGGTATTCAGCCTTTGATATGACGCCATCTTTCAGCATTTGTTTCAAAACGGCCGCCGGGATATCGCGCGGCGATTTCACTTCGTAAGCGTGATACCCATTTTGAGGTGTATTGTTCGGCTGGAACTTCACCATTTTGCGGTCTGAAGTGATGTTGTAAATCTGCTTTCCGTTTGGATATCCCGTCTCCAAAATATGCTGCCCTTCGCTTTGCGTCTTGATCGGATTCGGGCTTCCCCATCCGTGCGCTGGATCGTGTTTCTCGGAAGGATGATATTTCGGTGGCGATGGATTCGTCAATTCATTGGCAGCTTCCTGCGCCGAATAGATACCTTCTTCCAGACTTGTCTGCGGTGCGCCATTCACGCCATTTCCAAGGCCGCTGTCACTCGTTGCTGCCATCTCGGTTCCTCCCTTGGATACGATGCCTCGTTTGAAGCATATTGTCAGGAACCTGGATGTCGATGCCAGCTGCAATCGCGTAGTCGAAAATCCTGTACACCTTTTCGATATCCGGCGAAGTCGAGTAAACGATGATACGTTATAATGGCACGCTTGTCAAGACAAAAATCCGATGATTTTATAGTGAATCAGGCGGCTGCTTTCGCTGCATCCAGCAACATGGCTGGGAAGTATGCTTCGGCTGGCGGGATGTCGCCGATCGCCGAATGGAAGCGTTCGTAGTTGTAAGTCCTGATGTAGTTGCGGATTGCTTGGCGCGCCTCCTTGATGTTGTTGTATTGCGTCAGGTAGGCCTCTTCGTGTTTGAAAGACCGGAACCAGCGCTCGATCATGACATTATCGGCCCAGCGGC